>NZ_JAZDAR010000022.1:0-480867 GCF_036680945.1 Pseudoalteromonas sp. P80D2
AAATACAATTAGTTGCAAGCCAACCGTCAGTTCGTCAACAAATATATACGCATATAAGACATATGTTATGTATGAAACCATGGCTGTGTATGAACTCAGCTGGATTTTCTACCTAACGTTCATCTTCTTAACAGCCTTTGTATTTTTAAACATGATGGTTGGTGCAATTTTAGAAGTTATGTCTGAAGAGCATCGTAACGCCCGTGAAGAGCAAACATCTGATGCCGACATGCCTGCAACCAAAGGGCAAATTGCTCAGCTACAAGCTGAAATGGCTGAACTCAAACAACTACTGAAAGAAAAGCAGTGACGTTTTTGGAGCTAAGCTTTTTAGATAATAGTTTTTAGCTATTAGGCGCTAGGACCTAGACCCTAGCGCCTTTTTTACCCTCGCTTTTCTACCTTCCATGGTGGGTTTAAGCGGTTTTCTCCGGCCCAATATAATTTAATTTTATTCCCTGATGGGTCTTTTAGAATTGCTTCTGTCCATAAATAACGCTGGGCTGTTGGCGGCTGTTCAAAGCTAATACCTTTTTTAACAAGGCTTGCATAGAGCTCATCGAGCTGCTCATGTTCAAAATAAATGACCGCACTATTACTAAACTCTTCAGTTTCTAATGACAGCGAAAATGTAGCATCACCATCTGGGCATTGAAAGCGTGCGTAATGCGGTGTATCTACTATCTGAATCATTCCTAGTGTTAAGTAAAAAGCTACCGCTTCATTCATATCCTTTACAGGTAACGTCACCTGATTGAGATTCATTTGCTACTCCCATGTAATGCTTTATTCGTTACATCAGCATATCGCGTTCATTAAATTAAGCAAAAGATAAGTTATGAGTTAGCGAGTTGCGAGAGTAAAGTTAGCGAGTTACGAGAGCAAAGTTTGTAGGAGGCGTTTCAACGCCGAACAAGTAGCAGCGATTTTACATCGCGTCCTAGAGCCTTAATCCTAGCGCCTAATGTTTTCTTTCGTAGGCGTGAAACTTGTTTCGCGCGTTTGTAGGTCGTGCTTTAGCGCGTAATTTGAAAAATGTTCAAGGTTTTGTCGCCATAAATGGCGACCTACATGGCTGAAGCCGTTCCTACACGAGCTCCATATGCAATATTGGAAAAGGCTTGCCCATATCATCTAAAGGGGAACGTGAGGCAACTTTAAAACCCATATGCTGATAAAACCCAACTGCAAGTGGGTTTTGCTCATTTACATCCACTTTGTTGGCGGCTAATTGCTCAACCGCAAAGTTAAGTAGGGCTTTACCTATGGCCTTACCTCTTGCGGCATTTAAAATAAACAACATTTCTATTTTGCACTCATGTACGCCAACGAATCCTAAAATTGTTTTATTTTCATCCTTAATGCACTTTAAAGTCACATTAGGAAACGCCTGCTCAATGATGATTGGCTTAAAAAAGGCTATGTCGTCTTCTGTTATAAAATCATGAGTTGCTCGTACTGAGTTTTCCCATACAGCAAGTAGCTCTGGGTAATCTTGAGCGTTCACATTGTCTATTTTCATTATTTGCCATTTTGTTCTACATTGATTGCCGGTTACATACTAATGTGTAACAGCAAAATAAGTCTAGAGCGTTTGAGCATTGTCATTACCAACTAAAGCACTTTGTAACTCTTGCAAAGACAATGATTTATAAAAATACCACCCTTGTATTTGGTAATCCTGGTTATGACTCTCGATAAAATTGTACTCGTCCACAGTTTCAACCCCTTCAAAGATAACAGTTCGGTTCAACTCTGAGACTAATGACATTATCGCCAAAATCATTTTTTGCTTAACACCATCTGTAATTGATTGGGTAAATACCTTATCTATCTTGATTACATCAAAGTTGATTTCTGTAAGCCACACAAGGTTAGATACCCCGGTTCCAAAATCATCGAGCGCTATTTTAAAGCCATATTTTTTAGCCTTTAAAGCGAAGCAAGCTAATAAAGTTAATGGCAGGCCAATGCGCTCTGTGATCTCTATCTTTACTTGCTCACTCCTTAGCTCATGCTTACTGCAAAGCTGATGTAAGTAATCTAAAAACTCGGGGTTTTCAATTTCATATGCATTAACATTAATTGCGACAGAAAAACCATGATCGGTTTTCATAATTGGTGCTAATTCTTGAAGGGCCTTCGTCGCGCATTCATAGGCCAACATAGGATACAAAGATAACTGCTCAGCAACACCTAAAAATAGTTCCGGTGAAACCTGGCCATGTATTTCGTCTTTCCAGCGGACTAAACTCTCAACACCAATTATTTTGTTAGTTTTAACATCTATGATGGGTTGATACTCAAGATACAACTGTGCATTTTTGATTGCACTTCGAAGTCTGAATTCCATGGAGTTTTGCATATCAAAATATGAGCTCAAAGAATAGGCTATTAAAAAGCTAATTAAACCAAGCATACATATGATCAATACAGATATATACAGCGGGAAATACAAAATACCTGGGCGATTATTCTCAGTGACAACACAATAAGAAAATTGTGTACTACACGTTTCTACCTGTTGCGTTGGTAAAAATGTTTTGCTGTTAAATTGATATTGGGTTTCATAGTGATGAAAAACATACTCTTTATTTTTAGAAATAATTTTAAATTCAAAGTGCTTATTTAATTCATCAATATGTTTAAAAGGCTTGTTTACAGTGAATGCGATGATATCGTCACGTTTAGTGACGTCATACTTTGTTTCTACCGGAAAAACACCCGCAACCTCTGCTGCAAAATCATATCCTGAAGATGAATTATATAATTGCTGAGTAAGTAAAGTTGTTTTATCTAACTTACCCCAATTTGCAGAGCACTTAACCTTACCTTTTCTAATTAAACCTAGATCATGAACGTATTCATAATTTGCCAAAATCACCCGTAATTTATTAATGGTTTGAGTGTCACATTGACGAGATGATATCTGTGACGCGGCATTTATTGCTGATGAGATATCTGCAGATATATGCTCAGCCTTATTTAATAAAACGTTCGAAAATTGCTTTTGGTGTCTTACCTGAAAATAACTTACAGACACATGAAAAACGCAGGTTAGAAAGAACATTAGTAAACAAACAATAAGTGGCAATTTGTTAAAGTTGAATGTTCTTCCCTGCATAGCTCATTACTGTGTTGTTGGTTGCTGTTAAAAATTAATCATATTGTATTATTAAATCAAGTCCTAGAACCTAAAACAGGTAATTATTATTTGATAAATTGATCCAGCTCGTAAGTCTACTTAAAAACAAATAGCAACAATGTTTCAATAATGCCTCACTTACACTTTAAATTTACCCACTAAATCTGTCAGTGTATTCGATAACAGGTTTAGTTTCTCTCCATTGCCTCTTGCACTATCGGCAATTTCGCTTACATCATCAGCCGCATTTTTTATTTCAACAACATTGCGGTTAATGTCTTCGGCTACATGCTGTTGCTCTTCGGCTGCAGTGGCAATTTGTGTATTTAAATCGCTAATATTGACGATAGACGCGGTTATTTCGCTAAATTGTTGCTGTGCTGAATGAGCTAAATCAACTGTTTTGTTTGTACGGTTTAAGCTGGTTGTCATCTCTTTAGACACTTGATCAGACATTTTACGTAACGTATCTAACTGACTTGCTATTTCTTCTGTTGATTCTGAGGTCCTTTGTGATAACGCACGCACCTCATCTGCAACTACCGCAAACCCTCGACCATGGTCGCCTGCCCTCGCCGCTTCAATTGCTGCATTTAAGGCTAACAAATTGGTTTGCTCTGCAATGCCTCTTATCACGCTTAATATCGACATGATGTTTTCGCTTTCAGCGTCGAGTTGGTTTATATCTTGGGTTGCTTTGGTGATCACCTCAGACAAAGACACAACACTATCAACCGTTTCAGATATAACACTTTGCCCAAGCTCAGAGGCCTGCTGTGTTTGCGATGCAAGCTCGGCTGCATTGGCACAACTAGCAGATACTTCATTAGCAGTCGCTGCCATTTCATTAATTGCTGTGGCCGCCATTTCAAGGGCTTGTTGTTGCTGTGATGTTGAGCCAGATAACTGTGCCGCCTGTGATGATGTTTGCGCTGAGGTATCACTAACATTTTGCGCACAATCATTAATTTGCGTGACTAAATCCGATATTAGATTCAAAAATAAGTTAAAGCTGTTAGCCAGTTTGGCCGTTTCATCGCGTGTTTTAATCACTAAACGTTTAGTTAAATCACCACCACCTTGCGATATCTCGGTAAGACCATCACTTACTTCAACAATAGGTGCAGAAATTAATTTAGAAATATAGCTAGCAACTAAAATGAACACAGCAATCAAGATTGCACTGATGACTAAAATAGTAATCGTCATTGCGTTTGCAGCACTCATCACTTCAGATTTTTCAACTAAACCTATAAATTTCCAGCCTAGTTCTTGCGAGGTGTAAATATTCGCTAAGTAATCTTTGCCATTAATGTCAATTTCAAATTGCCCCTGATTATTATCAGCGAGCTGTTTGTATTTTCCGTTATTGACTTGTGCTAGCTGCTTAAACCTGTAATCAGCATTTTTAATGTCAACGAGTATATTGCCACTATCTTCAATCAACATTAAATAGCCAGTTTCACCAAGTTTAATGTTCGCAATAATATCGGTAAGGCCCTGCAAGGATACATCCATGCCCTGCACACCAATAAACTCTCCTGCTTGTTTAATCGCTTTAACAGTAGAAACAATGACCATGTCATCGGCTGCCCAATAATAGGCATTGGTTCTTACCGTTTTACCATCTGCTGCTTTGCCTGTTTCGTACCAAGGCCTTACTCTTGGATCATAATTCGCTGTAACTTCACCCTCTGGCCATTGAATATAACCGCCTTGCTCATTACCCATATAAATATAAGCAAGTCCCGGGTGGGTGGCGCCAAAGTGATCAAACAAACTAAAGGCGTTTTGTTCGGTGCTACTACCACTTAAATGATCAAGCTTTTCTGCACTAGGTGACTGTATATGGGTTTTAACGCCTTGCTTGGCGTCTAAGATAGCGGCATGGGATGCAAGGTAATCGACGTTTTTTTCGATTTCGGCAAAAAACATACTGATACCATTATCGACTTGTCTTGCTTCTCTTTGACTAAGCTCGGCAAAACTATCGAGGGCTTGCTGTCTTGTTTGTGTAATTACAAGCACAGCAATGATGATGAGTGGCAGCACAATTGCTGACGCAAAGGCGAGTTTTAATTTTTTTGAAATGTTCATAGCCAACTTCCAACTAAGCACTTAAGAAAATATAGTGAGGCCTTGGAAGTTCGGCAAATAATTAAGTGTTTATTTTTTCGGTGCAAAGTAGATTAGGATAAATAAAATCAATCAGTTTTACATATCTTCTAAGATTGCTTTAACTCGAATCTTACTTTCTCAAAATATGACATTTAGTTGACAGATACATGGAATGTACTAACTTTAGTTTAAGTAGTTAACATGCTTTTAACAAGGCAGTGCTTGATACTTTCCAACCAATTGGCAGCATTTGCGGGATGCAAATTAGCTGCCTATTCCTACTTCATGTTTAAGCATATAGCTAAGTAAGGCTTGGGCATCTGGGTGTTTATCTGATTTTAACCCTGTTACAACACCTTGTTGATCCGCCGCCGATTTATGCTGGCCTAACTTCTCTTTTGCCTGAATTGAATCAAGTTCGATTTTAATACCCACTATGCCACGGAGTAACTTAGCTTGATAATCAGCTGGCAACAAACTGGTGTCGTTTAAAATACTTGGCTCGTATTGGCTAATTAGTTCATCTAGGCAGGCTAAGGTGTTGTCATCATCGAGGTATTCTACTTTGCCCTTGGCATGCACCGCAGCGTAGTTCCAAGTCGATACAGCTGGCTTCTCACTATACCAAGTCGGTGAAATATAACTATGTGGGCCATTAAAAACCACCAATACACGGGTATCTTGCAAGCTTTTGCCATGACGATTCGCTCGTGACACATGACCATATAAGGTACCAAACTCGCCCTCATCGGGTTTATACACTAATGGTAAATGAGTTGCCTCAAACTCACTATCAACCATCAATGCAAAGCTGTAGGTTTTGATGAACTGCGATACTCGCTCTGGTGTCATTTTCCATTTATTAGGGGTGTGCATTACTTTCCTTTAGTGCTAAAAAAGGCCAGCAAACTGCTAGCCTTAATATTGAGTTGTGTGATTAATGTTGACCATCAACAATAATGCGTAACATACGACGAAGTGGCTCAGCTGCACCCCATAACAGTTGGTCACCCACTGTAAATGCACTGATGTATTCTGGTCCCATCGCTAATTTACGAATACGACCTACCGGAATAGACAGTGTGCCAGTTACTTTTACAGGCGTTAAATCAGTTGATGTAATGCCACGATCATTCGGGATCACTTTTACCCACTCATTGTGAGAAGCAAGAATTTCTTCAATTTTCTCAACGCTAATGTCTTTGCGCAGCTTAATTGTCATTGCTTGTGAGTGACAACGCATTGCGCCAATGCGAACACATAAGCCATCAACAGGGACAGGTTGTTCGCTACTACCTAAAATTTTGTTCGCTTCAACTTGCGCTTTCCACTCTTCTTTACTTTGACCGCTTGGCATTGGTACATCAATCCAAGGGATAAGGCTACCAGCTAGAGGAACACCAAACTGGTCTTGTGGTAAATCGCTTGAGGCAATTTTTTCGGTGACTAACTTATCAATCTCAAGAATCGCAGCATTTGGATCTGCAAGCTTGTCTGCCACTGTTTCGTGAATTGCACCCATTTGCGCAATTAACTCTTTCATGTTGCGTGCGCCTGCACCAGAAGCCGCTTGATATGTCATTGGGCTTACCCATTCAATCAAGTCTTGCTCAAATAAACCGCCTAGGGCTAATAGCATAAGTGATACGGTACAGTTTCCGCCCACATAGGTTTTAACACCTCGCTCTAAGCCTGCACTGATAACGTCTTTGTTTACTGGGTCTAGCACAATAATACTGTCGTCACTCATACGCAGTGCCGATGCCGCATCAATCCAATAACCTTGCCAACCTGATTCACGTAATTGCGGGTAAACGGCTTTGGTATAGTCACCGCCTTGGCAAGTAACAACAATATCCATCTTCGCAAGCTCAGCGATATCATTGGCATCTAAAAGCGGTTTAGCAGGACCCGCAAGATCAGGACCTAATTGACCGGTTTGTGAGGTGGTGAAAAAAGTCGTGTCGATATTAGAAAAATCATTTTCTTGCTGCATACGTTCTAATAACACAGAGCCAACCATGCCCCGCCAACCGACTAATCCTACTTTTTTCATTGTTTGTTCCACTGTTTGATTCATTCAAATTACCTAAACTGTTAAAAATTAAAGTCCATTGCGTGAGAGTTTAATTTTTACAGAAGTAATCTAGCATTGCGGCCCAAGCAAAACCAGCGCTAACCGAGTAACATCAAAAATTTTCATCTTAGCATTGGACATGCGTCTGGCAGCACTAAGTTAAGCGCACCAACATGCACTTCAAAACGCTGTTGTTTTGAGGTGATTGGCTCGCCATCTAAGTTTATTGGCATTTCTGTTTGTGTTTGCCATTCGAGCCATGGCACTTGAAAGCGTTTTACCCACTGTTGTGATGAATTAGGATAATTGCTTAGCTCTTCGATAACCGCTGGTACATCTGAAATTGCAAATGATGTAAACGCCACTAAATCAACCAAGCCATCATTTATGTACGCATGTGGCGCAAGTGACTGGCCACCGCCCGCTTGGCGGCCATTACATACGGCAGCGGCAATAATATCGCCCGAAGTACGTTCACCATCAGGCAGCGTTAACTCGCCACTGTAAGGGACAAAACTCAGCGCTTGTACAAGACCAGCCAAGGTATACGCCCCACCACCGAGTAAGTTTTTCAGTGCAGGCGGTGTGGTTGCGGTAATTTTTGCCCCAAAGCCAGCACTGGCTACGTTCACAAAATAACGCTTATCAACCTCTACGGTATCAATTGCATGCGGCTGACCATCTGCGGCAAGTTTCAGTGCTGGCAAGTACCCATGAGGAATATTAGCGGCTGTAGCAAAATCATTCGCTGTGCCCATAGGTAAAATAGCAAGCTCTAAACGTTGTGACTTTTCCAGTTTCATTAATGCATTAACGGCTTCATTAACGGTGCCATCACCACCAGCTACGACAACACGTTTTACACCCTCTGCCACGGCTTCATTA
Source organism: Pseudoalteromonas sp. P80D2 (assembly GCF_036680945.1). NCBI lineage: Bacteria > Pseudomonadati > Pseudomonadota > Gammaproteobacteria > Alteromonadales > Pseudoalteromonadaceae > Pseudoalteromonas > Pseudoalteromonas sp. P80D2. Next base: position 8,226 of record NZ_JAZDAR010000022.1, read on the forward strand.
ATAAAGCGCTCAATGTCACCGCCTTCATAAGTAACACGCACTGCAAGTGGCTGACTGGTTCGAAATTGACCGATAGCGTCACGAAGCTGCTCATCAGCCGCTTTTTTGCCATTTATAATTAACCGTAAGTCCATTTTTAATCCCTGTTTTAACACTTAGAACTACCATAACACGCAATGGTTTAATATACCCAAACTACCTCAAGATGCGAGTTTCAGTTGGAATTAAAAGCGATTTAGGCAAGGCATTGATTGCAAGTAATAGTGGTTCTATTGTTAAAATCAATAACGCAGTATAAATCGCTTTTAAACCAACCCTTTGGGCGCTTCACAGGCACTTACTCTCATCGTTGTTACTTCTTAAAAGGGACTGCCATTCTTGCAAAGTAACGCCTTGATATTAAGCACCTGTGAAACGCTGAATTCTGCATCTTGAGGTGGTTTGGGTATAGAAACAAAAAAGCCCTGCTAGTGCAGGGCTAAATCAACGTTAGGATTTATACAATTAAAAATCTAAAGATGTAGCTATTACTGTTAATTGATCATCAGCATCATTATCACCGCAATTTGCATTTGAATTAGTAATAACGCTTCCATCCATCTCAACAACGGATAATTTTAAAATCTTATTAGCCAATGCTGCATTTGTAATTAAAATCAAATCACTTTCATCTTTAATATCATAAGTATTTGAAAATTGAGCTAGTGAAACCTTTACCTTACCATTTGAAAGCTTATACAGCTTATCTACATATCCTTCACATTGGGTTGCATTAACTGAGAATGAGCATAAAGCACTTAAAATCACTACTGATAACATGTTCTTCATAATTAACTCCATTGTTCCTTGTTAAATCAGCTATAAATACTCATATATTTCCATGACAGTTGTATATTATTTAAATTACAAAAAAATTAAAAAAGCCCTGCTAGTGCAGGGCTAAATCAACGTTAGGATTTATTATTGTATCCTTCCTTGGTCAGAGATTTAAAACTGATATTTGTACTCAATTGAGAACTCAGTGCCTTTCTCTTTAGAACGAGTTAAGGTACCCGCTGACTCTATTTCAGATTTTGCGCCCAAGATATTCGTCACTTTGAACTTCAAGCTTGAGTTGAAATCAGGGAAATAGGTGTAGTTAAAGTCTAGAGAGTGGAAAGGTTGCTCCATCCAGTCTTCTTGACCTTCAATGCCAGGAATTATAATTCGCTCACCAAATACGTTATAGATTAGTGTTGAAGCATGTTGCCCACTAGGTGCGTCATAACCTAACTGCATATTCACAACATATTTTGAATGACCCGTCATGCGACGTGTTGTATTTGTAACCGCTGCAGAAACCCCTGTTTGTTCAACAATCGCCTGACGGTCCATGTTGATTTCTGAGTCACTTAAAGTCACGTTACCTGTCATGAACACGTCTTGCCAGAATCCACCTAAGAAAGCGAAATCTTTCAGGTATTCAAATTCAACACCAGCAACATAACCATCTTCTGCATTAGCAATACGTACCAATGGTGGACCATCTTGTGCAGGTGATTGAACAGACTCAATTGGATCAACCATGTCTTTATAGAACACACCAACAGAGAAGTTCTCGCCCGTATCAAAATAGTTTTCCCAGCGGAAATCATAGTTTTTGATTTGCGTTGTACGTAAACCAGGCGTACCACCTACAGGGTATTCAGTAAGCGGATCGATGTAAGTTGCATCAGAAATCTCACGTAAATCTGGACGAACAACTGTTTCACCATAGCTTAATCGCCACTGCGTTTCGTCGTTTTGCACATAAGTTAAAGCAAGTGCGCTATAAACGTCATCTTCACGGAATGCGAGCTGATCTAACTCATCATAATCGATTGAAGATGCAAGGCCACCAGTAAATGGGTCAAGAGGAACAGATACTTGACGGAAATCTTCCCAACGTAAACCACCGGTAATACGCCATGTGTTATTGAAGAAGAAATCAGCTTCGAAGTAGTATGCATCCACTTTCTGCGCTGACTTATAGTCATCGCCTGAAACCGTTGTGTCGTTTAAGATTGGCTGCGTTAGTGACGCGTTTGTAAGTACATCATCAGATAAAATGGTGTTTAACTCATTTCCGTTTAAGTCAACATCTGAGAATGCACGTGTATTGATATCAAAACGACGGTTAGTTGCTGAACGCTCTTTAGATATAAAGTCAGCACCTGATTTAAGCTCAACATCCACGCCATCTAACATAATAGGCAACGTAAAGTTAAAACCGTAGTTCTCTACTTCATCATCCAAATCTTGGAAAGTGTAACGTGCAGCTGTTGTTGCATTGGTTAATGCGCTTTCGTTTACTGTATCGTAAAACCCATCTTCGTTAGCATCAGTAACGATGAAACGAGTTTCCATGTTACCTGGTGCGTAACGGTTTGAGCGACCAATTGAATACTTCCAGTCAAAACCCGCGTAATTCAACCAATCAAAAGTATGCATACCTTTTAACTGATTAACGATCAGCTCACGCTCTTCATAACGAACATCGTACGAGCGTACACGCTTGTTGTCTGAGGTATTGTTGTTTTGGTCAATACCTAAACGGTCTGAAATTTTATCTTCAGTATCACGTAAGATTAATGCTGTGTAGTCAATTTTATGCGCTTTGTCATACTCAACACCAACAGTAACCATACCTGATGTTTTAACCGTGTGTTCTGTACTTAGTACTTGGTCATAACCACGGATCATGGTTGTTGAGTTTTCACCAATCAAGAAGCCTTGACCTTGATACTCATCTGCAACAACATGCTTATTATCATAACTAAGCGACGATAAGAAACCATAGCGCCATTTATCTGATTCGAAGCTATTACCTAATGTGGCAGTGAACTTCGTATTCGGATCAACCTTTGCTGATTTTGGATCATATTCGCGATTTAACGACAGTGCTAAAGCACGGCTTTGCTCAGGTGTTAAATCATCAAGCGATTGACCACTTTGGTATACATCAAGGATAGGACGTGGAATTTCGCGTGTGCCATCGTCAACACCGTACCAGTCATCCGAACCACCGCTGTATTCAAGACCATCATCAAAGTTATTGGTGTTGTAACCAAGCTGACCCGTCACATCAAATACAAATTGATCTGGAATTGATTTCAAACGAATATCAACGTTACCACCACCAAAAGACGCTGGCATTGACGGTGAATACGATTTTTGTACTGATAAACTTTCGATAATACCTGATGGAAATAAATCCAGTGGTAATACCGAACGCGTTGGATCTGGGCTTGGTACAGCAGAGTTATTTAACTGTGTACTTGAATATCGCTCACCTAAACCACGAACATAAATAAACTTACCATCAACAAGTGTTAAACCTGTTACACGGCGTAGCGCTGCAGCAGCGTCACTATCACCACTGCGTGAAATTTGCTCTGCACCCATAATATCAGCAACGAATGCTTGCTGTTTACGCTCTTCTAGAACAGCTGTTGCAGTGCCTTTTAAACGACTTGCACTAACAACAACTTCTTCAAGAACAGCTTCTTCGTCTACTTCAGCTGCGTGTGCTGAGACACTCAAGCCGCATAAGATAGCTGCGCTTAGTGCTGTTAAGCTGAACTGTTTTGAATATTGTTTCATGTTTACCTCTATCTGAAATAAGTTACAGAAAGTTGTTTAAAGGTGCTAAACACGTTGTTTAGCACCTCGCTTACTGTGTTATTCCAGACCTACCGTCCAACCTTCAGTCCAGTTGTTATCAGCAGATACTGCACCAATGTGCGTTGTTGTATCGAAGAAACCGTCGATTGCTTTAACGTCTGTCGCTGTTGTTGTATCGATAGTAAAGATACCATTTACAACTTGCGTTTGACCTGTAGCAACTAAGTTACCTAATGTGTTTGTCCACCAGTTCTCAACACTGAAATCTACACCGCTTGGGTCTTTGAAGTTTTCAGAACATGCAATCACTGATGATTTAATCATTAAAGTACCATCTTGGGCATTGTTCACTGTTTCACTTTCACCTGAAGCAGCACCTTCAATCTCAAGACATTCGCCCATACCTTCAGGGCCCGTTACGATTGCGTTATAGATTTGCGCTCCCGTACCTTCACGGAAGTACATACCTTCTGAGTCATCTTCACCATCAAAGGTATTACCGATAATTGTTAAGTTAGCAATTGTTGGGTTTGACTTAGGTGTTTTAGACGGTGTAGAACCATCGTTGTCTGCTTCAATACCACGGTTGGCGTCTGAGTTATCAGCTGCTTGCTTAACAAGAATGTGCTGCATTTTACCTTGGAAACCATTGTCCCAGTCGATGCTGTCATCTTGAATGCTTGTTAGTACTAAGTACTTCGCTTGTACGTTACCACCGAAGAACTCAACACCGTCATCCGCATTTTGGTGTACTTGTACATACTCAACAGTTGTACCAGAACCAACACCACCGAACGTGATACCGTTTAATTCGTTATCTGGTGCGATTTCGTAACCACCATTCATCACACGAACATAACGCAGCGTACCTGAGTTATCCGTTGTATCAGTACCACCGAACACGGCACCTGACTCAACACCTTCAACTTGAAGCGCACAATCGCCTTCTGCTGGACACTTGTTTGATGGTGCGTTACCAAGAAGAACTAAACCGCCCCACTGACCAGCTGCTGTAGTACCACCCATAACATCTTGGCTTGAAGTGAATGAGATTGGCTCATCTTTAGTACCGTTAGCATTAATTTTTGAACCACGGCTAATTACTAAGTAATCATCGCCTGTACGACCATATACTGTTACACCTGGCTCAATTGTTAAAGTAGCTGAATCTGCATTATCATCACCTACAAATACTGCACCGCTTAATGCGTAGTAGTTACCCGCAGTAAGTGTTAAATCTGCGGTGATACGACCAGACACTTCACATGTTGTTGTGCTGCCATCAACTGGAGAAATTGACGTTGTACCTGATGGGCAACCTGCTACTGCTGGTGGTGCAGTTACTTCACCGCCACCGTAACCAAATGCCCAACCTTCACGCCAATCATCTGAGTCATTTAATGCACCAACAAAGTCAACTGTATCAAAGAACGCATCAACAGTATTCGCTACATCTTGGCCCGCGCCTAGTAATGGAGAACCTGCAATTGGTTGACCGTTTGCACCAAGCATTGGCTTATCATTAATTACGTTGCCAGATTGAGCTGTAAACCATGTTTCAAGCTCAAGTAACGTGTTGCCGCTACCATCAACTGGGTTTTTGAAGTTTTCGCCATTAGTACACGACATAAACGTATTTTGCATTAAGATAGTGCCATCGTTAGCGTTGTTAACTGTTTCGCTAGCACCGTCTTCCGCACCTTCAATTTCTAAACACTCACCCATTTCGTCAGAGCCAGTGATCACAGAGTTGTAAAGGTGTAAACCTGTACCTTCACGAAGGTAGATACCCTCTGCATCATCTTCACCGTCAAAGTTGTTTCCGATGATTGTTAAGTTAGAAATGATTGGTAATGATTTTGGTTCTTTAGACGGTGTGCTACCGTCGTTATCTGCTTCGATACCACGGTTTGCATCTGTTGAATCTGGATCTTGTTCAACATAAACGAATTGCATTTTACCTTGGTAACCATTGTCCCAGTCGATGCTATCATCGTCGATGCTTGTTAATACAACGTGTTTAAGGTTTACAGCACCACCGAAGAATTCAACACCATCATCTGAGTTGTTGTGAACTTGTAAGTATTCAACTGTTGTACCAGAACCTACAGCACCGAACGTAATACCATTTAGTTCATTATCTGGGGCAATTTCATAACCAGCGTTTTTAACAACAACATATTTTAATGTACCTGAATTATCTGTATTGTCTGTACCGCCAAATACAGCACCTGATTCAACACCTTCAACTTGAAGAGCACAATCGCCTTCAGCAGGGCACTTATTAGAAATACCATTACCAAGAAGCACCATACCGCCCCATTGGCCTGCAGATGTTTCTTCACCAACTACGTCTTGCTTAGAAGTAAAGATGATAGGGTCGTTTTTAGTACCTGTAGCTTCAATTTTAGAGTCACGGCTAACAACTAGGTAATCAGAACCGCTGTTACCGAATACTACCGCACCTGCTTCAATCGTTAATGTTGCACTGTCTGCTTTATCGTTACCAACAAATACTGCACCATCAAGTGCCCAGAATGCGTCTGTTGATAATGTTGTATCTTCAGTGATTACGCCTGAAAGAACTTGTACTGTCACATCACGACCTAATGCAGCAGACACTTCATTCGAAAGACTTTGGCTGTATACACCCGGTAACTCTTCAGTTGTTGGTGGTGTAGTTGGGTTAGTAGGTGTAGTTGGTTGCTCAACTGTTTCTTCTACGTTGATGTTGATATCACCACCGCCACAACCTGCTAGTGAGATTGCTGTAGCTACAAGACTAACCTTGAATAAGCCAGATAATTTCATTGTTCACTCCGTTAAGATAGATATTTAATTATTGTGTTAGCGCATAAACTCAAGTCACCAAAAAGCACTGAAACTTAATGCTTTTGGGTCACTTGAGTTTTAAACTGCGACTACCTTACGGGAGCTGTATGACAAACTAGTTACACTTTAATAAACATAAAATGACAATATTAATTATTTAAAAAAGAGTAAGTTAGTTTATTTTTGAAACGGAAAAAAGCCGCCCGAAGGCAGCTTTGGTGTTGCGATTATAAATTAGTTCTTTTGTACGCTTACCTGTTGAATACGATTTAGAGTAAAGCGGTACGTAATGTTTCGGCGTGCACTTTTTCACGCTTCACATACTTGATCCATTGCTCAGCTAAACGCTGCGACTTTTTGTGTTTTTCCGCTTGTTCAAACGCTAAAATCGAGGCATCAAAGTTTTGTAAATTGTACTGCGCCATACCTAAGGCAACATATACATTTGATTCGAACTCTAAGCCGCCTTTATCTAGAGCTTTACGTGCTGCATCCGCTGCTTCTTCGTATTTTTCAAGATTAATACTTACCTCTGCAATACGTTGTTCGTACTGACCATGCGTTACTAAATCAGCGGCTTTTGCAAAGTAAGCAAGTGACTTTTCAGCTTCTTTTGCTTGTACCATTGCTTCTGCAACAAAGGCATAGTTTTTCGCTGATTTTTCAGCGACACCGTCTTGCATAGCTTTACTCATCACGTTCGCCGCTTTAAAAGCCAGGCCGTTGTATAAATACACTTGTGATAATTGACGTAAATCTGATTTAGATTTCATGAAACCTTGTTGGTATGCCGCTTCTAAAATCGCTAATTGCTTTTTCTCTGCGCCTGTTTCACCGTACATGCCACCTAACTGAACCCAGTACTCTGGCTTGTTGTAAAGCTTAACTAAACGCTCAAGTACCTCGACCACTTTGTCAGACTGATTAAGTGAGTAGTACATTGCACGTTGTAAGATTAACCAGTTTTCTTTTGGCATTTCACCTTTGCTGTCGGCTTCTGCGATAGCTAGGTTAATGTTCTCAATGCCTTTTTGGTAATCTTTAAGCTGATAATACGCTTGAGATTTCAATACGTAATAAGCATCTGTTTTAGGCTTGTCGTTAATCACATCCCACTGTGCTAAATATTTGATTACCTTTTCGTAATCGCTATTAGCCATTGCAAGTTGCGCTAAGCTAAAGGTGGTGCTTACACGTAATGTTTCTGGGATCGCATCTTCGTTCACTACTTTTTCAAACGATGCAATTGCTTTATCAAGGTCGTTTTCGTTGTAGTAAATAAAACCATAGAAATTATGCATCATGGCAATTTCATACGAGTTCATGCTCGAAGAGCGCTCTTGAATACTATCAAGAGCTTCTAGCCCTGCTTTTGCATCACCATCATCAGCCAGCTTCTGTGCTCGTGCTAATTGGCTATACACTTTTTCGCGCAGTGCAGGTACTCGTTTAGTTTTTTGTTCTTGTGCGTAAGCTGTTGCCAGTGTTACACCTGGTAACATGCTAACAACGCTTGGGACTACAAGGCTGCTTGTGAAAGCAGCCGCGCAAATCACGGCAACTTTTAAAGGTTTCATAATCGCATTCCTCTTTTCTAACCGTTAATTTGGAAAGAAATTTTGTTCTGTACGCCCGCTACTTCAACAGCTTCACCGTTAACAACGCGCGGTTTATATTTAAATTTAAGTGCTGCATCCATCGCAGCGCGGTCAAACAATGACTCTGGTTCAGCTTTAATAACTTTCGGGTCACGTACTGTGCCTTGCTTGGTTACTGTAAACTCAACAATCACATAGCCTTCGATCCCACGCGATAAAGCTCGGCGCGGATAAACAGGCGCTACTTTTACAATCGGTAAGTATTCACCGTCGCTTGATTCAAGGGCTAAGCCGCCAGCTAAGTTAACGTCGGCTTCAACACTAGCACCAAAGTCAAAATTGGCATTGCTCGCGTTAGGATCACTGTTTTGCATTTGCGGTGATTCCATTGGCGGAGGTGGCTCTTTTGGCGTTGGTGGCTTTTGCGGTTTACGTTCTTTCTTTTGCACTGTCTCTTCTTTTTTCAGACGAACAAAATCAAGTACGTTTCCTTTTACGGGCTCAGACATGGCCCCTTCACCACCGGTGATCAGTGCCTGCATGCCTAAAAACAGCATGACAGTCACGATACCAGCGATGATTAATGCAACTATATAACGCATCGCTCACATTCCTTATGATGCTTCTTGCGCAGCAATCGACACATCAAATGCGCCTGCAGCTCGCGATGCATCCATTACTTTAATAAGTACATCGGTTGTGGCTTTTTTATCAGCTTGAATAACCACGCTACCTTGTGGGTTTTCAGCTTTTAAGCGCTCGATATTTGCTTGTACTGCACGAACATCTACTTGGCGTTTGTTGATCCAAATTTCACCTTTGTCAGAAATAGCAACTAAGATGTTGGCACGCTCTTTTTTCACTGCCGTTGCTGCTTCTGGGCGGTTTACATCAATACCGGCTTCTTTTACGAATGATGCTGTTACGATAAAGAAGATAAGCATGATGAAAACAACGTCTAGCATTGGCGTCATGTTGATTTCTTCTGCGTCGTCTTCTTGAAATAAGTTACCTAGTGGCGCTCTCATTGTTAGTCTCCTAATGGGTGATGCTCACATCACCCTAAAATTCGTTTAGTGGTCTAAGACCATGTTGTCTTCAAGTAATTGCACTTCGCGTTTTGCACGACGTTGTAAGAACGTTGATGCGAAAACCCCTGAAAGTGCACCCACCATACCGGCCATTGTTGGGATAGTGGCTTTAGACACCCCTGATGCCATCGAACGTGCACTGCCTGTGCCTGTGATTGCCATTACATCAAATACTTCGATCATGCCGGTTACGGTACCTAACAGACCTAAAAGTGGACATAACGCAACCATTACGTTGATTAGCGCAAGGTTATTATTTAGTTGCATGCCAGCGCGTGAAATCATCGCTTGGCGAATTTGCTCTGCGTTCCAGCTGTTACGCTCTGCTCTATTGCTCCAAGTGCTTTTTACGTCTTTCTTGTAGCGTTTAAAGCCACCAAAGAAATACATAAAACGCTCAAGTATCAATAACCACATCGCGAAGATGAGGACCCCGATGACCAAGAGAACTTGGCCACCTGTGTCGAGGAAATCACGTAGAGCATTGATTGCATCAATCAATAGCACCATGATTTATGCTCCTTTCTCGCTTCGCTCTGCGATGATACCTGCGCTTTGCTCTTGTAAAATCAACAGCATATTTTTAGAACGCGTGTTAAGAAGTGTGTATAAGAATACTGTTGGAATAGCCACAACCAGACCAAGTACCGTTGTTACAAGTGCCTGAGAAATACCACCCGCCATTAGTTTAGGGTCACCTGTACCGAACAAGGTAATTGCTTGGAAGGTGTTAATCATACCGGTTACCGTACCTAGTAGACCAAGTAGTGGTGCTACCACAGAGATAATCTTAATTAGTGTCAGGTTACGAGTAATTTTTGGCATTTCACGAATGATTGCTTCGCTTAATTTAAGCTCAAGCGTGTCGTACGCTACATCTGGGTACTGATCTTTCACTTTCATTACGCGACCAAGTGGATTGTCATCACGTGCCACTGTGTCTTTAAGCTGACGACGGATTTTACTACCCATAATCATCAGAGATACAAAACGCTCAAGTGCAATTAGTAAAGCGATTAAACCAACACCTAAGATGATGTAACCAACCGTACCACCTTGGTGAACTTGCTCTTCAGTATCTGGTGCTTGTACTAAAAGACCTAAGATTGAACCGCCAGTTGGGTCAAGTGCAAACGGTACAACACCTGAGTTTGCTTGTTGTAAATCAGCTGCAGTTGCTGTGTAACGGCTGCTTGGCTGACGCGTAAGCTGGCTGATTGTATTTGTAGCCGGTGTGTACTCAAGGTATTTACCATCTGCGATTAAGTTAAATGCACCAACACGCACCACTTCTTTTTGTGCTTTGCTGCCACCTTCAACGATTACATCTGTTGTAAAGCGAGATACTTTACCTTGTTCAGTCATTTCGCGTTGTAATTCAAACCAAACTTTTTCGATATCATCGATAGAAGCAAGCTTTGACGTTGAACCCATTTTTTGTGCTAGCTCATCCATGAAGTTACTACGACCAGGAAGCTCTGCAGAAACAACTGACGTCATGAATTTATTGCTTGAATCGCCCGCTACTTGTTGTAACACACCGAATAGCTCTTTAAGTGAACCCATACGGTTTGAAAGCGTGTCTGTTAAGTTAGCTAGCTTTACTTCGTTTTCTTCAAACTGAGTTTCTAATCGCTCAGATTCGTTAAGCATTGCAGTACGTTTTGCTTGTGTATCTTTAAGCATTTGTACTTGTTCGTTTTGACGCGCCATGAACTCTTGTTCACGTTGCTTATTCTCAGCGCTTTGTTGTGCTTTACCTTGCTCTAATGTTTTTAGTAATGAGTCTAAATCCATTGGCTCAGCCGCTAGGCTGCTACCAGCAAAACCAAGGCCAGCTGCAAACACGGCCATTTTTGTCATTTTCGTTAATAATTTCATCTCAAACCTCTTATTCAGCAGCGTGGACTGGCAGTGTTAACATATCTGGGGCAAGTTGCTTACGTGCAATGCGTAAACCTTTGTTGATTTGGCTGATTGCAGAATCTGGTAATTCAACAAACGATTTTGTTTCTTTATCCCAGCTACCTGCTTTTTTGCCGTCGCGTGTTAAATAAATAAGTTCTAAACGACCGATGCGTAAGAAATCCACTTCGCGCTCTTGGCCATCTACATTAAGTAATGCTGTGTACGCTTCGATAGTGCGACCGTAATCAACTTCTACTTGGTAAGCTTCAAGTAAGCGGCGGAATTTTTCACTTGAAGTGATGTCTGCGCGGTCCATCATTTCTTTTAATGATGCAATACGCTTGCTACGCTCTTCAGTTAAGAAAGGTACGTCTAGTGCAACAAATTGCTCAAGACCTGTGATCATACGCATCATTAACGGCGTGATTTGACGCTCGATAACCGATACCTGATCCATTGACTCGTTTAACGCGTCCATTTCAGCAATTTGGTTGTTTAATTGCTTAGTAAGTTGCGCGTTATAAACAGTTAAGCCGTCAATTTCTTTATTAAGGGCTTTGAATTGTTGTAAACGACCTTGCATTGAATCTGCAATCTTGTCGATTTTAGTTTGTGATTGCGCTGCAGATTTGTTTATCTCGCTGCTTTTATCAATTACTTTATCTAGATCGTTTGCATGTACTGCTGCAGATGCCGCTACAATACCTGCTAAAATCAGTGGTTTAACGCCTTTCATCGCATACACCTTTACTCGTTAAGTTAGCTTAATTTGCTAGTTGGGTTGTTTTATTGTGCGAAAGGATAACGATGAAAAATGACAAGCATGTTGCGCAAAAAATACAAAAATATGACAGCTGTAACAATTAGTTTATATTGGGCAAGAATAAGGCAAAAGTTGCAGAATTGTGTCCTTATTAATTTTCAATTTTTAGCTTTGGGTTCGGTTTGTTACCCTAAAGAAGGGTAAAATACTAACAAAGTAGAATACTAAAAAGTTTCTTTGATATATTACAACTCAAAATATATCTGAGATAAACAGTATGGGTAAAGTCAGCTTCTTAAAATTAAACGGTAATATTGCAGATCAAGTTATCAACCTCAAAGTTAAAGAATCTCAAAAGCATCTTATCGACAACAATGCCGAGTGGATTATTCAAGCTATTTTCAACGAAGATAGTATCAGTTATGGCATTTATGTAGATAATAAACCTGCTGGTTTAATATCTTTAATCGATCCAAGAATACTCGAAGATTTCGATGAACATTTTCAAAAAGATTATCTCTACTTGTGGCGCGTTATGGTTGACTATAATTTTCAAGGTCTTGGGCTGGGAAAACAAGCAATTAATTTTAGTAAGCAATACGCCTCACTCGTAGGTTTGCAAGGTGTGTCACTAACCACAATGGATAAAGAAGATGGTAATGCACTTTCAATTTATCAAAAGCTTGGATTTGCTCCAACAGGAAGAAGACTAGATGATGAGATTGAATTGATTTTTAATTTTGAGCATATACATTTGGCCTAACTCCCTGATATATGATCTTTATTTGAGCTATTTTCATCTTCGGGCTCGTTACAAAGCCAAAACGAGGTTAATTATCACGTTTGGCTTAAAACTTTTTAATTCAATAGGCTTAACCAGCAACCAAATTAAATAACGTCTATAATTTGCTGATAATTGCTTTGCCAATCTAAATAATTAACCGGGATAGCAGCATACTTCCCTTTATTTTCAAGGACTAAAGATGGAAAACCTTGAATAGGTAAGCTTCTCGCTTGGTTTATTTCGGCCATAAGCAATGAATTTATTTTTTCACTTTCAATTTCTTTAATGAATACGTTTTTTTCTAACCCAATTTGCTCTGCAAGGCTTGTAAGGGTGCTGATGTCAGATGGATTTTGTGCATCTAAGTAGTAGGCTTTTTGAATGGCGTGTAGCATCTCTTGCTCTTTATTGTGCTGCCTTGCAAGAAGCACAGCACGGCATGCAGGGTAAGTAGAGCGTCGTGGTTGCGCGGTATGCCAAAACTCATGATTGAATGGCGTGCCAAGCTGCTGTTCAATACGTTGCCATGTTTGCTGTAAAAACTGCTGCATATCTTTTGGCATTGGCTCATCTGAATCAGGCGCGAGGCCACCCACTTTATATTCAATAGCAAGTTTATCGCCAAGGGCTGCTTGGAGTTTTAACCAGGTTTCTCTGTAGCCCCAACACCAACTACACATTGGGTCGTATACATAAATTAACTTTGCCATTTAGCTTATCTCAGTTAGATCAGAGACCACTACATTACGCCCTTTTGCTTTGGCTTTATAGAGGTTGTCGTCAGCTTGTTTAATCGCTTTACTAAATTGGCTACCACGTTCTAGGCTGGCAATACCGATACTACAGGTAATAGTCACAGACTGCCCCACATCATAAGGGATCTGTTTCTCGGCGACATAACTACGCAGTTTTTCAGCCACGGCATGGGCAATATTAAGCCCCGCTTTTGGTAGCAAAATAATAAACTCTTCGCCGCCATAACGGGCTTTTATATCTGTGCCACGTAACTTATCGTGCAGCATAGAGGTAAAGGCTATTAATGCCTGATCGCCAAAGTCATGACCATAAGTATCGTTAAGTGATTTAAAGTTATCTAAATCAATTAATAATACCGACATAGGTAAATAATTAGCCGCTTCAGCTTCAAGGCGCGGCTGAATATGCTCATAAATGTAACGACGATTGGCAAGACCTGTTAGCGGGTCTGTTAATGCATCGCGTTTTTCTATTAAAGTAATGTCAGCAATTTTTTGATGGCTTTTTTGCCTAAAGTATTCACTGATCCCAGAAAACAAAATCACCATAGAGAAAGAGGCTAAAAAGCGTGAGGTTTCAACTTGCCCGTAATGCGCTTGCCCGAAGTTGGGGCTAAACAGCAGTGCAACTGCACTAGCATACATAATCCCAACCAACACACTGCCCACTTTTAACCCTAAGGTGACATAAGCCACAATAGGGTAAAACATAAGCCAATATAAAGCGGTGTTTTCTTTGCCGCCGGTGTATACCAATGCTACACAGAGCAGCAAAATGATCGATAAAATAATGCAGCTTACAGAGACTAAAGCACCAGTGCGAAAGTAATAGAGCATGCACAGCACAATAGTTATATCGCTCACCACTAACATAATAGTGAGCGGTAAGGCGTAAATTTGATAGTTAGATAACACTAACGAAGTGATTAATACGATGGCAAAAAAAGCCATGGCAAATAACGTGAAGGCACGACGCTGTTTATCCGCCGTGTCGACACTGTTTAAAGTAATGGCATTAAGCCAATTTTGATCCAAAATTGCAGTCTCTTAACAACTAAACTTTAAATTTAAGTACCAATTGCTCAAGCTCATAGAACTGGGCTTTCAATTTAGTGCACTCATTCAAGGTGTTATTAAGATTGCTTTGACCTTGATTTGAAAGCTCACTAATTGAGTGTATATCACTGTCTAGGCTTTGAATCACTTGGTTTTGCTCAGTCGTGGCATTGGCAACACTGTGGTTCACCTCATCAATTGACTCAATGGCACGGGTTACCTCAGCCATTTTATCGCCTGCTACATGAGCTTGCTCAACACTCTTTTCACTGTCGCGGATACTGGCCGTCATAACTTCAACGGCAGACGCAGAACCTTGTTGTAACTGAGAAATGGTGTCTTCGATTTCTTGTGTTGATTGTTGTGTACGGTGCGCAAGTTGGCGTACTTCGTCGGCTACAACCGCAAAACCACGACCTGCTTCACCTGCACGTGCTGCCTCTATCGCTGCATTAAGTGCTAGCAAGTTAGTTTGCTCACTCACACCTTTGATCACTTCAAGTACTTGGCCAATGCTTACAGTGTGTGCATCTAAGCTATTAATGGTTTTTTGCGCCTGCTCCATATTACGAGATAAAGCATTAATAGCTGATAAGTTGTCAGCTAATGCAGATTGGCTTTGTAATGATTGGCTGTTAGCACTGGTTGCTAACGTTGACGCATTACTTGCACTATTTGAGATTTCTACCGCACTCGATGTCAGCTCATTGATTGCAGTTGCCACGTTATCAGTACGTTTTGTTTGGTCAGCATACATGTCGAGCGTGCCTTGAGTTTGATTAACTAAACTCTCAACTAAGCGCTCAAGCTCAACGGTGGTATTTTTAACTTGCTCAATTGATGTATGAATTTTCTCGATGAACGCATTAAAGTAATGGCTTAGCTCGCCAAACTCGTCATTGTTTTCAACCTCAAGACGGCGGGTTAAATCCCCCTCACCCTCTGCAATATCTTTAATTGCATCGTTTAAGCGCTGCATTGGACGCATTAAATAGCGAAGTAAAAACTGCATCATTAATACAATCGCAACTATACCTAATAGCATGTAAATAGCCGCCATATTTCTAAATGAGGCAACTGATGAGTAAGCAATTTCTTCGTTGATCACCACACCTAAATACCAATCAACGTTTTGAATTCCTTTGATTTTGGTAAACGATACTAATTTATCTAAGCCACCTACCTGTACTTCAACAAACTCAGATTGTAACGACAAGCTTTTACCGAACAAGTCACTCATGTTTTTGTCGTTAAATTTAGTTTCTGGGTGGCTTAAAATGCGCCCTTCACTATCTAGTAAAAAGCCATAACCAAACCCTAAAAAGTCAATTTCGTTGACGATTTTAGTGATGGTTTTCATGTCGATGTCGGCACCTGCAACACCGCTAAACACACCGTTAGCTTGCATTGGCGCTACGGCCGAAATAGTCAGTTCATTGGTGGTTACATCAATATACGGGGCAGTAAAGGCTGTGTTTGTTTTGTTTTCAACAAGCTTGTACCACGGACGTGTTGTTGCATCGTAGTCAGGTGGTAAGACAACAGATTGGTCATTCAATACAAAGGTACCGTCGGTGATACCGATGTAGGTATTTTTAAAGCTCCCCGCTTTGTCGGCAGTGTTCAGCTGAGTAAGTGTAAGCTCTTTGCTATCACCAAGTTGATAGGTATCAGCAACTGACGAAACAATGGCTAATTTAGCATTTAACCAGTTAGCTATATTTTGCGACACTGACTGAGAAATCTCTTGAAGAACAAGCGAAAGCTGCTCCTGCGTTTGGCTGCGCATAGAGATGAAGTTATTAATGGTGAATAAACCGAGCACTATCACTAAAACCAGTGATGCAGCCACAGTTACCTTGGTGGTAAATTTAAGAGTGCTTTGCATGACAAACCTGTTTGTTATTTTTTTCGTTGTTAGCCTCTTTATATTTAACAAATTTAAAGCTCTTTGTCTTATAAAATTAAGCTAAAACTAGAAAAACGTTCCTTTTATTAAAGTACGCTTTCTTTGAAAATCAATTACTTTGTTAACGGCAGCCAATTTCACTTCTTAAGTCGTATTAATAAAAAAGCAGCAAAAAACCACTTGGAACGTTCCTATAAATTATTGCTTAAACCGTCCCTGAATACGTATTCATTAAATCATTCTGTCATCTAGTTTTTTCGGTATAGCAAAAAAATGGCACAAAAAAACCCCGCAACTCAGTGCGGGGTTTTTATTGATAGTAATTTTAGCCGATGCGTTTTTTCCAGCTATCAGCTAAACGTACAACATTTAAGCCATACCAAGCGATAAATGCATAACAAATCACTGGTACAAAGAAGCTTTGTTGGATGTTTACTGTATCAGCAACTACACCTTGTACTAATGGTACTAAGGCACCACCAACGATTGCTAAACATAACCAACCCGAACCTTTACTGGTTAGTGAGCCTAAACCTTCAATAGCAACAGAGAAAATAGTCGGGAACATAATTGAGTTGAATAAACCAATTGCAAGTACAGAGTAAAGCGCCACATCACCTTCAGTGAATATAGTCACTAACAGCAATACAATAACCATCATGGCATTAAAGAATAACGCTTTTGAAGGCGCAATTTTTTGCAGTGCTGCAGAGCCAATGAAACGACCTACCATTGCACCGCCCCAGTAATAAGCAATTAAGCTTGCAGCCGCATGCTCTTCAAGGCCAGCGATGTGTTCTTCGCCAAAATAGTTAACTAAGAAGCTACCAATTGAAACCTCTGCACCTACGTAACAGAAGATACCTATAACACCCATCATTAAATGAGGTGCTTCGGCAAGGCTGTGGCCTTTCGCTTTACAGTCTTGCTCTTCTGTATGCTCTGCAATCACTGGTAATTTAAAGAAAGCAAATACTACAGCAATGGTCAGTAGTGCTGCTGCAAGCATAAGGTAAGGCACTTTTACAGATTCTGCAGTTGCTGCGTTTGCAGCTAGTGTGCCTGCTGTACCAAAGAATAAAATACCACCCACATATGGACCAACGGTGGTACCTAGTGAGTTAAGTGCTTGAGCTAAATTTAAACGTGACGACGCCGTTTTTTCAGGACCTAACGCCACAACATACGGGTTAGCAGATACCTGTAATACGGTAATACCTGCTGCTAGAACAAATAACGCACCTAAGAATAACCAGTACTCATGCACAACAACCGCTGGGTAAAATAACATACAGCCAATTGATGCCACGACTAAGCCGGTTAGTACGCCATTTTTGTAGCCCATTTTTTTAACCAACATACCCGCAGGTAGCGAAACAATAAAGTAAGCACCAAAGAAACAAAACTGAACCAGCATTGCCTCTGTGTAGGTTAAATCGAATACCCCTTTTAAGCGCGGGATCAACACGTCATTTAAAACTGTAATGAAACCCCATAAAAAGAACAGGGTTGTCATTGCTGTCAGTGGTAGCAGGTAGTTTTTATTTTGCTGCGAACCATCGGCGACAAACGATTGGTTTGTATTTATTTCACTCACGTGGTTTTCACTCCGTTAACAAGTTACCTTTGATTCTACACATTGAAGTAAAAATAGCACAAAGATTTACTAGGAACGTTCCAATTTTTTTATTTCCTGCTATAGTTGCAAGATGTACACAGATTTATTAATAACCCATGGCCAAAGTTGACTTTAAAAGCCCCGATTTTCTTAAGCAGCATATTCAAGATACCCTTGCTTTTTATCACCCCCATTGTGTTGATCATTCAGCCCATGGCTTAGCTGGCTTTTATCAGTTCTTTAAAAATAATGGCGCGATTTACGATAAACACACTCGCCATTTAGTCTCGAGCACCCGCTTTGTTTTTAACTATGCAATGGCGTACATAGAGTTTAAAGACCCAGAATATTTAAGCCTCACTAAACATGGTTTAGCTCACCTTGAACATGCGCATAAACAAGCATCTGGTGGTTATGCTTGGCTTATTGAGCAAGATGATAACGGCAAAGTAACCGTGTTAGACGACACCAACCATTGCTACGGGCTCGCTTTTGTAATGCTTGCAAACGCGGTTGCTTTAAAAGCAGGGGTGAACGACTGCAAAAAAACTATTTCACAGGTATGGGATTTATTAGAGCAGCACTACTTTGAACCACAGCATAATGCCTATCTAGATGAGCAAAATGCCGATTTTAGCTGTGCAGATGACTATCGCGGTCAAAATGCCAATATGCATTTATGCGAAGCCTTACTCATGTGTTTTGAAGCAACTAACGAGACCCGTTATTTAAAACGCGCTACAGAGCTTGCCGAAACTTTTACGGTAAAACTGGCAGCTCAGAGTCAGCAGTTAGTGTGGGAGCACTACTCTAAAAATTGGCAAATCGATTTAGATTACAACAAAGATGACCCGCAGCATTTATTTAGGCCTTGGGGATTTCAACCAGGTCATCAAACTGAGTGGGCAAAACTGTTACTTATTTTAAACCGCCATATTGATGAACCTTGGTTGGTGACGCGCGCTAAAAGCCTGTTTGATGAAACCCTGAGCATCGCGTGGGATCAGCAACATGGAGGCATTTTCTATGGCTTTGCACCAGATAAACAAATTTGTGATAGCGATAAATACTTTTGGGTGCAAGCCGAATCATTAGCCGCAGCGGCCCTACTCGCTGATGCCACACATGACGAAAGCTATTGGCAATGGTACGAAAAAATTTGGCAATACAGTTGGCAACATATGGTAGATCACCAATATGGTGCCTGGTATCGCATTTTATCAGCACAAAACCAACCATACAGTGACGAAAAATCGCCAGCAGGCAAAACCGACTACCATACTATGGGTGCCTGCTACGAAGTATTAAGAACCTTAACCTTGAGGAATGCATAATGAGTTTAGTGTGTTTTGGCGAAGCATTAATCGACTTTTTATCAGATGGTAAACAACCAGAGTCATTTACCAAATACGCAGGTGGCGCACCTGCCAATGTTGCTGTTGCAGCAGCAAAACTAGGCCTAAACACCAGCTTTTGCGGCATGTTAGGCGATGATATGTTCGGTCACTTTATTAAACAAGAGCTTGACCAGCATGCAGTAAACACCCAGTACTGTACATTCACCGATGCGGCTAAAACAGCATTGGCGTTTGTATCTCTTGATGACAGTGGCGAACGCTCGTTTAGCTTTTATCGCCCACCAGCCGCCGATTTACTATATCGCGTAGACGATTTTGACTATGCAATGTTTGCAAATCACGCCATCATGCATGTATGCAGCAACAGTTTGACTGAGCACAACATTTATCAAACCACTATTTATGGTTTAACTCAGGCGAAAAAAGCCGGTGCAATTTGTAGCTTCGATATGAATCTGCGCGAAAACCTATGGCCAAGTATGCGCCATACGCTTGATAGAATGTGGCATGTTATTTCTCTGGCAGATATCGTAAAACTCTCATTTGAAGAGCTTGAGTTTTTAAATCAAAAAAGCCATCAAGAAATGCCACTTGAGCATACCATTGATGCCATTTTAAAGGCCGGTGTAACCTGTTTGCTAGTTACCAATGGCGGCGAAGCAATCAGCTTTTACCACGCAGACTTTAAAGGCCAAGTTAACCCACCAGCTACGAAAGTGGTTGATACCACCGCCGCAGGCGATGCGTTTATTGGCGGCATGCTATCAAAGATTGGTCAGCACTGTGAAAACAAACAAAGCTTTAAAGCGTTTTGCCAAACCCCAGCTAATATCGAACAAACCATTGCTTATGCAGCTAAAGCCGGCGCTTTTGCTGTAAGCCGTTATGGTGCATTTGCGTCTTTACCAAGCGCAGCCGATTTAGCCTAGAACTTTGTTTAGGTTGAGTAAAAAGCCCGGCATCAGTAATTAATGCCGGGCTCATTCGCTATTGCTCCGTTTTACATTTATCGATAATTGGTAAATACCTAAACACCTTCATGTTTGGATCGACCACCACATGATCCCCCGCTTTTAAAGCAATGCTAATCTCGCCATTTCAATGTTAAGTTGTTCACTGATTGAATAACAAAACGAAAATATTTCATCATAAAATCAATGCAAAAAAGCCCAGCGTTTCTATAATTAATACTGTGATTTACTTAAAAGGATTTGATTATGCTCACTTTAAAACAACCTCGTATGTTAACGATTTTATCTTTCGGTTTAGTATTCGCCTCACCAACTGTTTATGCCGACCAATGGCAATTTTCTGTAGAGCCTTATTTAATGGCCACTGCGATTGATGGCAGCTCGGCAATTGGCACTATAGAAGCCCCCCTTGAAGTCGAATTTGATACCATTTTAAACAACCTCGACAGCGCATTTATGCTCCATCTTGAGGGATATCATCAATCAAACTGGGGTTTTATTGCTGACTGGGGCTATATGGATTTAAGTAAATCTCATAACGCCCCAAAACTTGGCGTGCTCAGTGCTCGGGTGCGTCAAGCGGTGCTCGAATTAAGTGTTGCTTACCGTTTTTCTAGTCCTTCGATGGGTGATTGGGTTAACTATGTGGGTATTCGTCGTTGGGATAACACCTACGAATTCGATCTTGATCCTAACTTTATGTCACAAGTGTCCGTAGTCGACAGAGATGAAGATTGGATTGATCTCATTTTTGGCTTTCACTTTAACAAACAATTAAGCGAACATTGGCAATTAACAACTGCTGGGGATCTCGGTGGCTTTAACTTAAATGCTAAATTGACTGGCAGCTTTAAATTAGGTGCGGTGTATCAAATAAACCCGCATTGGGATCTGGGTATGAGCTATAAAACCACTTATGTAGATTACCAAACAGGCCAACGCGGAAATAAAAACTTCTTTAGTTATGATACATTTACCCACGGCCCGCAAATAAGCGTGAGCTATCAGTTTTAGTCGTTAGCCTGCTAGTAATTTGTTTCTATTTCATGGTATGTTTTTTAACTAATTAAAGAAAAAGGAATTCATCCTATGAATAATAAGCTTCTTGCTGGGGGCGCAATTGCTATTGTTGCAGGTGCGTTGTTGTACTCACAAAATAAAGCCAGTGTTGATGTAGATTTACCTGAGCTTGCCTACGTACCTGCCGACACGGCGGTTTTTTATGGTCAACTTAAACCGTTTCCGTACAGCAAATACTTTGCGCTTATGCCAGATGCAATGAAAGGCACGAGCGATTTAACTCCCATCATTGCTGAGCTTAAAACAGTTGATGATAAGAATGCCCTATTCCTTGCATCACTGATGGAAAAATACCAACAATCACTGAGCTCTTACGATGCCTTCAAATCGATTTGGGGCTTTGGTGATGACTACAAAGGCATGATGTATGCGCAAGGTTTAATGCCGATTGTACGTTTTCAGGTCGCTGATCAAAGCAGCATTATCAATAGCATTAAGCAATCTGCTGATGAAGCAGGTATTGCGTATACAACAGAAAGCCTTGAAGGCGTAAGTTACACGCGCTTTACCATTGAACTTGAAGGCTTAGATAACTTCAACCTAATTGCATCAACTCACAACAATTGGGCTACCATCACGCTAACCACTGCGCTTTCTAATGATCAAGATTTACGTATTGCCCTTGGCGTAGAAAAACCGGCTCAATCACTGGCTGAAACTAAAAAACTACCTGAGCTTATTAAAACTTTCTCACTTGATGGCAACTCGGTTGGCTTTGTTGATCATCAACGTATCGCTAATGCTGTAACAGGCAAAGAGGACTCTCGCTTACACCAGATGCTTAAAGAGCTACTTGATAAAGCCCAGCAATCCAACGCATTAGCAATGATTTCAACACCTGAGTGTCAAGATGATATTGCAGCTATTGCCGCTAAATGGCCTGCAACAGTATCAGGCACAACAAAAACCCGTATTACCGCCGACTACGCCGACTTTGACGTAAAAGCGGTACTGCAAAGCACAGATCAAGACTTACTTAATACGCTACAAGCCGTGCGTGGTTTTGTACCAAAACATACCACTGAGCTTGACGGGCAAATGATGAGTGTTGCCTATGGTATTGATGTAGCAAAAGTACTGCCGCTTGCCAACACACTAACCGGTGCAATTAAGTCAGCTGAGTTTAACTGTGGCCCAATTGTCGCACTACAAAATGAAATGCAAGAAGTAAGCACCGCTGGCCTTGCTATGATGTCGGGTTTTGCAAACGGCGTGCAAGGTATGAGTGTGAGTGTTCAAGACGCTGCATTGACCATTGATGACTACAACGGCCCACAAATAGACAAACTTGATGCCATCGTTACCCTATCTGCGACCGACGCCCATGGCTTGTATTCAATTGCGCAAGGTTTTGTGCCGCCACTTGCGAACATAAAACTACCAGCCAATGGTGATGCCGTACTGATCAATGAATACATTCCATCGCCTGTGCCACTTAACTTTGATATTAAAATGGCCCTTAAAGGAAATCATATTGTGATTTTCACGGGTGATAAGTCAGCGCAGATTGCCGAGACTTTAGAGTCGCAAAGTGTCACTAAAAATGGCTTTGTGAACATGGCATTCGACGTACAAAAAATCTTATTACCTTTGCTTGATACGATTGCATCAACGGGTCAATTAAGTGATGAAGAAATGGCTGAGCTTGATTCGCTACGCGACCAACCTGTGGGTGTTTATTTTGCCACAGACATTACCGACAACGGCATTGGCCTTGAAAGTAACGTACAAATTACTAAAAAGTAGTTTTGAGTTTGAATCTAAAAAGAGCGCTATTTAGCGCTCTTTTTTTGTTGCCATTTAAGTGAGTTGTTAGTGTCTCGACTATTACAAATGGTGTCGTTTGAACTCTCAATACCACCGAGTTTGGCAAGTCGGTCGTACAGCACAACATTGCAGGTTGCGGCTAGGTTCATACAGCCTATGGTTGGCACATACACTACTTCATCACACCATTTCAGCACGTCTTTACTGACCGAGCCATCTTCAGGGCCAAATACATAAAATGCGTTTTCAGGGTGCTTAAATTCAGGCAGTGGCGTTGCACCTTCAACAAGCTCAATCACCACCGTTGTGGCACCTTCAGGCTTTGCTTGCTCAAGGCTTTCGACTTGCGTGAGCGGAATATGCTCAAGCACATTTTTGGTATCGGTGTGATACTTATTAGCGCGTAAATAGCGGCTACCAGTAAAAAACACCTGCTTGGCGTTGTAACAACCCGCGGCACGTAATACGCCCCCCACATTGGTTGGGCTTTTTGGGTTTAACAGGCCAATGCTTGCTTGAAGGGCGCTCATTAATCAATGTCTCTAGTTGGCCACTCGGCCACGTATAGATCAAAGTCATCTAGGTCTACATCACAGTCTTTTACTGTTTTGTCACGCACAGAAATACCCAACTCATGCATCATGTCTTTACTACCACCGTTCAGTAGCGGGTGCCAAGACGCAAGGCCACGGCCTTCGTAAAGGCGGCGGTAGCTACAGCTTTGCGGCATAAAAAAGATATCTTTGAGGTTTTCTTTAGTGAGCTTTACACATGAAGGCACCAAGGTTTGGCGGTTCGCATATTCACTGCAACCACAGGTGTCGTTGTCTAGGTATTGGCAAACGATATTAGTGAAGATGAGTTCTTCACCCTCGCGAAGTTGATCCGTAGCGGTAAATTCATCTTCGTCTTCACTGTCGATAAATGTGTTTAAACAACATTTACCACAGCCGTCACAAATGGCTTCCCATTCGGGTTGTGACATTTGCTCAAGCGAGCGCTTAAGCCAAAATTGATCTTCTAACATGGTATTACTCAAAGCCCCTAAACAGCGCGCATTCTAGCGTAAAGCCAGCATGCGCGCAAAGGCGGTTATTTTTGCTCGTTAACCCAACGCTTAATTTTCTCTTCAAGAATTGGCATAGGTAATGCGCCATCAATCAGCACTTGCGTATGGAAAGCTTTAATATCGAACTTATCGCCTAGCTCTTTGCTAGCGTAGTCACGTAGTTCTTGAATTTTGAACTGACCTAACTTGTACGACAACGCTTGGCCCGGCCATGCAATGTAACGCTCAACTTCGGCAATAATATCGCTTTCTGCCATTGATGAGTTAGCCAACATGTAATCAATACCTTGTTGACGTGTCCAACCTTTCGCGTGGAAACCTGTATCAAGCACTAAGCGCATTGCACGTAATTGCTCATCTGATAAACGGCCGTACCACATGTAAGGGTCGGTAAATAAGCCAAGCTCTTTACCTAAGCTTTCTGCATACAATGCCCAACCTTCTGCAAATACCGTATAGCCACCAAATTTACGAAACAGCGGTAATCCTTCAATTTCTTGTTGCAAGGCAATTTGAAAGTGGTGACCCGGCGCGGCTTCGTGAATAGACAGGGTTTCTAGTAAAAACTTAGGCTGTGCTTTTAGGTTAAAGGTATTGATATAGAAAATACCTGGGCGTGAGCCATCTGGTGCTGGCGACTGATAAGATGCACCCGCAGCTGATTCAGCGCGGAAATCTTCAACTGCTTTTACAACGTATGGCGCTTTTGGCGCAATATCGAACATTTGCGGCAGCTTAGCATCAATCTTTTCTTTTACTGCTTCGTACGCGGCAATTAACTCTTCTGGCGTATCGTAGTAAAACTCATCTGAGGTTCTTAGGTGTTCAAAAAACGCTTTTAAGTCGCCTTCAAAACCGACAGTCTCTTTAACTTTTTTCATCTCAGATAAAATGCGCGATACTTCGCTTAAACCAATATCATGAATTTCATCGGCGTTTAAGCTAAGCGTTGTATGCTGTTTAATTTGATACTCATACCATGCTTTACCATTTGGCAGGTCGCTGTAACCAATGCTTTCACGGGCATTTGGAATGTAATCATTCGCTAAAAAATCAGCCATTTTTTGATACGCAGGCACTAAACGCTCACTGATCATCGCCATGTACGCGCTTGTTAGCTGTGCTTTTTGTTCGTCGCTGAAAGACTCAGGTAACTGAGCAATTGGGCCCCAGAATAATGACTCTTCTGGTTTTTCTACAATATGAGTTTGAAATTGCGGTAACAGTTTTTCAGCAAGCGGTTTAGGAAGAACCACTTTGTCTTTCATGCCTTGGCGCATTGATTGCTCAACACTGTCTAACCAAGCGATGAAACCATCAGCACGTTTTTCAAATGCTTGATAATCTTCAACCGTATTAAAAGGCTGTGCGCTTTGCCCAGAGCCTAACGCAGCAAAGGTATTATGCGCCCCGCCCATTTGGTTAATTGGCATTAAGTAACTTGGAAACTGAGCGCCTTCAATCGCAAGGTCTAAATCGCGGGCTAGAATTTCGTAGCTCAATAATGACTGACCCGTTAATTGCGCTTTGTCGATATTTGCTAGTTTGTTTTTGTATTCTTTAACAAAGTTAAGCTGCTCGTCGCGGTTTGCTTTACTAATAGGTGCAATAAATTGGTCGTTATATTCGCTACGGCCAATGTAAGTACCGCCAATTGGATTAAACTTTAAGCCTGCTTCAAAGTAGTCTGCTAGTAATGTATCAAGTTGCTCTGTGGCTGACGTTGCGCTTGGTGCTTGTTTGCTTACTGCCTGAGTTGTTTTTTCGTTGCTTGGCGTTGATTCATTACAACCAAGTAATGCAAACATCACCGCCGAACTAAGTAGTGCTAGTTTTACGTTTTTCATTCTTTCCCTGCCCTTATATTAAGTACGCGTAAATTATGAGGGTTTAGTTCCCTATTTAGCAAGTAGCGCTGCAACTTATCGCAGTTTATTTACACTTTGTGAGCTGATTGCTAGAGTGACGCCTCGACTTACCAATTTTGAATAAAAATGAAAAAGACAGCTCTCGCTATTAGCCTAGGCCTAGCTTGCCTAACCTCTTTAAATACCTACGCAACAACCTACTTATCGGCAAAAGCCATGGTAGATGTAAATTCAGGTAAACTGATTAAATCACCACTTATCAGTATAGATAACGGTCAAATTACAGCTGTACAAAGCAATAAACAGCCTAGCTTAAAAGACGGCGATAAGCATATTCAATTACCAGAACTGACTTTGGTGCCAGGTTTAATGGATATGCATGTGCATTTAACGAGCGACCCTACCGTGCCGCGCAGTGAGCGAATTGGTCAATCGATTCCGCGCAAAGCAATTAAAGCGGCGCATTTTGCCGAAAAAACACTGTATGCAGGTTTTACAACGCTGCGTAACTTAGGCGCAGAAGGCTACAGCGTGATTGCAGTACGCGATGGCATTAACGCAGGCGACATTGTTGGCCCACGTATTTGGGCGGCTGGCCCGTCTTTAGGTGTTACTGGCGGTCACTGCGATAACAACCGTTTACCACCAGAAATGAAATACACCGCCGAAGGCGTTGCTGATGGCCCATGGGCTGTGCGCGCTAAAGTGCGTGAAAACATTAAGTACGGTGCCAATGCTATTAAGTTTTGTGCTACAGGCGGGGTATTTTCAAAAGGCACAAAAGTCGGTATTCAACAATATAGCCAAGACGAAATGAACGCCATTGTTGACGAAGCTCATTTACGTGGCCTAACCGTTGCAGCCCATGCGCACGGTACCAGTGGTATTAAAGCAGCCATTGTTGCTGGTGTAGACAGTGTTGAGCACGTTAGCTTTGTCGATGACGAAGCCATTAAACTTGCCAAAAAACACGGCACTTGGTTCTCAATGGATATTTACAACACTGAGTACACGCTTGCCTTTGGCGAACAAAACGGGGTTGCAGAAGAAAACCTTAACAAAGAACGCCAAGTATCTAAAAAGCAACGTGATAGCTTTAGTCGTGCAGTAAAAGCAGGCGTAAACATGGTGTTTGGTACTGATGCAGCGATTTACCCTCATGGCGATAACGCGAAGCAGTTCTCGCGTATGGTTGAATTTGGTATGACACCACTGCAAGCCTTACAGTCTGCCACCATCAATAGCGCTAAACTGCTAAAAATGGATGATCAACTTGGGCAAATCAAAAGCGGTTTCTTAGCCGATATTATCGCCGTTAAAGGCAATCCGCTTGAAAACATTGCAGTACTTGAAGATGTACAATTTGTTATGAAAGACGGTAAAGTTTTTAAATAAGCTATTTTGCTGGCTTTGCATGAGTGGAGCCAGCAACCCTTCCTTGTATCTATATCGTAAACAAAATTTCCAATCATAAAACCAATTGTTAGCAACTTGTATCTAAATAAAGAAATTACCCAAAACAGATAAATAAAACTTGAAATGAAAATAGCTCGCATTATCATTGCCGAAAAATTTCGACAATTTACCTATAATGACGACACATAAATACTCAATTTTAGCCCTTGCCTGCTTAAGCGCATTCAATGCAAACGCCAACGATTTAGACTCAGTTGAACGTATCACCGTTTACGACAAACAAAACCGTGTAGTACTTGATTCGGGCCTTGCCACTAAATCAAATATGACCCTAATGGAAACGCCAGCCCCGGTTGTAGTTGTTGATCAAGAGCTTATCAACTCGCAAGGCGCAACAAACTTACAAGACTTAGTGCGTAACATCAGTGGTGTAACCCAAGCCGGTAATAACTACGGTATTGGCGATAACTTAGTGATCCGCGGTTTAGGTGCAAACTATACATACGATGGCATGTACGGCGGTGCAGGCCTAGGTAACACTTTTAACCCAACACGCTCAATGACCAATGTTGAATCTGTAGAAGTTCTTAAAGGCCCTGCAACTGGCTTATATGGTATGGGTAGCGCAGGTGGTGTTATCAACCTTATTGAAAAGAAACCACAATTTACTGAAAAACACACCGTTAATGCCGAGCTTGGTCAATGGGATAGCTACTCATTAGGCTTTGATAGCACAGCAGCATTAACCGACAATCTTGCTTATCGCGTTAACGCAAAAACCGCACGCAGCGATGGTTACCGCGATTTAAAAGACGACCGTGATGAAATTTATGGCGCGTTAAAATACGTATTAAGCGACAAACAAGACATCATGATTTCTGCCGCTTATATCAAAGATGCCATTGCCGTTGATTCAATTGGCCACCCTATTCGTATTTTTAACAGCGACTCAGTGAATGGCAAAACCGCAGGTGAAGTAACCGCTGCCGATTTAATTAACGACGCAACGGCACAAGGCCTGCAACTAACCGATCAGCAACGTCAGCAATTAGCAGACTCACTGGCAGCAAATGATGGTTTAACACCTTATACCTTTGGTCATAATGGTATTATCTCGCCAATGGCAAATGATAACGAAGGCGAAGAGCTGCGCTTTAAGTTAACCCATAACTACTTCATTACTGATAATTTATTTTTAAATCAGCAACTACAATACCGTAATTACGAATCAAGCTTTGCCCGCCAAACGGGTGCTTATAACTATGTTTATTGGAACCGCAGAGGCGTGATCAATGCCGACCCACGCGCTCCTTTAGTGGTTGATGACGAACTTTACCCATTTGCCGCTCGTCGCCAAGAATACCGCCAAGTAGAAGCTGACGAAAAATCATGGCAATACTTTGCTGACTTGCGTTATGACTTTAGCTTTGCCGGAATTGATAACGAGCTACTTGTAAACGCTAACTACGAAGACCGCGATATTCGTTTTAAACAATACTCAATTTACGATGCCGACAAGGTTATTAAAAACAAAGATGGAGAGGTTATTTACCAAGGTCAATTACCTTACATTTTTGATATTCGTAACCCGAGCTGGGGCGAAGGTAGTTTTTTTGATTACGACCCGCTAAAAACCAGCGATTACAACAAAAAGGTTCAGGCTTGGGGTGTAGGTATTCAACATGTTGCCTATATTCACGACACATTCACTACCCGTGTAGGTGTTGCGTTTAACCGTATTAAACAAAGCTACGAACACTTTGGTGTTGATGCGCGCTACCGCGCTAGTGCCGCCGAGCCAACGCCAGAAGCAGATACATCAGACAGCGGTATGACCTACAACCTAGGTGCAACCTACAAACTGAGCGATGATATTTCGTTCTTTGTAAACCACTCTAAAGGTCGTACAGCTTACAGCGTACTTGGCAGTGTATCGGGTAACGAAGCAGACCGCGATGACGCCGAGTCAGTCAGTAACGACATTGGTATGCGTGTAAAAGCCTTTGACGATCAACTACTAGCCTCACTGGTGGTATTTGATAGTGCCCGTACAAACCTTGAGTATGCCAACCCAGATTACGAAGCCGGTGTATCTGATGCTTCAGTACCAAAAAGCTTTTACGATGGTGAAGAGCAAACCAAAGGTGTTGAGCTTGATTTAAATGCTGATTTAAACGAGCAGTGGAAACTTAACGTAAACGCGGTGTATCAAGACGCCCGCGATAAGAAAAACCCTAACTCATCATCTTTCGATACTCGTCAAAAAGGTGTGCCTTATGTAACAGCAAGCAGCTGGTTAAGCTATGACGCTAAATGGTTTGATTTAGCCGAGCCACTGACAATTAACGCAGGCGTGCAATATGTTGATGACCGCAGCACAAACTCAACCTCGTTTGGTATTCCTGATGGCTACGTACCAAGCTACACGGTTTACGACGCCGCCATTAAATACCAAACAGATGATTGGAAACTACAGTTAAACCTAAATAACTTGTTTAACAAAACCTATTATTCAAAAGCAATGTTCTTAGGCGGAATGCCAGGAGAAGAACGTAATGCTAAATTAACCTTTAGCTACACACTTTAATTGTGAATTGATAGCAAAAAGTTTGAAGAGAAGACTGGTTTGTGTCAAATCGACTACGGTACTAACTCGTTTATATGCCAAAATGAGTAAACGAAAATGTTCAGAGGGTGGCTTAGAGCGTTCAAGAATAGTTCTTAGTGAATACTTTCGAGTGGACATATAGCCTACAATGTAATTTAAATAAGGGGATTGAGTTTTCATTTTCAATCGCTCACATAGTCAAGGAAACGACCCAATCGCGCGTTTTATACATCCAAGATAAGCAAGATACGCTGGATTTTATTAACACTGGCAATTAGTTGACAAATTTGTTAATAATTAACCAGCGGGCTAAGTTAAGGTAAAAAGCGCGCAATTAGCTCGCTATAAGAATGTTAGTTGTTACATTAAACACCGGAGGTTTAAATGAAAGATTATTCAATTTATGTTTCAATGCTCGCCTTACTACTATCATTTTATACGTGGTATAGTCAAAAGCGTGATGCTCGAGCGAATGTTACATTTACACATAGGTTATTATTGAACTCAAAGAATTTAAGAATAACGTTAACAAACCTAAGTACTAAGCCCTTAAATATCATTGAAGTAAAGTACGCATCTAAATCATCAGTAATAGACAGAAAAATTAGTTTAAAGTCTAGTTTACAAATTCAACCTGGGGTCAGTGTTGATATTGATATCGATTTAGAGAAAGAATCTGAGTATTTAGATGGGGTGACTGAATTCGAATTTATCTCATCAGTAGGTGTAAAACATATTTATAAACTTCAGCACCCACTTACTGTTGATCTTCAAATTGAATATTTAAAACTGGCAGCAACTTCTTTCGAGACAATAGATAAAGAACATAAAAAAGCTCAGACTGAACTCATAAATAATCTTGATCCAAATATTACCAATAACTAACTTTTAAAAAGTTGGCTTTAGGCTCGCTCTTGCTTCGCTTATATTAACCAACGATTTTTTGCTTCTCAATGGGCGTCAGCATTATTTTTAGTTCCGAGTTAACTAGGGTATTTAATAAAATGTCGACAAAAAAATATTATTCGTTCTGATACTGGTCTTTATTGCTGGCTTTATATCAAGCCAAGTAGCCGACCTTTCTATCCCACAATACGCAGTTACTTTTATGGCCATGATTAGTGGCTTTGTGGCAGTAGCTTTAAATAGGTGAAAGCACTTGGATGACCTTAATTTAACACGCAAAAAAGATGCAACTTTAGAGTATATAAAATATTTTAGCGAGTACCGTTCAGCTCTGCTTAACTTGATTGAGCCCGCTGTAAAAGAAGAAACATTTCATTCTAATTTAATGGAAGCAACCAAGAATATGATCGCCTCCCTAAATAAGTTTCATGTCGTATCTAAAGATTTAGTATCTGTTAAAATAGAATAAAAAAAACGCTCAGCTAGTAACGCTAATGATAAATTTCAAAGCTAAATCTAATGAATATGGCGAAGATAAAGCGGCATTACTTAAGTGGTTTGTAGATGAAGATATAGGATCTAAACTCAATATCATAAGGTATGAGGTAATCTTACTGATCAACTCTGAGGTTGGTGACGGCTCAGGCACTGATAGTTTTAAATCAGCAATTGAGTCAAATAATGCTTTTTTTTAATTTCGGACCTCTCCAAATAGAATGCTAACAAATCACTAATCTCAGAGATTTTATTCGCTAAGCTCTCCAAATTCTGGTGAGAGGGGGAGGTAGGGCTAACTTAGTTTTCAAATAGCTTAAGGCAACGAATGCAAAATTTTGATTTCATAAACTCGGATTTAATATCCATATTTTCAGCATGTGTCGGAGTTCTTTCCATTGCTGTTGCGATATACTTCGCAAGGAAGACTCACAACTATCAGAAACAAATTGCAGAATCCCAAGGTGTATTTAAAAAAGGGGATATAAAGCTTTCTATTTTCAACTTGGATAAAGACTTAAATGGTGGCTTCCTAGACTACCTCTTTATAGCAGGGCCGATAAGGAAAGATACCATTTCATATCTACCATTTCCGATTCAAGTTACTAATGAAGGTTCTAAATCAGTTAATGATATTGAAGTTATGACTCGAATTCATAGGAGCTTACGTGTAGTTAATAGTCAAGATATGGGGGTAAAGTTATCTTCAACGGTGAAAAATATTAGATATAGCTATAATGATTCTGGTAATCACCAAATAAGCTCTCTTTATATCGACAGTATTAATCCTAAGCTTTCGGTTAATTTTGAGGATGGTTTCTTACTCAAAGATGCACTTCCAATATTTATGGATATTAAAAATGAGATAAATTTATCCTTTCACTTTATTGCATCAACACAGTTGACTATGAATCTATACATGAAAGATGAAGAGCCAATTATGCGTAATTTAAAGGTCGTAGTTATTGACACTTCAGAATCTACATTGAAGCACCAGCTTAATCAATATAATAAAGCTATGGAGCAGTCCTATAAAAAGCCTAGTTTTTTCAAATGGCTTTTGGGGTCGAAAAATAACATAAAAAAGTTTACGCTGTTAGAGTTTGATAAAGAAAGCTATTTAGATAGTAATTCGGGCCTCTCTAAAATTGATTTAACTAGTGTAAATGCTACTTCTGGATTTTTTAATATAAACGGAACTATACATTCACATTATCAATGGAATAAATAAAGTCCTAACAATTTAAATTAGTGAACTTGAAGGTGTATATGCACTCTGTCTTACGAAAGCCCCGTAAACCTATCATCATTGGAAGGTATTTTCTTCTGGCTCTAACGGAACATGTATAGTCTTTGACCGTGAGAAAATTTATTGCTGCTATAGAAAGATTAATGGAGTGTCAGCCAAACCTTTTAAATATAAAACCATTAGTGAAATGCATAGTGTATCCTTATCAAAAGACGATTTGCCATTTTTAAAGCGCTCCCTATACAGTGATGAGTGTGAATTTCGTTTATTTAGTGCCCCTTCAAAATCAAAAAATGGAGTACTAAGATTAGCTATTCCGAAAATCACAGTTAGTCAAATAAGCTTGAGTCCTTGGTTGCTCAAATCAGTGGTTACCCATGTGAAGCAATTACTAAAGGGCATAACCCATGCCTGACCATAAACTCATGAATGTCCAAAAACGAGTTTCTCGGAATTATCGTTCAAAGCAAACCTTTGCGCATCTACTAATTCCAGTTACGTAACATGCTAGACAAGATCTTCATTTGTCATTATAAAAACTGTCAGATTCAATTGAGTCACTCAACCAAACCTGACAGTAATAGTTAATTAACCTAGCTTAAAGCGTCATTACGATTCGGCCAGTGATGTCGCCTTTTAGCATGTCGTCAAATATATCGTTGATATCTTCTAGGCGTTTTTCTTCAATTATGGCCTTAACTTTACCTTTAGCAGCAAAGTCTAAGCATTCTTGTAAGTCTTTACGCGTACCAACGATTGAGCCTACAACAGACACACCATTTAACACGGTATCGAAAATTGGCAATGGCATATCTTCGGGTGGTAAACCTACAAGTACGCATTTACCGCCACGGCGCACGCTTTTATAAGCTTGCTCAAAACCGGGTTTTGATACAGCTGTACACACAACACCATGTGCCCCGCCCACTTGCTCAAAAATGGTTTCTGAAGGCACTTGCTTCATAAAATCTATGGTGATGTCTGCGCCAAGCTCTTTGGCTAATGCCAACTTGCTCTCGCCGGTATCAACGGCAATCACATTAAAACCCATTGCTTTTGCGTACTGCACTGCTAAATGGCCTAGGCCACCAACACCGACAATTGCCACCCAATCACCCGCTTTTGCATCGGTCACTTTAAGCGCTTTATAGGTAGTAACCCCAGCACAAAATAGTGGTGCGGCTTCTGCAAACCCTAATCCTTCAGGAATTTTCACCACGTAATCACCATGGGCTACACAGTACTCGGCGTAACCACCATCGACTGAATATCCTGTGTTGTGCTGCTCAAGGCATAAAGTTTCTTTACCTTCTAAACAAAACTCACAATGACCACAGGCGCTGTATAACCAAGGAACACCGACACGGTCGCCTACAGATAAGTGTTTAATGTTTGCGCCTACTTTTTCGATAGTACCCACCCCTTCATGGCCCGGCACTAATGGCATTTTTGGTTTGACTGGCCAATCTCCATGACAAGCATGTAAATCTGTGTGGCACACTCCACATGCGGCAATTTTAACTAGCACATCGTTAATTCCCACCTCTGGGCATGGGATATCTTCGATAGTTAATTTACCCTTGTACTCTTTATTTACTGCAGCTTTCATAACGTTCCTCCATGGTATTATTAGATTTCAGCCTATACGATAAACTTATTAACTGTCACTATTATTGATCCACATCAAATAGCTAATCACTGCGACATTTAATTAAACTTTTATTTAAATTCAATGGTTTAAATTTAAAATATGGCGTATCTACACTTTAGTAGTAGCAGATTGCATAGTGGCTATTTCTTTTAGTTATACCCCGAGCGTGCTAGCATTTAATTTCTGAAATTTTTGAATACTAAAAATTATGAGCCTATCTGAAAAAAACTTAGCTTTTGTTATGCACTGCGGTGAAATGGGTAGCCGTTGGGGCTTTAACCGCACCATTGGTCAAATGTGTGGATTATTAACCATTACTAAAGAGCCAATGACCGCCAATGAAATTGCCGATACCTTAAGTATCTCGCGCGGAAACGTAAGTATGGGTATTAAAGAGCTACAGTCTTGGCGCTTAATTAAAGTGCATCATATTCCCGGTGACCGTAAAGAATACTACGGCCCTGCTGGCAGCATTTGGGATATGGCCAACCGCGTATTCGAAGAGCGTAAAAAACGCGAGATAGACCCAACCCTTAGCCTGCTTCGCGATAACATTTTAGAAGAAGCCCACACTGATGATGAGCGCTTTGCTCAGCAGCAAATGCAAGAAATTCACGACCTACTCGAAACTGTAACCAAGTGGTCAGCAGAGCTACAACGCTTAAGCCCTGAGCAGCTTCAAAGCCTAATGAAACTAGGTTCTGGCATTGGTAAAGTGCTTGATTTTAAAGACAAGATTTTGAAAAAGCCGGGGAAAGGGGAATAAGTTAGCGAGTTACAAGGGGAAAGTTTCGAGTTACAAGAGTAAAGTTTGCAAGTTACAAGAGTAAAGTTTGTAGGAGGCGTTTTAACGCCGAACATGAAGCAGCGATTTTATATCGCGTCCCAGAGCCTAAACCCTAGAGCCTAATGTTTTCTATCTTAGGCGTGAAACTTGTTTCGCGCGCTCTCTTGTAGGTCGTGCTTTAGCGCGTTTTGAACGCGGCAATCATAACTACACTTGCCTTTGCTATACTAATAATTAAGTGTTTATTTACGTTCTGACTTAAAAGGATATTAATCTATGTATAAACAGACAGAAATAAATTACTCGTTAATTGTTATTTTATTAGTGATTAGTGTCTTTATAATTTTATCGCCTGAACTGGCTGACCTCAAAATAATTATATTATCGATAAACCTGCTTGTTACTTTGTTGTTCTTTTCACTAACAATAGTCATCAATGAGCAAACGCTTCGTTGGTATTTTGGGTTTGGGATTATTAGCAAAGATGTTGAATTATCTCAGATTGCAGAGACCTCAGCTTACAAAACAAAGTGGTATCAAGGAATTGGCATTCGTATGCTAAATGATGGCTGGTTATACAATGCGTCAGTTGGACAAGCCGTTAAAATAACTTTAACTGACGGAAAAAACATATACCTTGGCTGTAAAGACGTTGATGCACTGCAACAAGCACTCAAGGTAAAGGTTTAAAAATTGTATCGAGGGGAAAGTTTGCGAGTTTGTAGGAGGCGTTTCAACGCCGAATAAGTTAGCAAGTTGCTCGGGTAAAACTTGTAGCTTTACCCTTGGACCTTGCTAACTTTTATTAATCAATTACTTAATCGCTGGGTAACCGATGCGATCTGATAAGTAACCAACACTGGTTGCAAAGTAATACGAGCGATTCCAGTGCATAAGTGCTTTGTAGTTATCGTAGGCTAGATACATACGGCCGTTTACGTCATCTGGCATTACCATTGCGGCAGTAACATCAACGTTTGGTAAGTCGCTACCATCCATTTTACGAACACCGATTGCTTGCCAATCAGCAAGGCTGCGCTCTGAATCTTTCCAATACTCTAACCATTGGCTGCGTGTTCTAGTGCCACGCTTAAGAATATTTGAGTTATCAAAGCCTTCAGGTAATTTAACTTGGCGACCCCAGGTTAAATCATCGTTCCACCCTGCTTGCTTTAAGTAATTGGCGATTGAAGCGAATGCGTCTTCTTCTGTGGTCCAAATATCTTTGCGGCCATCACCATTGTAATCAACAGCGTAAGCGTTAAATGAGGTAGGCATAAACTGGGTTTGCCCCATTGCACCAGCCCACGAGCCTTTGAACTTATCAAGGGTAATGTGGCCCTCTTTTAAGATATCAAGCGCTGCCCAAAGTTGATTTTTGTACATGGTTTCGCGGCGACCATCAAAAGCAAGTGTAACTAATGATGCAATTACACTGTGACCACCTTGGATTTTACCGAAGTTACTTTCAAGGCCCCAAAGTGCAACAATAAAGCGTGCTTGAACGCCGTATTCTTTAGCTACTTTTTCAAGAACCTCTTGGTTTTCTTTGTATAGCTTACGCGCGCGGTCAATTTTCCATTGCGGCACACGTTTTGGTAAATAAGTTTCGAGGGTTTCTTTTACTTCTGGCTGATTTTTATCAGCTGAGATCACTTTCTTTTTGAATTTAGCTGTTGCAAGTGCTTGATCAACTAAGGCTTCATCATAGCCTTTTTCAAGTGCTTCTTTTTTTAATGCTGCAACATAAACGTCAAAATCAGCTTGTGTTTTTTGTTCTGCCAATACTGAAGTACTTAGTGAAGCACTGAGTAAAATGACGGCAAGTTTTTTAATCACTCTCAACTCCCTTGTCTTTTTTAAATTGGGTTAACAGATTTTCTTCCGGCGGAGGTAATTGCAAGTAGAACCCTTGGTCAATTAACGCTTGCTTAACCGCGTCTAAGTCTGCCACACCTAACTTTTCACGGCTTGCTAGATTAATCATCATCACGTACTTAGGTTGACCAAACGTTTCTAGTAATGGTTCAGGTACGCGTGAGAAATCATCTCTTTTTTCTACAAAAAGGTATGTATCCGCTTTTTTAATACTTTTATACACCGCAGTTAGCATTATGGCCCTATAATATCTTGCTTAACGAAGGCGCACACTATAACATGAGTGATATAATAAGTTAGAAAAAATAGATTAGATTTTTACTGTATATGCCTTGTTCAGCCTGTGTTTATACTTAAATAATGCTAATCCAGACAATTCAATTGAGCGTGTATGTCGGAACAAATTTTTGAATTAAAAGGGAACCTTTTTACGTTATCTGTTTTACATTTATTTTCAGCAGATACAGCCCTTTTAAGTAAGCAGTTAGATGAGAAAATCGCCCAAGCACCTAAGTTCTTTGCCGGTGCGCCTATCGTAATCAACTTAAGCGACGTACAAGATGAAGCGCTTGATTTCTCTTTCTTAAAATCAATGTTAAGCGGCCTTTCGTTAAACCCTGTTGGGGTTTGTAATGGCTCTCAAGAGCAAAACGAAAGCGCAAAAGCTGCGGGCCTGTCGGTGTTAAATTATTCACAAGACGTTAAGGGTGCAACCGCTAAACAACAAACAAATACATCTATCGTTGAAAAAACCGTTCACCTGCCTGCGCAAGTTATTCATGGCACTGTACGTTCGGGCCAGCAAGTGTATGCAAAAGACCGCGACCTAATCGTAATTGGTGCTGTAAGTCATGGCGCCGAAGTGATTAGCGATGGCAACGTGCACATTTATGGCACCCTTCGCGGCCGTGCAATTGCAGGGGCTAAAGGTTACAACGAAGCAAATATATTTTGCCAAAAATTAGAAGCAGAACTTGTTTCGATTAATGGTAGTTATTGGATCAGCGACTCTCTACAAGGTGAACACTGGGGCAGCGCAGTACAAATCCAACAAAAAAATGATTCATTAGAAATTTCAGCTTTGGTTAAAGGATAAATCTCATGGCAAAAGTGATTGTCGTTACTTCTGGTAAAGGTGGTGTTGGTAAAACCACATCGAGTGCTGCGATTGGCACAGGTTTAGCGCTTAAGGGCTTTAAAACCGTTATTATCGACTTTGATATTGGTCTACGTAATCTTGACCTTATCATGGGTTGTGAACGCCGTGTTGTTTATGATTTCGTAAACGTAATCAATGGCGAAGCTAACCTAAATCAAGCACTTATTAAAGATAAGCGCGTTGATAAGCTGCATATTTTACCTGCCTCACAAACCCGTGATAAAGACGCCCTAACCCGTGACGGTGTTGAGCGCGTATTAAACGAGCTGAAAAAAGATTTTGATTACATTGTGTGTGATTCTCCAGCGGGTATCGAAGCTGGTGCAATGATGGCAATGTACTTCGCTGATGAAGCGATTGTAACAACGAACCCAGAAGTATCATCAGTACGTGACTCTGACCGTATTCTTGGCATTTTACACAGCAAATCAAAACGTGCTGAAGAAGGCCTAGAAAGCGTAAAAGAACATCTACTATTAACTCGCTATAATCCTGAGCGTGTTGAAAAAGGCGAAATGCTTTCGGTAGAAGACGTACAAGAAATCTTAGCGATTAAACTACTGGGCGTTATTCCTGAATCACAAGCTGTACTTAGTGCATCGAACTCTGGTCAACCGGTTATCCTTGATGGTGAATCGGATGCAGGCCAAGCATACACAGATGCAATCAATCGTTTATTAGGCGAAACTGTTGATTTTCGTTTCTTAGACGTAGAGAAAAAAGGCTTATTTAAACGGATTTTTGGAGGTTAATGTGTCTTTACTTGACTACTTCCGCTCAGAAAAGAAAAGCAGTGCGTCATTAGCAAAAGAGCGATTGCAGATCATTGTCGCGCACGAACGTTCACAGCGTGGTACACCAGATTACCTACCACAGCTAAAACAAGACATCCTTGATGTTATTCGTAAATACGTGAATGTAAACACTGATGCTGTTCAGGTGCAGTTTGACCAAAACGAAGATGACTTAGCCGTACTTGAGCTAAACGTCACCTTACCTGACGAAGAAAAGAAATAGTCAAAATTGGGCGCTTAGTTTTTATAACAGCGCCCTTTTTTATTTCTGCCACTGCATATGAAACTCATAGTCGTCTTCGCCTAGAGTTTTAAACCCTGCCCGCTGATATAGCCCATAAGCTGGATTCGCTTTTAGCACCGTTAAATTGATCTCTGCTGTTTGCGCTTTGAGTGCATCTAACACCTTAGTGCCTAACCCTTTGCCCTGCTCTTTAGGTGCAATTTGTAGCTGTAATAAACTGATTGCTTGGTCACTCACGATGAATTTGGCTGCGCCTACACATTGCCCATCATTTAACACTAAATGACTGTATTCAAAGTGCTCTGCTACTCTTGCTTTATGCTGCTCAAGTGATAAAAATAACCCCTGATTTTCTAAGTGCTCAACCATGGTATTTAATCTTAAGTCGAGTAAATAGGCTTTGTCTTGCTCCGTTGTTTTTACAAATTCAATCATTATTGTCTTAAAAAAGAAAAAGGTACTTTAATAAAAGTACCTTTTTAGGTTGCAACAAACAACATCTCTTGGGTTAGAAATTATAATTTGCGCCTAGGTAAAAACGGCGGCCTGAATATTGGTTATAGGTAAAACGATTGCTTTGTTTCCAATATCCTTCTTCTATTTCTTCTGTTAGGTTCACCACTGACGCGGTAAACGAAAGATCCTCTGTTAAGTTATACGAAGCATTCACATCTAGCTGACCATAATCTTTGGTATACAAGTTGTAGCCTTGGTGAATACCGTTGGCACGGTCATCTTTCCAGTTGTAAGACGCACGAACACTAAAGTCGTCATTTTCAAAGTACACCGACACATTATATTGGTGCTTAGCGGTACCTGGTATTTCGGCCTCTGTTTTTTGCCCGTCTGTCGAGACTTCGCTGGTGCTGGTATCTGTGTAGGTATAGTTAGTTAAAATACCAAAACCATTATCAAATGAGTGCTGGAAGAACAGCTCTAAACCTTCTGACTTTGCATCACCACCACCTACTTTGGTGTTCATTTCGACTTCTATTGGGCCGTTACAGCAATCGTGTTCACGCTCTACAATTTCTACGGTCGAAATTGGTAAATTAGAAATATCTTTAGAGAATAACGTGGCACCCAGTGCAGAGCCATCGCCGTAATACCATTCAATACCCAAATCGAATTGATCAGATAACATAGGTTCAAGGCCTGTGTTTACCGAGGTACCATTACCACGGCCAGTCCATGAATCTGGCGAGTTAATATTAACTGGAGGACCGTATGACTCTGCTTGGCTTAAGTCTGAATAGCTCACTCTTGCCATGGTGCGTGCTGCTGCAAAGCGCACCACAAGATCTTCGGTTGCATCCCATGCAAGGTTAAAGCTTGGTAGTACTTCACTGCCATCGCTACTGCGCTCATTTGGATCGGTATCGTCATCGTCTTGACCAATGACATCATCGTAGGTCAAGGTGCTAAGCTCTGTATTAACATAGCGCACACCGACATTACCGCGGAAGTCTTGCCATTCAAAATCAGCTTGGGTGTAAACGGACCAAATTTTTTCTTCTAGGGCGTACGTGCCCGAAAGTGTTGGCACCACTGTTTGGCTAAAGTTTTCTTTTAAGTAGTTATCAAGGGCTCCAAAATCAAATGCTAAGAAGTTAAATGCACCTGTATCACCTGCACTGTTATCAACTACATGGTCGCTTACCAATGTTGGTGCATCTGGGTGAAAATCTGGATTATGGAACCACTCAGTTCCTGGTAAGTAGCCGCGGTAGCCACCGTTATCCGCTATACCGTCATCCCAACGAAAGTCGTTACGAATACCTTTGATTTCGTGGTCGCGGTATTTAGCACCTACATACACACGGGTGAAAAAGTTGCCATCAAGGTCAAATTTTACATCTGTTTGAATGTAATCTTCTGAGTCTTCATTTTCAGATGAGTAAGAGTCAAACCAATCATAATACTGGTATGCTTCTTTATCGGTGGCTAAATCAGTCGACACTTCGTAGCTTGGTTTTCCGTTTTCAATAGACCACAACCAGCTGTTTACTGAGCCTAAACGTGCATCAATATTGGCGTAGGTTTCTTTTGAAGTTCCGCCTTCAGCTTCAGTATGACCAAGTTTTACTGTAATGCTGTAAGTGTCGCCATAATAAGTACCTTCAAAATCATAGGTGTTTGATTTTGACTCGCCAAAACGCTCACGTCCTGTTAACTGCGGTGATAACAAACCACGGCGAACAGCCACACCACCATTTACATCGGCATCACCCCAGTTATTATCATTAAGTAAACCATTATCGCCATTACCGTAGGCAACCACAGTATCGCCATCAAGCACAATGCCGTAATACGGGTTGTGGTTATCATTCCACTCGGCAAAGGTAATGCTTTGCCCTGTTTGGTCGTAGCCTAACTTGGCACCAAAATAGTTAAAGTTTAAATCAAGTCTGTCACTCGGTGCCCACTGCACAGCGACTTGATAACCATCGCGTGTACGGTCTTGGTTTGAGTTATTAACACTCATCGCACGAGGCGCCCATACATTGTTGTAAACTTCGCCAGTGGCTTGGTCTACCAGCGCTGGACGCTCTGCGCCTTCAACGGTATCTGAGTGAAAACGCCAGTGTGATGCGTTGTTAGTGATGGTTGTTACGGTGCGATCTTGACGAGTAAAACCGGCCAATACACCAAAGTTTTCGTCTTCATTTTTCCATGAATACAGCATGTTAACTTGCGGCTTTGTGTCCTCAGACACATCATCGTAAGTCACCTCGGCACTTAACGCCCCTGAGTTTGCTTCCATCTCGAGCGGTTTACGGGTGTGTAAAATAACTGTACCACCAATACCGCCTTCATCGATGCGTGCTTCAGCACTTTTGTACACTTCTACACTTTTGATCATGCTTGAAGGCAATAACGTGTAATTAAAACTACGGGTAGGAGTACCTGAACCTGATGAAGCAATATAGTTACCGTTTAATTGGGTGAGAGTCCAATCTGGTGACGTACCACGAATACTCACGCGGCTACCTTCGCCACCGTCGCGGTCAATCAAAACGCCCGATACACGTTGCAATGAGTCAGCGACGTTTTTATCGGGAAACTTACCAATATCCTCTGCGGTGATTGCATCAACTGTTGCCGTTGAAAGTCGTTTTATTGCTAAGTTTTCTGCGGTTGAAGAACGAATACCTCGAACTTCAATCACTTCTACATCATCATTTGCTTGCTCTGCTGCATAGCTTGTATTGATTGCCGCCAGTAGCGAAATCAAAATTGCATTACGCTTAAAATGCCTTCCTTGCCCTTTTGTTTTTATTACAGTTTGCTTGCCCATGCCTATCTCCAGTTGTGTGTTCTGTTTTTGTATAAGAGGTTTTAGCCCCTGCAAAAACGATTTATTGTTGTCGGTTTTTAAACTGATTATTGGTAGTTAACAGCTTGTTAAACTCAAACTCAGAATAGGGTGAGTGGTCAAAAAGTGATAATAAAAATTCGGTGAGAGATATGACAAAATCGGCGTTAGGAATATTTTATATTCATTTTTATACTTTCTGAATTATAGTTAAGCTCAGCGAATCTGAGTTAACTGGCTCAGCAAAACAAACTCAAAAATACATTTAAGATATTGATAATAAATAATAATTTAACATATTGCGTATTTATTGATGACTCAGAAATTGAGTGACTAAAAAATAGGTGTAATAGATATGGTAAAAACACGCCCATGAAAAATGGTAAATTTCTTGAAGTATGCCTAAACGAAGGGTGCTTTAAGCAGCTCGCTAACAACATTTCAATGGCTAGTAACTTAGGCGCAAAGCGCTTTGAATTGTGCAGTAATTTACACCTAGGTGGCTTAACACCAAGTGTTAATGCGATTGATTGCGCTGTAAAAAGCCTGACTAATAGTGCAGAGTTAGTGGTGATGATACGCCCCAAAGCAGGTAATTTTATTGTTTGTGCTGAGTGCCACCAAGTTATGCAAAAACAAATAACAATGGCAGCGAGTGCGGGAGCGCATGGCGTGGTATTTGGGGCAGTTAAACACGGCGAACTTGATTTAGAAGTGACCCGCTCTTTAGTTGCCACAGCCAAACAGCATGGTCTGATGGTGACCTTTCACCGTGCATTCGACACCCTAACAAACCCGTTAAGCGCACTTGATAAACTGATTAGTTTAGGAGTTGACCGCGTATTAACAGCAGGCACGCCGTGGCAAAGCGGCCAAAGTGCTGTTGATGGCCTAAATCAGCTCAACACATACTTAGTGCACAGCGCTAATCAGATAGAAATTGTTATGGGGGGTGGTGTGACCATAGAAAACGCTGAAGCTCTTTGGCAATTAATAAAAAACCATTCAGCCAATGCAGCTGTGCATGTACACTCATGTGTGCACAACGAAAACGGTGCAATTAACGCTGAGGCTATCAATAAGCTTCTTTCAAAGGATTAATCATGGCAACGTATTTTTTAGGTATCGATGGCGGTGGCAGTAAGTGTAAAGTTCGTTTAGAAAACGAAAATGGCTCACTACTTAGCGAAGCCATAAGTGGCTCAGCAAACGTGGCCACCAGCTGCCAACAAAGCCAAGAGTCAATACTTCACGCTACTGAACTTGCTTTTCATGAGGCAGGGCTTGCCTTAAGCGAGCTGAAAAACACTTATGCGCATGCAGGGCTTGCCGGTGCTAATATCGACTCTGCCTATCAAGCTATGACCAAATGGGAGCATCCTTTTGCCAAGTTTACCCTCTCAACAGACATGCTAATTGCCTGTAAAGGCGCACATCAACACCATGATGGCGCAGTGATTATTCTTGGTACGGGCTTTTGTGCGGGTTACCAACAACAAAACCAATTTAGCGAATTAGGTGGTTACGGATTATTACTGAGCGATGGTGCCAGTGGTGGTTGGTTAGGCTTACAACTTTGCCGAAAAGCATTTGCAGTACTTGATGGTGTTGCGCATAGTTCAGCGGCTATAGATGCCCTACTCACCCAACTTAACTGCCACTCAAGCCAAGCGTTAAGTCAGCGTTTAATATCAGCGCGCCCGGCTGAGCTTGCCAAATTTGCGCCGCTCGTTTTTAGCCATTCTGACGATGCTTTTTGCCAGCAATTAATCAATGAAGCGTGCGCATACATTACCCGCTATATCGCTTACTTTGAAAAGCAAGGTATTGAAAACGTTACTTTGATGGGCGGTATTGCTAGTGCTATCACGCCTTACTTAACTGATGCCAGT
This sequence comes from Pseudoalteromonas sp. P80D2, assembly GCF_036680945.1. Classification (NCBI taxonomy): domain Bacteria; kingdom Pseudomonadati; phylum Pseudomonadota; class Gammaproteobacteria; order Alteromonadales; family Pseudoalteromonadaceae; genus Pseudoalteromonas; species Pseudoalteromonas sp. P80D2. Next base: position 52,690 of record NZ_JAZDAR010000022.1, read on the forward strand.
AAAGCGCATTTAACCCGCGCCCTTGCCAGTGCAGAGCAAGGGGCTATTTTAATGGCAAGAGAGGCAATTTAATCACCTAATTGCGAGCGCATTTGTGAAGGGATTTCACCAAACAAACGCCGAAATTGTTTACTGAAGTAACTCGGTTCAGAAAACCCGCACTGGTAGGCCACTTGTGAAATGGGCAGTTGCGTTTCAATCAGTAGCTTGCGGGCATTTTCTAGCCGCACTTCGTTAATAAATTGATTGGGTGTTTTTGCTAAGTGCTTTTTAAAACGACGCTCTAAGGCGCTCACCGACAAGTGTGCAAGCTCTGCTAATTCATCAATGCTGATCTGACGATGATAATGCTCGCGAATAAATTTTACCGGCTCTTCAATTGCCCTTACATGAGAAAGCGCTTTTGAGGTTTTTTGTAAATGTCGGGTCACTCCGTAAGTGCCGATCACATTGCCATCGTGATCTTTTAAAGCATGCTTTGATGTAGAAAACCAACCAAGCTCACCTTGTTGGGTTTGGTTAAGCTCTAAACGGTCGGTTACTATGTAGCCTTCCATCACCCGTTTATCGTCATTGACGTATTGAAACGCGAGGTGTTTTGGTGAAAAATCGAAGTCTGTTTTTAGCAATATTTGCTCCAGTGTTTTATAACCCTGATGCTCAATAAAATGCTGATTACAATGCAAGATTCTACTATCTGTGTCTTTTACCCAAAAGAGGATATCTGGCAGTAAATCAAATGCAGCAATTAGCTGATTTACGCCAGCTTTTTTTATTATTTCTTGAATATCCATCGCTTAATTTTGTCTCAATAAAGAACAGCCCTATATATTTTAAACGCCGATTTTGTTGCATTGTCAACCGAATTTTTATTAGCGCTTATTGGCTAAGCTTTCCTATTATCAATAACATGATATTAACAGTAGCAAACACTATTTAAATTAGGAGCGCTTAAGATGAGCAAAGCTAAGATCCGCATGGCAATGGTAGGCGGTGGCGATGGTGCCTTTATTGGCGCTATTCATCGAATTGCAGCGCGATTAGACGGAATGATTGAGCTTGTTGCAGGTGCATTCAGTTCAGACGCAAACAAATGTAAAGCAACTGGCGAACTACTTGGGCTTGATAGCAGCCGCTGCTACGACAGTTACCAAACGCTATTTACCGAAGAAGCAAAATTACCTGCTGATGAGCGTATCGATTTTGTGGCTATTGTCACGCCAAACCATTTGCATTTTCCGGTCGCGAAAATGGCGCTTGAGCACGGCTTTCATGTGTTATCAGATAAACCTGCAACGCTGACTCTTGCAGAAGCAGAGCAATTACAAAGCATTATTGCAAAACAGCAAGTTTTATATGGGTTGACCCACACTTACACTGGTTACCCTATGGTCAAAGAAGCCAAGCATCGCGTTAAAGCTGGCGAGCTAGGCAGAATACGTAAAGTGATTGTTGAGTACACCCAAGGCTGGTTATCTCAAAGTGAAGACGAGGGCTCAAAGCAAGCGAGCTGGCGTCTAGACACCAGTAAGGCTGGCATTAGTTGTTGTATGGGCGATATTGGCGTGCATGCAGCTAACTTAGCCGAGTATGTCTCTGATCTCGAAATCACCGAGCTTTGCGCCGATTTAAATCATGTGGTTGAAGGCCGAGCCCTCGATGATGATGGCACTGTGCTGCTTAGATTCAATAATGGCTGTAAAGGCGTTTTACTGGCAAGCCAAATTGCTGTTGGCGATGAAAACAACTTACGCCTGCGTATTTATGGCGATAAAGCCAGCCTTGAATGGTCGCAACTTGAGCCTAATAACTTATGGCTACGAGGCCACAATCAAGCCGCAACATTACTTAGAGCAGGCGTGGGTGAATTACACCCTGACACGCAAAATGCCCTGCGTGCCCCTGCCGGCCACCCAGAAGGTTACCTTGAAGCATTTGCCAACATTTACAGCAATTTTGCAGCACAAATTCATGCATTTAAGCAAGGCGATAACGCAATAAATTCAGCATTTGATGTGCCAGGCATCAATGAGGCTGTGCGTGGTATGGCGTTTATTGAGCATGTTGTTGCTTCAGCTAAACAAGATACTAAATGGCACAAATTACAGATTGGATAATAAAGAATGAATAAAATCAAAGGGCCAGCAATATTTTTGGCGCAGTTTATTTCAGAGCAAGCCCCGTTCAATAGCTTTCAAGGTTTATGTGAATGGGCAAGCGGTTTAGGTTACAAAGCGATTCAAGTGCCAACCTCAAACCCTGAAATTTTCGATTTAGAAAAAGCAGCTCAAAGCCAGCATTACTGCGATGAAGTCACTGGTATTGCCACAGAGTATGGACTTACAATTTCAGAGCTATCAACACATTTGCAAGGCCAGTTAATTGCTGTACACCCTGCGTACGATGAAATGTTTGATAACTTTGCCGCAGAGCATGTAAAAGGTAACCCTGCAGCGCGAACAAAGTGGGCAACAGAGCAACTGATGATGGCTGCTAAAGCAAGTAAAAACCTTGGCTTAACAACCCATGCGACATTCTCGGGTTCTTTTTTATGGCATACCTTTTACCCGTGGCCACAGCGTCCACAAGGGCTTGTTGAACAAGGCTTTAGTGAACTTGCTAAGCGCTGGTTACCCATTTTAGATTGCTTTGACGAGTATGGCGTGGACGTGTGTTATGAATTGCATCCGGGTGAAGACCTACATGATGGTGTGACATTTGAGCGCTTTTTAGCGGCAACCAATAATCACCCACGCGTGAATATTCTTTATGATCCGAGCCATTTTGTATTGCAACAGCTCGACTATTTAGCGTTTATCGATATCTATCATTCGCGCATTAAGGCGTTTCATGTCAAAGATGCCGAATTTATCGCAAATGGCCGCTCAGGTGTTTATGGCGGATTTCAGAACTGGCAAGACCGACCGGGGCGTTTTCGTTCTTTAGGTGATGGCCAAGTAGATTTTAAGCAAATCTTCAGCAAGTTAACTCAATATGGTTTTGATGGTTGGGCTGTACTTGAATGGGAATGTTGCTTAAAGCACCCAGAAGATGGGGCAAGAGAAGGCGCTGAGTTTATTAAAGCACACATAATAAACCCAACAGACAAAGCCTTTGACGATTTTGCCAGTGGCGCAACAAACACTGAGCGTAATAATCGAATTTTAGGTTTATAAAACCGACAACAATTGAACACACAGGACACACAATATGGACAACAATAATTATAACCGCATAGTCTTTCGGCTTTGCTGTATAGCACTGATTGTGACCTCTATGACCTTTGCCATTCGTGCTGGTATTTTGGGTCAACTTGGCAGTGAGTTTGGCTTAACCGACACCGAATTAGGTTGGGTTAATGCCATGGCATTTTTAGGTTTTCCCGTTGCGACTATGGTCGGCGGTATTATTTATAATGCCATTGGCGCTAAGAAATTAGTGGCTTTAGCGTTTATTTGTCATTTACTTGGTCTTGTTTTAACTATCACTGCTGATGGTTTTTGGGGCTTACTGGTTTCTACCTTTTTAATTGGTTTTGCCAACGGGGCTGTTGAAGCGGGCTGTAATCCACTGATTGCAGAAATGTACCCTAAAAACACCACCACTATGCTAAACCGTTTTCATGTTTGGTTCCCTGGAGGCATTGTGATAGGCGCACTTGCGTCGAATTTTATGTCGGGATCGGGTTTAAACTGGCAATGGCAAGTGGCGTTAATTTTAGTTCCTACGGTTATCTATGGCGCTATGCTGATCAAAGCACAATTCCCACGCTTTGATACACGCACTCACTCTACCAGCAGCAATATTCGCCACTTATTTACGCCGTTATACATCTTTTTAATGGCCTGCATGACGTTTACCGCAACCACTGAATTTGGCACACAACAATGGATTGAGCGTATTTTAGGTTCATCGGGTGCATCTCCTATGGTGGTATTAGCCTTGATCACTGGCCTAATGGCGGTTGGTCGCTTCTTTGCAGGCCCTATTGTGCATAAGCTCAACCCTACCGGTGTATTACTTGGCTCTGCCATTTGTGCAAGCTTAGGTATCTTCATGATGAGCCAAGCCGAGGGCAGCATGATTTATATGGCAGCCATATTATTTGCACTTGGCGTTACCTACTTTTGGCCAACCATGCTTGGCTGCGTTGCTGAATACATTCCAAAGTCAGGGGCGCTGGGTATGTCGTTAATGGGCGGTGCAGGCATGTTTGCTATGAGCATCTGGAACCCTGTAATTGGTAGCTGGATAGATACGGCACGCTCATCAGCAGAAGCAAGTGGCGCAAGCGCAGAACAAATTGAAATTTTAGCCGGACAGGCTGTATTACAAAACCTACTGATCTTCCCAATTATTTTAATCGTCGCATTCATTGGGTTGCATTTAGTAATTAATAACAACAAACGCACCGAAAAATGTGCGTCTTAAGCAAGTAAATCGTCGAGGAACACTATGTTTAAATCTCTTAAAGCACTGACTTTAATGCTCACCGTTAGTAGCTGTGCACTCGCTAATGCGGCTGACAATCAGCTTACACAACAAGAAAAGCAAGCTGGCTGGCAGTTGTTGTTTGACGGCAAAGATATGTCGCAGTGGCGTAATTTTAAAAGCGAATCTTTAAATCCTGCATGGGTCGTTGAAGATGGCGCTATGACATTAACCAAAGGTGGTGGCGACCTGCTTACTAAAAAGCAGTACCAAAACTTTGAATTAAAGATCGATTGGAAAATCTCTACCAAAGGTAATAGCGGTATTTTTGTATTGGCTGATGAAACCGGACAGATGATTTACTCTCATGCACCTGAAATTCAAATTATCGATAACGAAGAACACCCAGATACCGAAATTGACTCGCACTTAGCAGGTTCGATTTACGATTTATTTGCTGCACCAGTTGCGGCGCACAAGCCAGCAAATAGCTGGAACCACGTGCGTATAAAAATGCAAGACAACCACTTACAAGTTTGGCAAAACGGTATTAGCACCACCAGCATTGTGATTGGTAGTACAACATGGAATACCCTTGTTAAAGGCAGTAAGTTTGCAACTTGGAAAAACTTTGCAACGGCTGAGCAAGGTCATATTGGGCTTCAAGACCACGGTGACAAAGTGTGGTTTAAAAATATAAAAATCAAGGAGCTATAAGATGTCTGAATTTAAACACAAGGTATTGGTTGTTGGCTCTGGTGCTGGTGGTGCAATGGCCGCTTATACACTAACTAAACTTGGTCACAAAGTGTTATTACTTGAAGCGGGCCGTAATTATGACCCGAAAACAGAAAGCCCAATGTTTCGTCGTAACAGCGAAGCCCCGCTTATGGGTGCAGGTAACAAAGACAAAAACTTTGGCTTTTACGATGCAACCGTTGATGGCGGCTGGCAAGTACCTGATGAGCCATACACTAGCGCCAAAGGGAGCGACTTTTATTGGTGGCGCGCCCGTATGTTAGGTGGTCGAACAAACCACTGGGGCCGCTATTCATTACGCTTTAGTGAGCACGATTTTAAAGGTAAAAGCCGTGATGGTCACGGTGCCGACTGGCCATTTGAATACGCTGATTTAGCACCTTGGTACGATAAAACAGAAGAGCTTGTTGGCGTATGTGGCACTAATACAGGCCATGAAGATATGCCAGATTCGTCACCGGGTATTTTACAGCCGCCACCAAAACCGCGTGTGCCTGAACTTCTAATTGCCGCTTCTGCAAAGAAAATGGGCATTCAAGCAGTGCCGATGCATCGCGCGGTATTAACTCGCCCGAAAGATGATCGCATGGCGTGTTTTTATGCAACACCTTGTGGCTCTGGTTGCTCAATTGGTGCTGCTTTCCAAACTACGACATCATTACTGCCAATGGCAAAAGCCACCGGAAACTTAAAAGTCATTACCGATGCTATGGTTAAATCAGTTAAGGTTGATGAGCAAGGTAAAGTCACGGGCGTCACTTATGTTGATAAACACACAGTAACGGAACACGCTATTGATGCCGATGTGGTTATCTTAGCGGCCAGCGCCTGTGAATCAGCACGTATTTTATTAAACTCAAAGAATAAAAAGCACCCGAAAGGCCTTGCTAACTCAAGTGGCCAAGTAGGTCGAAACTTAATGGATTCGACGGGTGCATGGTTAGGTGCGCAAATTCCGGCACTTAAAGGTCGCCCACGTTATAACGAAGATGGACATACCGCTAACCACTTATTTATTCCTTGGTGGGGTCATCAAGCACAAGCTAACAATGAATTAGATTTCCCACGAGGTTATCACTTTGAAATTGGCAGTGGCTTTGGTCAGCCGGGCTCGGGGGTGTCGGGTGATAAACAAGGTTATGGCCCTGCCCTTAAACAACAAATTCGTGAAGCATATGGCTCTTACGTTGGCTTTGCGCTGCGTGGCGAGATGTTACCGAACAAAGATACCTACATGGAAATTGACGAAAACGTTAAAGACAAATGGGGTATTCCAGTATCAAAATTCCACTTTAAGTGGTCTGACAGAGAATTAAAGCAAATCGAACATGGTTTAAAAACCGCGAAACAAATTCTAGAAAACATGGGGGCGACCGTTGGCGAACTCCCGCCTGCTGAAAAAGCAATTTCAAAAGGTGGCGAAATCATTCACGAAGTGGGCACCACACGAATGGGCAGCTCAAAGAAAGACTCAGTCACCAATCAATGGGGTCAAACATGGGATTGTAATAACCTATTTGTAATGGATGCGGGCGTATTTGCTTCTAACCCTCATAAAAACTGTACGCTCACCATCATGACACTGGCAATGCGTAATTCAACTTGGCTTGCTCAACAAATTGATAACGGGGTACTTTAATTATGCATCATCGTAACGAACACGACTCATATAACTATGTTTCTAACATGAGCCGCCGAGAGTCTTTAAAATGGCTTGGCTTATTAGCAGCAGGCTCAGCGGTTGGTTTAACTGCAGGTTGCACAAAAGCACTTGAAGATGACGGTGCAGTCTCTGCAAAAGAGCATTGGCCTGATTTAGATATTAAGCCTGTGACCGCTAAAGGCTATGGTCAAGACCCTAATTTGGTGATGCCACCAGAATCACCTTGGCCACTAACCTTAACCGCAGACGAGCTTACGTTAGTAGCGCTATTAGCTGATTACATTGTGCCACGCGAGGGCGCTATTCCTTCAGCCAGTGAGCTAGAAGTACCGGCAGTTATTAATGAATGGGTGAGCGCGCCTTATGAAGGCCAACAACGCGATAGAATTAAAATTTTAAATTCATTAGCGTGGCTTAACGATGAAGCGCAGCTTCGCTTTAAAAAGCAATTTGTTGCACTTAATGAAAAGCAACATCGCGCTATTTTAGACGATATTGCGTTTTTAAACGAGCAAACACCTGCGCAATTTCAGCGTATTGGTAAAGCCTTTTTACGCTTTAAAGAGTTAGTGCTTGCTGCCTTTTTCTGTACACCTGAAGGCTGTAAAGACATTGGTTACCTCGGTAATGTGCCTATTGCAGGTGATTACCCTGGCCCTTCTGATGAAGCAAAAGCCCATTTAGATCAAGTTTTAGCTGAGCTTGGTTTAAGCGAGTACGCCTATACCGATTAACTTTCCCCCTTGTGTTATTTGTAACACAGTGCAGGGGGTCACTCCCCTGCTTTTTTTAGGATTTAAGTATGTTTAAAACCCGCATTTTATTGCTCATTATTAGCCTTGTATTTAGTGGTCAATTATTCGCAAAACTGCCAGTGAGTGTGCAATTGTGGTCAGTCAAAGACACCTTAAAAAATGACTTTAATGGTACGCTTAAATCACTTGCCGAAATGGGATTTTACGGCGTTGAGTTTGCCGGAGATTTTGGCCCATACTCAAATAACCCAGCGGCCTTAAAAGCAAAGCTCTCTGAATTAGGTTTAGTTGCCAGTAGTGCCCACATCGGCTTTGATGCTCTCACCGAAAGCACTATTGATAGCACACTGCTGTTTTACAAAACCCTTGGTGTTACCACACTCTATGTACCTTGGGATGAGCGAGCATGGCATCCTGAAGGGGTTAAGTCACTGGTTAAAGAGCTCACTAAAGTTAGTGATTATGCAACTCGCTTTAATATGAAGATCGGTTTTCACAATCATAATAAAGAGTTTAATGCATTTAATAACGCTACATTTTGGGATTATATTGCCAGTAACACACCCAATACCATGCCATTGCAGTTAGATATTGGCTGGGTTAATTACGCAGCTAAAGATCCAATCTACTTTATTAAAAAGTACCCTAACCGCACGCTTGCTACGCACATTAAAGTTCGTACGATTGAGGGTAGCAACATGAGCCCGATTATCGGCGAAAACAATATTGATTGGCCTGCCATCATCGATACTTTAGAGTCGCACGGCAACACCAAGTGGTTAGTGCTTGAGCAAGAAGAATACCCAACTGGATTAACCCCACTACAAAGCGTTGCTAAATCGAAACAAAATTTAGATAAAATTTTACTTGGTTTGTAAGGTTATTATAGGAATGAGCTCGCTTTAAACACGTGAGCTCATGGCTTGGATTTAAAAAGTCGTTCACTCATAGCTCTATATTAAGGTTCATCTTGCCAAGAGCTACTACCTTCAGTACGTTTTGCAAAGCTTTCTGGTTTCCTAATTGGTTTATCTATGCTTTTATAGAATATCAAGATTCCAGCTCCACCTATGACGGGGAGTAACCAAACCAGAACTATTTGTGCTACTTTTTGAAAAGTTTCAAAATCATTTCTTTTATAAATTTCTAAACTAATCAAAATATTGAACACTATTAGCAACCCCAAGCCTGCTAGTGTATAGTTTTCCATATCTTAATTCTATTGATGTCAAAAACATTCAGTAAAAACGACCGAACGACGGCTTAAATTGTTTGTTATACGCTTTAAAACGAACAGCTAATCGTCCTTTCTTCGGTGTTTAAAGATAAATCGCCCAAATTGAAAACACAAAACCAAAAATACAATGAGAAATATAAGTCCATTTACCCACTCAGGCAAAAACTCCACAATCTTCGGAGCAATGAGTTTTAGAATACCGAAAACTGCTACGATGAGAAGAATGAATGCAGTCCCTTTCACAAAAGCACTCCTAAATTTCCGTTCAATGCATCTGTTTATATTTTAAAATACCAACGTCAAAATTAATTGCGGGAATATCCTTAAATGTACCACCCATCTAGCATAGGGACAAAAAGGATGGCTATATTAACAAGCGGGGACGATTCACATTCTTTAATCCCAGCATGTTCCTCCCAGATCTACAGCGGTTTGTTATGTGGCTTACCTCTTTGATATAGTTTTAACAAATTACTTAAGGCATTGCTATCACAAGTTTTTTAAAATCTTTTATGTAAAATTAAATACATTAATATGCTCGCGTCGATCATTTTAATAAAAATATGTGCAAAGAACAGCTTGGCAGTTTTCAATGGCTCATAATCCTTAATGAAGATATATAACGTGACTTATTCTACCAACCTATTTTACATTTATTCTTATATCTTTCATCGTTTAACATCTTATTTAATTTCAACAAGCTAAATAAAGCACAGCATTAAAAATTAATAATAAAACATTAAAAATAGCGTTTACTTTCATTTGTTCGGCAGATTGTTTTATCTAAGTAGCGAAGTACTATATTAAAAAAGCCTCTCAGGGACTGAGAATGAAAGTATTGAATTTAAGGAAGAGTTCAGAGAAAAGCACACTTGCGATCCTCGTGACTTTAGCCGTCTTAACATTGTCTATTCTAAAAGCGACATCCCAAAAGCATCCACTTTATGACCTGCTTTTGCTGGCTTTTATGCTTACATCGTTAATAATTATTTTATTGGTATTGAGCAGTAAAAATGAGCTGACTATATGTCGACACGGTATTTTTTATAGCTCAGCGTTTGGAAATGTTCATATTGAACCAAACAAAACTAAACTAATTAAACAATACTCTAAATATGGTTTTAATTGTGTGGTAATCATTGGTCATGGCTACTTTATATTCGCGCCATTTTATTATTTAACGTCGAAACAAAAACAACGACTTAAAAGATATGATAATAACTTACTGCATTGGCTAGAGGTTACGCGTAAACGCAGTAAGTTTCAGGGCTTTTAGTACGAATACAAAGCATACAAAAGCCCTTTAAAAAGTTAGTTACTTAGTTTTGCCACTCTTTAAGTACGTCTTTCACATACTCATAGCGCCATGAGTTAAACAGATCTGGCTTTGATGCAGCTTTACGCTCATCGGCATCGAGCTTCCAATTCCAGCTGATCAGTTGGTTAATCTGTTTTTTAGAGGCCAATACATCTTCAGGAATACCCTGCTCTTTTGCAGCTTTGGTAATTTTTTGTTTAATATCTTTAGCCGCTTTTTTGTATGCCGGAAAATCAATTAAACGTTTTAATTGTGCAGGTTGTTCGCTATCAGGAACGGCTTTACCACGCTCAATACATTTTAAAATTTCAACACCCGAACGGTTCACTTCCATTGGCTCAACACCCGGTACTCTGCGTAACGCATTTAGACTTGCAGGCTTACGCTTAGCAATTTCAACCATGTTATGCTCTTTTACCACGAAGTTAAGCGCGAGGTTTTTGCGCTCTGCCTTTTCACGGCGCCATGCGGCAAGTTCGCGTAATACTGCTAAGTCGTGCGGTCGTAATTGCCAAGCATTTTTAATATCTTTATAAAGCTGATCTGCTGGTGGTTGGTAAGCACGTTTTTGCGCGACTAACTCGCTTTCGCTGATCACGATGTCAAAAAAGCCAGCTTCATCAATTTGTTTTTTAATAATTTCAAAACAAGGCAGTAAGTGATACGTATCGGCAGCGGCATAATCTAGTTGTTTTTCTGTTAGCGGTCGCTGTAACCAGTTAGTGCGCGATTCACTTTTATCTATTTCGATATCAAGTAACTCTTTAACCATGTGGGCAAAGCCCATGCAGTTTCCATGACCTAGTATTTGTAGAGCAAATTGGGTATCAAACAGCGGTGTTGGTACAAAGCCAGCGTATTTTTGAAACACTTCAATATCTTCTGACGGTGAATGCAATACTTTTAACACCTCTGGGTTTTTAAGTACTTGCCAAAAATCAAAAAGCGACAACTCAGCCAGTGGGTCGATTAACGCTAAATGCTCACCATCATATACTTGAATAAGTGCAACTTCAGGGTAAAGCGTACGACGACGCATAAACTCGGTATCAATTGCCAGTACCGGTTTTCCTGTTATTTTTTCTACAAAATCATTTAATTGATTTTGAGTTTCGATCAGTTGATATTGCACTTATACCCCTTTCTTTACCATAAAAAAGCCGGCTAATGCCGGCTTTAATTATTTTTCTTCGTCCTTTAAGGCTCTTCTTAGAATCTTACCAACGTTTGTTTTTGGTAGTTCATCTCTAAACTCAACGAGTTTAGGCACCTTATAGTTCGTTAAATTATCACGACAGTGCTTTATTATATCTTTTTCAGTTAAAGATTGATCTTTTTTCACGACAAAAACTTTAACTTGTTCGCCACTGACCTCATGAGGGATACCGATTGCCGCTACTTCAAGCACGCCATCGTGCATAGCAACAACTTCTTCGATCTCATTTGGGAACACGTTGAAGCCAGATACAATAATCATGTCTTTCTTACGATCAACAATATAGAAGAAACCTTCATCATCGTAAGTTGCAATATCACCTGTTGCAAACCAACCGTCTTTTAAGCACTCGGCTGTTGCATCAGGGCGGTTATAGTAACCTTGCATAACTTGTGGGCCTTTAACCCAAAGCTCGCCTGGCTCACCTTTCGCTGCTTCTTCACCATTTTCAAGAATAAGCTTAATATCAGTGCTAGGAGCAGGTAAACCAATTGAACCGTTATAACCTTCAAGGTCGTAAGGGCTAACAGTTACAAGTGGTGCACACTCAGTTAGGCCATAACCTTCCATTAATTTGGTTTTTGTTACAGCTTGCCATTTTTCAGCAACTGGACGCTGTACCGCCATGCCACCGCCAAGTGACATTTTTAGGCTTGAGAAATCAAGTTCAGCAAAACCTGGGGTATTTAGTAAACCGTTAAATAGCGTATTTACACCTGTTACCGCAGTAAATTTGTGTTGTGCTAACTCTTTTACAAAGCCAGGCATATCACGAGGGTTTGTAATAAGTACGTTTAAACCACCGTATTTCATAAATGTTAGGCAGTTCGCAGTCAAAGCAAAGATGTGATAAAGCGGCAGTGCTGTAATAACCACTTCTTTTCCGCGATCTAAAACGTTATCTAGACAACCTGAAACTTGTTCAAGGTTACCAACCATGTTGCCATGCGATAGCATTGCACCTTTAGATACACCCGTTGTACCGCCTGTGTATTGCAAGAATGCTAAGTCGTTTAAATCAACATCTGGCTTTTTATAGCTTGCTTCGTTACCAGCAAGTGTATCGGCAAATTTGATTACATTTGGCAATGAGTAGCTAGGCACCATTTTCTTAACGTGCTTAACCACAAAGTTAACGATGTGCTTTTTAAGGCCGCCCACCATATCACCCACTTGGGTAACCACAATGTGCTTAACGTTGGTTTTTGGTAATGCTTTTTCTAGGGTATCGGCAAAGTTAGCAAGAATGAAAATTGCTGATGACTCTGAGTCATTTAACTGATGCTCTAGTTCACGCACGGTGTAAAGTGGATTTACGTTTACCACTACACAGCCTGCACGAAGAATACCTAAAATAGTTACAGGCGTTTGCAGTAGATTCGGCATCATCACCGCTACTTTATCGCCTTTTTTCAGACCAAGATCATTTTGAATGTACGACGCAACACGTTTTGTAGCACTGTCTAACTCACTATAGGTCAACACTTTACCCATGTTGGTAAAGGCTGGAAGGTCACTATAGTCAGCAAAACTTTTTTCAAACAAGTCGAGTAGCGAGTGATAATGCTCAGGGTCGATTGTTTCAGGCATACCTTCTGGGTAGCGTTTAAGCCAGATTTTTTCCACTCTTAGCTCCTGTTTATAATTATATTTTTTAATAACCTTAATCTAACTAAGGCCGTTTCTCAATGGAGTAAATACTCTAATGGTGCAGATAATCCCACATTTGGTGCAATTATACAATTAACTTGCTTTATACTGCCCAATAAATGCATGAATGTGCTCTAAGGTTAATGCAGGACTTTGCATATGGCAATGGTGACCTCCAGGTATCTCATGAATTTTTAACTCCTTGTAATATTTACCATATGCCTCTAGGTTATCCCTAACGAAAGGGTAACCCTTATCCCCTAAGATAAGCTGACATGGTGCGTTAATTTGTTTGATGGTTGCAATACATTGTGCCTCATCAAAGCGAAATCCTGAGTGATTTTTAAGCTTAGGATCGGTTGTTAAATACCACTTACCTGCTTTTTCGTAACTATTCCGTGTCATTAAAAGCTCTGCTTGTGGGTATTCAAGGTCGCCACTTGCAAGCCTTGCACTAATAATGTGCGCTATTGAGTCAAATGCACGAGGGCCTTTGCTGTTTACCCGCGCTCTATTTAATATCGCTTTACGAAGTTGGCCGCTCATTTCATTGCTGTTGGTTGTAACGCAGCCAATTCCCTCAATAAAGTTTACCGATGCCACCTTTTCAGGGAAGCAGCTCGCAAAAACGCCAGCGACCATAGCGCCCATAGAATGGCCAACTAAATGCACTTTCGTTACATCAAGCGACTCAATAAACTTATAGACGTCATCAATGTAGTCAATAAAGTAATAATGGGCGTCACTACTTCGCCAATCAGATAAACCATGGCCAGGAAAATCAAGGCAATACCAACGCTGATTTAGCTGCGCATTTTGTAACATAGGTATGTAACTATGTGCGTTATCAAGCCAACCATGTAAGGCAATCACAACCTCTTCGCCATCACCAAAGGTTAGGCCATGCATTGCCTGAGTGCCAGTTTGAAAAGAAAAAGGTTGCACAATTACTCCTATTTATTAAGCGTTTCAACTTAAAGGCGTTTATTTATCGTCTGGCTAGTATACAATAATCCTCGCAGTATAAATAAGGGCACAATAATAAGGTTACATCAATGAAATTAAAATTAAGTCTTTTAGCATTATTATGCTCAGCAGGCTCAGTAATGGCTGAATCAGCACCAAAAAACATCATTTATATGATTGGTGATGGTATGGGCCCGGCATACACAACTGCATATCGTTACTTTAAAGATGATCCAAATACTAAAGTTGTTGACCCAACTGTTTTCGATACTATTTTGCGTGGTATGGCACATACCTACCCTGACGATCATACCTATGTAACAGACAGCGCAGCAGGTGCAACAGCTCTGAGCAGTGGTCATAAAAGTTATAATGGCGCAATTGCCGTTGATACTGATAAAAAACCAGTAAAAACCATGCTTGAGGTTGCTAAAGAGCGTGGCATGACAACAGCACTCGTAGCTACTTCGCAAATCAATCACGCTACACCAGCAAGCTTTGCTTCACACAACGAATCACGCCGTAACTACGACGAGATTGCTAACGACTATATCGATAACAAAATCGCAGGTAAATTACCGGTTGATTTAATGCTAGGTGGCGGCACGAAATATTACGTTCGTGAAGACCGTAACCTTGTAGAAGAGTTTAAAGCGGCTGGCTATCAATACAGCGATGACTTTGCAGCAATGAATGACTTAAAGCAAGTTCCTGCTCTTGGTTTATTTGCTGAAGTTGGTTTACCGTTTGCGCTTGACGAAAATCCAACGCGCCTTACGCAAATGACAACTAAAGCACTTGATTTACTTAATGGTCAAAATGACAAAGGTTTCTTTGTGATGATCGAAGGTAGCCAAATTGACTGGTGTGGTCATGCAAACGACATTGCATGTGCAATGGGCGAAATGGATGACTTTGCTAAATCGATTGAACAAGCAAAAGCGTATGTAGATAAAAACCCTGATACCCTGCTTGTTATCACTGCCGATCACTCAACAGGAGGCTTAACACTCGGTGCTCATGGTCAATATAAGTGGGAAACTGACATTGTTAAAGGTGTTAAAGCAACAGCTGGCACTATCACAAAAGATCTACTTGAAAGCGATGACTTAAAAGCAGTATGGCAAAAGTATTCTGATATCGAGTTTACTGATGCAAACAGCATTAAGCTTAGCCAAGCTAAGAAAATGGGCGAGAAAGCGTTGCTACTTGCAGTAAAAGATATCATCAATCATGCCAGCTTCACAGGTTGGACTACTGGCGGCCACACCGCTATTGATGTACAAGTATTTGCCTATGGTAAACGTGCTGAAGATTTCTACGGTTCGCAAAACAATACTGCGATTGCCGACAAGCTGATTGATTTTATTAAACAGTAATTTATATTGAATACAGTCCAAGCATAAAAAAAGCCTAAACATTTTGTTTAGGCTTTTTTTTGTGAATTCAGTTTTACCAATTAGCTAAGCATATACATCAACGCCAATAAGGCTTTGCACTTCGGCGCGGCGCTCTAAGTTAGCAAATTCCGTATAGGTTGAAATAGCGCGACTGGTTTTTGGGTTGCTTGGTTTATCATAAATTGTTTGCTGATAGCTTTGCGACTCAGCTTTAAATTCATCAGCAATAGCAACAGCTTGAGGGCTTGATTTAACATACTCTGTTGACGATTTTTGCTCAGCCGTTTGGTCTGATATCGCTTTAGGCTTATCAGTAACGGTATTTTTACGGCTATATTGACCGGGAATGTCACCGGTATAAAAGCCTGAGCCAATAGGTAAAGTCAAACTCGTAATTCCACATCAAACATGACTAAATTATGTGCCATAACTGACGGGCACGCAAGTCCCGTTATTCTTTCTGTTATTCTCGGCCTGGTAGCTTTTTCCAAGTCACTGTATCACGAACATATTTAGGCTGCGCATTAGCTGCAGTCACCGTTTCACCGTTAGCGAATGCAGTGGCAACCGAGGCCAGCATGTACTTCGCATCAGGCAGTAAAATGTTTTCATTTAAACTTACATTTGCCAGATCTGTAACAAGTGCAGGATAGGTCTGCCAACCCGTCCCCACCGCTGCCGCCGTTGTTTCAGGTAACGTTAGCAACTCAGGTTTAATGACTTGCTCTTCATCAACAAGCGTCATTAAGCCATTATCATCAGCTTTATAATGAGCGTAATAAATCTCACCCATACGTGCATCAATGGCAGAAAACACATCGCTGGCTTGATCTTGTTCAAACGCTTGTTGCGCCATCATCTGCAATGTTGATACGCCAACCAAAGGTAAGCGTGCGGCATAAGCTAAACCTTGTGCAATCGCAACACTGATACGCACGCCCGTAAAGCTACCCGGTCCTTGGCCAAAACCAATTACATCTAAATCGGTTAGTTTACATTGCGCCTTTGCGAGTAACTCATCAATTAAAGGCAAAATCTTTTGGCTGTGCTGCTGAGGGCACTCTTCAAAATGATGAAATGTTTGCCCTTGATAATGTAGCACCAGCGATAAAGCTTCAGTTGATGCATCTAAGGCAAGAATATTGTGTTTAATCATCTAAGTTACTCTAATTGATCTGTTCTAAAAACGCGTTTGCCATTGCTAAGTCGCGCGTGCGGCGCATGGGTGGCAAACTTTTTAAAAATACTTGGCCGTAATGGCGTGTTACTAGGCGGTTATCGCAAATAACCAACACACCTTTATCTTTACTATCGCGAATAAGTCGCCCTACCCCCTGCTTTAATGCAATGACCGCTTGGGGTAATTGAATATGCGCAAATGGGTCTTTGCCTTGTAACTGGCAATCTTGCATTTTTGCTTGCAATAATGGGTCATCTGGTGCGGCAAACGGCAATTTATCAATGATAACACAACTTAATGTGCTGCCTCTAACATCTACGCCTTCCCAAAATGAGGCTGTACCGAGTAAAACGGCATTACCGTGACGGGTAAACTTCTCAAGGATAATGCGTTTAGACATTTGCCCTTGCATATAAACCGGATAATCCATTTGTGTGGTTAAACCTTCCGCCACTAAATGCATCATACGATAGCTAGTAAACAGCACAAAGCAGCGACCTTTTGCTGATTTAATCAACTCAAGGGTCAGCTTGATAATAGCATGAGGCATATTATTCGCATGAGACTCAGGTAAGTAGCGCGGTAAGCAAAGTAGCGCTTGTTGTTGGTAATCAAACGGACTTTCAACAATCATGCTTTGCGTTGGTTTTAAACCAAGGCTAGCGTTAAAGTGTTCTAATTCGTTATCGACCGATAGAGTCGCCGATGTAAACACAAAGCCTGCTCCTGTGTCTTTCATCATTTGTGCGAATTTAGCCGATACATTAAGCGGTGTAATGTTTACCGTTAGGTATCGGCGAGTGGTTTCATACCAATAACTATAGCCCGTTTGTGCGGTATCAAATACCCGCTCTAACTGACCTTTAAAGGCCAGCGTACGCTCAAACGGATGCTCTATTTTTTCGCTACGGTCTAAGCATAACTTTAATACTTGGTATAAAAAGTCGAGGTCGCTAATGACCCGGTGCAGTGCTGCACAAATATCTTTATCAGCCAGCTTTTCACGCCAATCACCACGGCTACCATCAACCCCAAACTGCAAGCGTAAATCTGCCACGCTAGTTTCTAACTTGTTGAGAGTTTTACCTAATTGCAGCATATCGGGGATATCGGCACGGTAAATTGCTCGTAAGTCATTAATTAAATCCACCAGCTTTTTGGTGCTAACACTTTCACCAAAATAGTCACTGGCAATTTCACTGAGTTGATGAGCCTCATCAAAAATATAGGCGTCTGCCGTTGGCATTAATTCAGCAAAGCCTGTGTCTTTTACAGCCATATCAGCAAAGAATAAATGATGGTTGATCACCACCACGTCAGCTTCCATGGCATTTAAGCGGGCTTTACGAATATAGCAATCTTGAAAATCGGGGCACTCTTTACCCAAACAGTTATCAGCGGTTGAGCTAACATAAGGCAGTACTTTGGCGTCTTCTTCTATGCCAATACAATCTGCTAAATCGCCTGAACGGGTTTCACTGGCAAACTTTGCCACCATCGCGAGTTGATGCATTACATCAGGATCATCTGTTGGAACATGCGCAACATGCTGACTTAAACGATACGTACACAAATAATTCGCGCGTCCTTTCAAAAGGGCGACTTTTTTAGTGGCGCTCAGTGCTTTGACTAAGTTGGGTAAATCACGGTGAAACAACTGCTCTTGTAGTGCTTTTGAACCCGTTGAGATGATGGTTTTGCCTTTTGATTTTAACGCAGGCGCTAAGTAAGCATAGGTTTTACCCGTGCCTGTGCCCGCCTCAACCACTAATTGGTGACGTTTTTTTAAGGCATCGTCAACTGCAACAGCCATGTCAATTTGTGGCTGCCGAGGAGTATATCCATCAAGAGAAAGTGCAAGGGGGCCAGTGGCACTGAAAAGTTGTTTGATAAACTTCGCCAATAGATTAAAAGTGATGGGCAGATTTTACGTAACTGACTTGCCAAGGGCAAGACTAAATGAGGAAGCGTTGCTTCCTCATGGTTAAAAGTATGATTGGGTTTAAATCATTGTCCTTGAATCGTTAATGTAACGCCCGATACAGCTCGATAACCTTGTAAATCTATGTACCAAGTACCAGCTTGTGGGTTATCAAATTGACAACTTTCTTCATTACCATTTTTGTACGGCCGACAAAGATAATTTGAACTTGTTGACGCTGAGCCATAGTTAACATACAAATCTGCATCGCCACTACCGCCAGAAATAGTCACTGTTAAATTACTGAGGCCTGCGGGTATTTGTTGAGTAAAGCGCTGCCAACTTCCGGTAGCCACACTCACGTTTGTCTCAGTTCGGTCAACGTTTTCGCCGCCACCTGAGGTGCTATAACTTCCCGTGAGTGACACATTCGAAATCTCATTCCACGCTTCAACCATGACATGATACGTGCCAGTTTGAACTGACGACATCACACAGCTTTCATTACTTGTAGAGGTTGTGCTTTTACAATCAAAATCCTGTAAGGTCGGCTTACTGCCAAATTTAACGTATAAATCGGCATCGCCCGAACCGCCCTCGGTTACAAACTCAAGGTTACTGCTCATTGCAGGTACCTCAAGCGTAAAGAATAGCTGCTCTTTTGCTGCGCCCGACAAACCTGTTTTAGCTACGCCATTTTCAAGCTGATTAGTCGGCTCAGTTACCACATCACCAGCGTTCTTTGCCATTTCAGCAACATAGCTCACTGCCAATTTTGCAAATTTACTCGCGTGAGCCGCATCAAATTGGGCATCATTTGATGTGTGGATCAATGGGTTAATATCACTCATTGTTGATTCAAATGGCATTGAGGCGGCAAACCCTTGTTGATACCAAGAGGCATGATCTGAGCAGCCATAACCACATTGATCAAAGCCATAGCTCACTGTGGGCTGGTAAGCATCGAGCAACTGCGATAAATACTGATTTTGCGAAGAGTTTGTGTAATCGGTCATCATCACAATATCTGTGCTGCTGCCGTTATTGCCAGTCATATCAAACTGCACCATACCTACAACATTCTTACCCTGAGTTTTATAACTCTGAGCAATATCTTTTGAGCCCCTAAGACCCACTTCTTCAGCGGCAAACCCCATAATTTGAATGGTTCGCTGAGGTTGGTAGTTATTTTCCACAATTGCTTTGAGGGTTTGTGTGAGCACTGCAATACCAGAGGCATTATCATCTGCACCAGGAGCACGACCATTACTTGGATTAGACTGATTGATTGAGTCTAAATGACCACCAATAACGACGATTTCATCTGCTTTTTCTGCACCAGGAATGGTCACAATAACTGATGATTGCGAAAAACTATGGTTAAAATACTCAACGCTTATATCACTGCGGCTACTGGCTATTTGCTGCCAATGGCTCTTTAACCAATCAGCTGCATCAATACCACTTTGCACTGAATAATATCGGTTATGAAAGTTCATCATGCTATTAACTGTATCGCTCAGCTCACTACTATCAATCGATGATATTAGCGCGTTAACTGTCGCGGCATTATCAATACTGTAGTTTACTAGGCTCGCATTCATAGCTGTCTGAGATACAGCATTTAATTGCTGAGTATAGAGCTCGGCATCTGCTAATGAGTCATGGGCTACAAAACCACCGCAGCGATGATAGTTATCGTGCATAAACTCACTTAAACCAGCGATATCCTGCTTGTTAACGCGCATAAAATTAACTTGATTCAAAGCCGATTTTTGCATCGCAAAATTACTGCTTTGTTTACGTTTACTTACTGTATCTTGTTGAAAGTGCTCTGCAGCCAGGGCATCAATAGTGACCCAAATTGTTTCGTCTTGCGCTGCATAACTTAGTTGGCTCAGTGACAGTGTGGCAAAGCCCACTAGGCACTGTATTAGGCGGGTTGTCATAATCAATCCTTTTATGATTTGCATTTTAATGAAAATAAAAAAGGGAGCCGAAGCTCCCTAAAAGGGTGGCTAGTTAGCCGAAATGGTGAGTGTTACACCACTTGCAGCGCGATAGCCGCGAAGGTCGATATACCAAGTACCCGCTTGTGGGTTTGTAAATGTGCAGGTTTCGCTATTGCCGTTTTTATATGGGCGGCAATCATAGCTCGATGTTGTCGATTGAGAACCAAAGTTCACATACAAGTCAGCATCACCAGAGCCACCAGAAATAGTCACATCCAGTGACGAATAACCCGCATCTAGCTCTTGCGTGAAACGAGTCCAGCTATTTGTGCCAACACTTAAGTTAGACTCAGTACGGTTTATTGGTGTTACACCACCACCGCTGCCCGAATCAAAGCTACCTGTAAGTGATACACCAGAAATTTGATTCCACGCTTCTACCATTACGTAGTAAGTACCCGCTTGTACATTACTGATAGCGCAGCTTTCTGTGCTAGTAGATGAAGTACTTTTACAATCAAAGTTGCTCAGTGTTGGTTTTGCGCCATACATAACGTAAAGGTCTGCATCACCACTTCCACCTGTTGTATTGAATTGTAAATTCGTTGCGTCTGCTGGTACTTCAAGAGTAAAGAACATTTGCTCTTTCGCCGCACCACTTATCCCAGTGCGTGCAACGCCATTGGTTAGCTCTTCATCACCGCCCGGAGGTGGCTCAGTTGTACCACAGCTACTACCCGCACTTAAGCTTGAAGTCACACCAACCGCCGCAAGCGCTGCTTGAACATCGGCTGGGTCATAGCTTAAATCACACGCCGCATCCATCACGCCGTTACCTGCTAAATCCCAGTTTGTGCTGGCAGTCCAGTAAAGTTGGTTAGCGCGCGCCATCACAACAAACGCCTTTTGCGTATCCCAACCTGGTGTGGTTGCAAGGTTATAAAATGCCTTGTTGAATACACCTGAGCTGTAATGTACATCCATACCAGAGTAGTAATTGTTTTGATGATCAATTGAGCTGCCATCTTGGGTTGGGTTATTCATGTAACGTAATGCACCGTTACCTTTAAAGATTTCCTGACCCACTAACCAGTCATTTGAGCCTTTCATGTAAAACTCGGCCGCTTCACCTGCCATATCAGAGAACGCTTCATTCAAACCACCTGATTTACCAGAATAAACGAGACCTGAGTTTTGCTCGGTAAAACCGTGGCTTACTTCATGTGCTGATACGTCAAGACTTACCAGTGGATAGAAGGTATTTTGACCATCACCAAAGGTCATAGCACTACCATCCCAAAACGCATTTTCGTAATTACTGCCGTAATGAACGCGCATTTTTAATTGGAAAGTTAATGGTGCAGTGCCTACCCAATCGTTATACATATTAAAAATTACATTACCGAAATAATGCGCATCATTTAAAGGCGAGTACGCACCGTTAATTTCTTTAAAGGTATTTTCAGGACATGTAAACGAATACGCTGTTGAACCACTTGTACTACCATTTAAGTTAATGGTTCTTACATTGGCGTTATTCATCGTACAAGTATTGCCAGATTGGGTAACATCTAGACTATCAAAGTCAGTACCGTAGATGTATTTACCGGTTTTTAAGTTACCACCAGGGCCTGTTGCACTAGCATGTTGTAAGTTATCGAAGCTAAATAAAACTTCACCGCTGTTGGCATCAATAATTTGATACGGACGAGATGGGTTATCACCATAAGTCACATAAGATACTTCATACACTAGGTGTGCAACGCTGTCTTCATCAAGCCAAATTGCTAAACGTGACTGTTCATTATGCTTTTTTAACCCAACCGATTTAATTGCAGCAGGTGAGTTCGCAAGGCCTTTCGCCATTGCTTTTTTCTTGTTTAGTGCCGGAGACACTGAGTCGATGTCGGCGGCGATATCATACACCGCTGCACCATGTGCACGTTTTAATTGACCATTATCATCAAATGTGAGGCTAACCGTATCGCCGATAACTGGTAGACCTTGATACATCTGCTGATAACGGCGCGTGGTGTTGCCGTTACTGGTTTTGATTTCTTTTAATACAACTAAATCATTCCCTGCACCTAAACCAACTAACTGATTTGGATTTGCACTCAATACTGATGACGCATTGGTTTGCAAAGCTTGGTTAATCCCTGTTTGTTCGTTTAGGTATTTCTTGTTCGCAGCTACTGCACTTGTTGCTTGAGTCAAAGCAAAAGCAGCAAGAGTTGCTAATGTGATTTTAGATAAATTCACGTTTACGCTCCGTTAGATTGTTATGTATTTAATATTTTCCTAGTAACCGGACTGCACTGTTCCCGATTAGTGACCAGCCTAGATTGAATGGAGCGAAATTGAAAATGAAACAAAAAATTTACAAACAAAGTATTAGCTCTAAAATAAAAGCCCTTAATTAACAGTAGGATAATAAATTTTAAGTTTATTAATTGTTAACAGATAAACTATCCGTGTAAATTTATTGATACAAAATAATAACATTTATTAAACATTTGTACCTTTTATTTGTTTTTATTTTGCTCACCTTATTATTTGTGATTCACAGCTAAAAGGATTAGATATCCATAGAAAAAGTCTGGGTACATAACTTGCAGCAATGCCAAGTATCTAGGATTTAAGGACTAAGCATGATTACTGATCTGATACAAAACGAATGGCTAAATGAGCCATGGCTGGTCGTCATTGGTGGTACTGTATTAGCCGCCACAGCTTTGTTTTTATTAAAGTTTGTAATCATCTATTGCTTAAAGAAATGGACCCAACGAACCGACTTTGTTTTCGACTCATTACTGGTTGACTCACTGTCTACACCATTGACCTTGTGCACAATGATGGTGCTTGTGATCATTTTTGGTCAGTTATTAAACACCACCGGCTTTATGGCTGAGCACCCCTTACCTATTGCGGCCACTGCTAAAGCCATTTGTATTTTTGCCTTAGTGTTATTTTTAGATCATTTTTTATTTGGTACCATTGATTATTACAGTGCCCGCTCAGTGGTAGTTTCCAATAGTCATAGCATCATTAAAGGATTAATCCGCTGCGCAATTGTGTGTGTTGGCTTATTGGTGTTATTAGGCACGTTGGGTATATCAATCACTCCGATTATTGCCTCTTTGGGCATTACCTCTCTTGCCGTCGCTTTGGCTTTACAACCGACACTCGAAAACTTCTTTTCTGGCGTTCAGCTGGTGATTGATAAACCTATTCGGGTCGGCGACTTTATAGAGCTTGAAAGTGGCGATCAAGGCTTTGTTGAGAAAATTGGTTGGCGCTCAACCTGGGTAAAAATGTTGCCAAATAACATGATAGTGATCCCCAATAGTCAGCTGTCTAAATCGCGCATCATTAACTATTTTTACCCAGAAAAAGAGCTCAGCGTCCCCGTTGAAGTGGGTGTTCATTATGGCTCAGACCTTGAAAAAGTTGAGCAGGTTACGTTGGATGTTGCTAGGCAGATATTAAAAAGCCATGAATGGGGCGTTGATGATTACGAGACCTTTGTGGTCTTTCATACCTTTGATCAATCAAGTATCAACTTTACAGTCATGTTAAGAGTAAAAGAGTATTTTAATCGCTTTTGGGTGAAATCTGCGTTTATCAAAGCATTACATCAACGTTACGCAGAAGAAGGAATTGTGATCCCTTATCCAATTAGGGCAATTAATACCAGCCAAGAATCAGCTCAATTTAAACAGGCTGATTGACCTAACTGAGGTTATCACTATTGCGCTTTTATCAGGTTTATTTTGTCTCTTTTGAGACATTATTAACAGCGATTATACATATGCAATCAGCGCCTTGAATTTTTACTCTAAAATGTCATAAAAATCGCATAAACACTGTGACATACCTATTTTAGAGGCGTACTATATGCGGCCAGAAAGTGACTGCTTTCTGCGTCTTGTTATACAAATATTTAAGGTCAAACAATGAATGCTTGGTACCTCATTTGTTTTCTTTCAGCATTAGCTATTTTTATTGCTTTTGCTAACCAATTCATCCTCAAAATGCAAACCACGATTGCTATAACAACTGGCTCTGTTGTTATTTCTTTACTACTTATTCTTGCCGTTAAAATGCTTGGCGATACTACCGCCCTCGAAATGACCCAAATTGTTTCTAGTATCAACTTTAATCAGTTGCTATTAAAAGGCATGCTCGGCTTTTTGCTATTCGCAGGTGCGCTGGAAATCAACTTAGCAGCCCTTCGTAAGCAACGGTGGGAAATTACCGCATTAGTATTATTTTCAACCATTACCTCAACGGTTATCGTTGGTTACTTAAGCTATTATTTGTTTGCTTTTGTAGGCTGGCCAGTACCGTTTATTTATTGCTTGTTGTTTGGTGCTTTAATCAGCCCAACTGACCCGATTGCAGTTTTAGCCATTATTAAACAAATGCGAGCCCCAGAAGGTATTTCTGTGCAAGTTGAAGGTGAGTCTTTGTTTAATGATGGTATTGGTTTGGTGATTTTCACAACGATATTTTCAGTGGCCTTTTATGGCACCGAAGCCACCTTTACTGACGTTGCTGAATTGTTCTTAGTTGATGCAATTGGCGGTATCGTGTTTGGTCTCGTGATTGCGTTAGTCGGGCATTTTTTAATTATTAATAGCCGCGATGTGAACATTCGTTTGCTACTAACCTTGACCATTCCAACAGCCGGCTTTGCAGCAGCGAATATTTGGGAAATCTCAGGTGCGCTTGCTATGGTCACCAGTGGTATTTTACTTGGCAATATTACTCGTTCAAAAGCAACAGAGCGTACGGGGCCTGAAGATACTCGCTACGTAAAAGACTTTTGGCATGCCACCGATAGCTTTTTAAATGCCTTGCTGTTTTTGATTATCGGTATGCTAATTGTCACTATGCCGATTACTCTTGAAGAAATTGGCTTAGGTTTACTGATGGTACCTGTGGTGTTGCTAGCGAGATTTATAAGTGTAGGTGCGCCATTTGTATTCTTTAAAAAGTATCGCCAATACGATAAGCACTCGGTGAAAATACTCACTTGGGGTGGCTTACGGGGTGGTTTAGCACTAGCAATGGCAGCTGCTATCCCACGCGATCAAGTGATGATTGCAGGCTCAGATCTTCACAACCTAATTGTTATTGTCACCTACGTGGTAGTGATTTTCTCGATTATCGTACAAGGTTTAACAATTTCGCCGCTGATCCAAAGTAGTATTCAATCAGCAGAAGCGAAAAATTAAGCACTGTTTTTTATTTTAAAGGCTCGTTTATCGAGCCTTTTTTTGTGCTTTTTCTGCATACATTCGCGCGTCTGCAACAGACAGCAATTTAGTCAGCGAGCAAGGCTGCTGATCAGAAAAATCAGCAATGCCATAAGAGAAACTAAGCTCAATTTGATTATTAAAGCTATTAGGTAAGTGACTGAATGATAATAACAAGCGCTGCATTATAGTGTCGCATTCACTGCTATTTAAATCTGTAAATAAAATCACAAACTCATCACCGCTCAAACGAGCAAGTAAATCCGCTTTGCGACAACAGTTCTCTAGTAATCCTGCAAAATCTTTCAGTACTCTATCGCCAGCGGCATGACCAAATTTATCGTTAATTGTTTTAAAATTATCTATATCAATAAACACTAATTTTGCTTTTAAGTGCTGGCGAATACATAAATCAAGGTAATGCTCTGCAGTGCCAATAAAGCCGCGACGATTAGGCAATAAGGTAAGCTCATCGGTAGTGGCTAACTGCATAATTGCAAACTCTCGCTCGACGATTGCAGCAAAGTCTATTAGCGCTTTAGTTTCTTGTTTGCTAAAACTGCGTGGTTGATGATCGATAAGGCACAAAGTACCAATTCTATTTCCTGATTTAAGTGTAATTGGGCAGCCCGCATAAAAACGGATATTCGGATCTCCCATTACCAGTGGGTTATCTTCAAAACGCTTATCGTTTAAGGCATTTTCAACTACTAGCGGGTCTTTGTATAAAATTGCATGGGCGCAAAATGAAATATCTCTTGCGGTCTCTGTCACATCTAGCCCCACACATGACTTAAACCACTGTCTATGCTCGTCAATTAAGCTAATAACACAAATGGGTACAGAGAAAAATTGTTGGGCAAGGCGAGTTATTCGGTCAAAGGCAGGCTCACTTTGAGAGTCTAAAACATTCAACGAACGAAGCTCTTCAAGTCTAGCTTGCTCGTTTAATGGTAATAAAGGTCGTTCCATTGAATTGCCTTGTAAGTAACAACACAAGTGTCTCTTAACGTTAGCAGAAAAAAACACTCAGTTGCATAAAAACAAATTCTTATATGGAGTATTAAGCCCATGTATCTAGGTGTTTATTACCCTCTTCATCTTCTTCTATGGCATTTTTACTGTTTTTATCGCCATTTTCTGCGGCTTTTTTGCGGCGTTCTATTTCACGTTTTTGGCGCTTTTCAAGCTCAATTCGCTGCACGTTCGCATCTTTTACGCCCGCAATATGAAACGCACCTTTACTTTCCAATTGCAAGCGCGTAATTCGACCTAAAAAGGGGATCATGATATCCATTTGTACCTCCTGCTGTACCTACTATATAACCATTATATATCGGCAGTTATAAGATATACTTTAATTTCGCAAAAAAATGCTTGCCAAAGATTAGCAAAGCATGTTTATCTATATACGTAACTTATTTAAACAGATTTACGCACTGGTTTATACAAACGAGTGCAATACAGGAAAAATTATGCGCTTCAATCTGACAACTATCCATCATCACCATCATTCACCGGAATAGCCTGTCAGGTTTTTCGCTGAGAGGTTATTCCTAAAAGGAACCTCTGGCGAGTAATCAACCAAATTATTTATTTTCGCCCTGAGGTTCCCTCGGGGTTTTAGTTTTTGAATTAAAGGAAAATGAATAATGAGCAATACCAACCGTTTACGAATCGCCATCCAAAAAGGCGGCCGCTTATCAAAAGACTGCCAAGATTTACTAAAGCAACTTGGTGTTAAATTAAATCTTCGTGAACAACGTTTAATCGCACACTCTACCAACATGCCAATTGACGTACTACGCGTGCGAGATGACGATATTCCGGGCCTAGTAATGGACGGTGTGTGTGACCTAGGTATCGTTGGTGAAAACGTACTTGTTGAAGTTCAAGCCGAACGCGAACGCCAAGGCGTGGCATTCGAAGTAAACAAACTTTCTAAACTTGATTTTGGTTACTGCCGCCTAGCACTTGCATGGCCACAAGAACTTGGCCCACAAGATAAAAGCTGGTTTGAAGGTAAACGCATTGCCACTACCTACCCAGAAATCTTAAGCCAGTACCTAAAACGTGAAGGCATTAATGCAAGCACAGTCATGTTAACGGGCTCTGTTGAAGTTGCTCCGCGTGCTGGTTTAGCTGATGCAATCTGTGACCTAGTGTCTACTGGCGCAACCTTAGAAGCTAATGGCTTAATGCAAGGCGACACCATCTTAGAATCAAATGCATGTTTAATTCAAAACAAAGACCTTACTGATCAAAGTAAACTTGATTTAATCAACACGTTAATGCCGCGTTTACGTGGTGTGCGCCAAGCAAAAGAAAGTAAATACATCATGCTACACGCACCAAAAGCAAAGCTTGATGAAGTATGCGACTTACTACCTGGCACAGGCCAACCGACTTTACTATCACTTGCTGGTAGCGACGATTATGTAGCACTACACATGGTTAGCAGCGAAACCCTTTTCTGGGAAACAATGGAACAGTTAAAGGCACTAGGTGCCAACTCAATTCTTGTTATGCCAATTGAAAAAATGATGGAGTAATTATCCATGTTTCGCTGGAATGAGGAAAATCAACAAGCACAGCAGGCGGTTCTTACCCGCCCTGCTGTTACTGCAAGTAAAGAGGTTGAAGCAATTTGCATCGACATCTTAAATGCAGTTAAAACTGAGGGTGACGCAGCGTTATTAAAAATGGCAAAAGAGTTTGATAAGCGCGAAACACCTCGCTTATTAGTGCCAATTGAAGAAATTAATCAAGCTGAGCAGTTATTATCAAACGAATTAAAAGCCGCCATCGAAATGGCCTATGCCAATGTAAAACGCTTTCACCAAGCACAATTACCTAAAGACATTAAGTTAACAACGCAACCTGGCGTATTGTGTGAACTTAAATATCAAGCCATTGAAGCGGTGGGTATTTACGTGCCAGGTGGCAGTGCGCCACTGCCATCGTCAGTGATTATGCAAGGGGTGCTTGCACAGTTAAGTGGTGCACAAACCGTTGTGCTTACTACACCTGTAAAAGCCGACGAAACCATCAACCCTGCCATTTTATATGCGGCAAAGCTATGTGGTATTAAAACCATTGTAGAAAGTGGCGGCGCAGGTGCCATTGCAGCAATGGCATACGGTACAGAATCAGTGCCTAAAGTGAACAAGATTTTTGGCCCAGGAAATAGCTTTGTCACCATGGCAAAACAACTTGTTGCGCAAACTATTCCGGGCATGGCGATTGATATGCCGGCTGGCCCTTCTGAAGTGCTAGTGATTGCTGATGAGCGTGCAAACCCAGAGTTTATTGCGGCAGATTTATTATCGCAAGCAGAGCACGGTGCGGATTCACAGGTTATTTTACTGTGTAACAGCGAACGCATTATTGAAAAAACACAGCAAGCATTAACAGAGCAGCTAGCAAAGTTGAGTCGTAAAGACACTGCCGAGCAAGCCCTTGCTAACTCAAGCTTGATATTAGTCGACTCGGTTGAGCAAGCCTTTGCAGTGTCTGCTGAATATGGCCCTGAGCACCTTATTCTTCAGCTTGCTGATGCGCAGCCTTATTTAAGCTTAGTGAAAAATGCCGGCTCAGTATTTGTAGGTGATTACACTCCGGAGTCTGCCGGAGACTATGCATCGGGTACGAACCACGTACTACCAACGTATGGTTACAGTGCGACCTATTCGAGCTTAAACTTACTGGACTTCTTTAGAACTTACACAGTGCAAACCATCAGTAAAAATGGCTTACGTGAATTATCTAAAGCAATTTTACCTTTAGCTGCAGCAGAGGGGCTTGATGCTCACGCTAATGCTGTTTCAATTCGTCTTGAGGCTATGAACAATGAGCGATAATTCAAAAATAACAACGCTGTTGCCAGATAACATTGCAGCGCTTACAGCCTACAGTTCGGCGAAAAGTGAAAAGCTGACAGGCACAACCTGGTTAAATGCCAATGAAAGCCCTTATTCTCGTACGCCAAATATCAATTTAGCTGATTTAAATCGCTACCCAGATCCGCAGCCTCAGCAAGTGATCAATCGTTACGCTTGCTATGCTAATTTAGAGCCAGAGCAAGTACTGATGACTCGTGGCGCTGATGAAGGTATTGAGCTATTAGTACGTACTTTTTGTAGCCCAGCTAAAGATAGCATCGCACTCTTTTTGCCAACTTACGGCATGTACAAAGTCACTGCTGATACCCACAACATTGCGATTAACGGTTTAACTCAAGAGCTGTTATTAAAAGGCACGGTTGATGAAATTGTCACTGCAGTTGCTGATTCAAAGCTGGTGTTTATTTGTAACCCAAATAACCCTACCGGCAGCATGACAAGCTTAGACAAAATCAGAAAAATCACCCAACAACTTGCGGGTAAAGCGATTGTAGTGGTTGATGAAGCTTATATAGAATTTTGCCCAGAACAAACAGCGGCAAGCCTAATCAACGAGTTTAGTAACCTTGTGGTACTAAGAACCTTATCAAAAGCATTTGCACTTGCGGGTTTAAGAACAGGCTTCACGCTAGCCAACAGCGAGCTGCTTGCACCTATTCGTAAAGTGATTGCGCCTTACCCTGTATCAACGGTGGTGGCGAGCATTGCAGCAGATGCATTAAGTAGTGACAACATCGCTTCAATGCGCCGTCAGGTGACTATTCTAAATAGCTTAAAAGGCAAACTAAAAAGCTGGCTTGAGCAATCACCTGCCGTTATCAAAGTACTGAGCGGTGAAGGTAACTTCGTCACCTTAAAACTAAAAGACAAACAATCATTTAATATCGCACTTGAGCAAGGACTCGTGATGCGTGCCTTCACCTTATATGGTGAAAATGATTGGTTACGAATTTCTATCGGTAACGAGCAAGAACTAGAACAAGTAAAAATTTGGTTAGATGGTTTATCACTGACCAGCAAAACAGTAGAACAGGAATTATCATGAGCAACCCGTATTTATTTATTGACCGCGATGGCACGATTATCGAAGAGCCTATCACCGACAAACAGGTTGATAGCCTAGAAAAATTAGTGTTCTTGCCGAATGTGATCCCTGCTCTATTACAACTTCAAGCGGCAGGTTACCGCCTTGTGATGGTTTCAAACCAAGATGGTTTAGGCACTGATAGCTTCCCGACAGCTGATTTTGATATTGCCCAAGACAAGATGATGGATATCTTAAACAGCCAAGGGATTAAATTTGATGAAGTTCTGATCTGCCCTCACTTTGATGAGCAAAATTGTGACTGCCGTAAACCAAAAACTGGTTTACTTACTGAGCTGATGCGCTCAGGTAAAGTCGATTTAGCACGCTCATTTGTGATTGGCGACCGCCAAACAGATATCGGACTTGCTAATAACTTATGCTGCGAAGGTATTTTGTATGATGGCAGTTGGGATGCCATTGTCACTAAGCTGACAACCGCGAACCGTGAAGGCCGTGTCACTCGCAATACCAAAGAAACGCAAATCGATGTGCAAGTTAATTTAGACCAAACAAAAAATGGCGAAATTAGCACTGGCCTTGGCTTTTTCGACCACATGCTTGACCAAATTCGTACACACGCCAATATCGGACTTAATATTCAAGCCACTGGCGACTTACACATTGATGAGCACCACCTAGTTGAAGATATCGGCATTGCACTTGGCCTTGCCCTTAAACAAGCGCTAGGTACAAAAACGCAAATTGGTCGCTATGGTTTTGCACTCCCTATGGATGAATGTAAAGCAGAAGCGCAAATTGACTTATCGGGCCGTGCCTCGTTTGTATTAAATGCTGATTTTAGCCGTGAAAAAGTCGGCGACTTAGACGTACAAATGGTTGAGCACTTCTTTAAAAGCTTAAGTGATAATGCCGCCATGAGCCTTATTTTGTCGGTTAGCGATGGTAATTGTCACCACCAAGTTGAAGGCCTTTTTAAAGCGTTTGCAAGAGCACTTCGCGCTGCGATTGCAAAAGATGCTTCGCAACAAACAGCAAGTTCTAAGGGGTGTTTATGATTGCCATAATTAATACCGGTTGCGCCAACATTAACTCAGTTCGTTTTGCCTTTGAACGCTTAGGGAAAACGCCTGAGGTGATCACCTCACCTGAGCAACTAAAAGGCTTTGAACGTGCTATTTTACCAGGAGTAGGCCATGCCTCTGTTGCCATGAAACGCTTAAAAGACGGTGGTTGGCAGCAAGCAATTGATGAATATCAGCGCCCGTTGATGGGCATTTGTTTAGGCATGCAATTACTTTGCGACAGCACAGAAGAAGGCAATGTTGATTGCCTTGGCAAAATTCCAGGTATTGTTAAGCACTTAGATGTGGGCACATTAACTTCACCGCACATGGGCTGGAACGACCTAAGTGTATTAAAAGAGCATGCCCTCACCAAAGGGTTATCAGCACAAGATCAAGTGTACTTTGTTCATAGCTTTGCGCACACAGTAAACGATGCCACCCTAGTTAGCGGTGAATACGGGCAAGCTTTTTCAGCAATTGTTGCCAAAGATAACTACGCAGGCATGCAGTTCCACCCAGAGCGAAGCGCCAAAGTAGGCACACGACTTTTACAAAACTTTTTAGATTGGCAGCTGTAAGCGCAGCAAAAAATAAGAGAAATAAACGTGATTATTCCAGCACTCGATGTATTACAAAACCAAATTGTGCGCTTATACCAAGGTAAGTATGATACCGCACAATTTTACCCTTACGAACTTGGCGCACGCTTACAAGAGTACGCAAATAGCGGCGCAGGTAAGCTGCACCTAGTTGATTTAGAAGGCGCGCGCGATCCAAATAAAAAACAGTGGCAGCATATTCAAGCTGCAACCAAAGCGCTAAATGTTCCTTATCAAGTTGGCGGTGGTATTCGCTCTGAGCAAGATGTTGCTGATTGGCTTGAAACCGGTGCTAACCAAGTCGTGATTGGCTCAATGGCCGTTGAAAAGCGTGAGCAAGTAAAGGCGTGGATTGAAAAATTTGGCAGTGAACACTTTGTTATCGCACTAGATGTTAATAAAACTGACAACGGCTGGGCACCAGCAACACATGGTTGGTTAAGTGAATCTGAGTTTGGCTTGTTCGAACTTGTTGATTTTTACGTGGCACTTGGTGTGGTTGATTTTCTGTGTACTGACATCAGCAAAGACGGCACCATGACCGGCCCTTCGTTTGCACTTTATGAAGATTTAACCAACCACAACAGCGAGATTAAAGTTCAAGCATCAGGCGGTGTAAGCTCACTGGATGATATTGCAAAGCTGAAAAAACTGGGTGTTGGCGGTGTTATCTTAGGTAAATCATTGCTCGATGGTGCCTTTAATGTTGAGGAGGCGTTAGCATGTTATCAAAACGCATAATCCCTTGTTTAGATGTTAAAGACGGCCAAGTCGTTAAAGGTGTTAAATTTAAAGGCCATGAAGTGGTTGGTGATATCCTAACGCTTGCCAAAGCCTACAGCGATGCCGGTGCAGATGAACTGGTGTTTTATGAAATCAGTGCCAGCGTCGAAAAACGCCTTCTTGATGTCAATTGGGTAGAGAACATTGCGCGCCACATTGATATTCCATTTTGTGTAGCGGGCGGCATTAAATCTGTTGCTGATGCAGCACGTGTTTTAGAACGTGGTGCAGATAAAATCAGTATTAACAGCCCTGCAATTGCTCGCCCAGAGCTTATCAAAGAACTACACGATGAGTTTGGTAAACAATGCGTAGTTGTGGGTATTGATAGCTTTTATGATGAAACCACTGGCGAGTATTTAGTGTACCAGCTGACTGGCGACCCAAATGCATCAAGCCGTACTCGCTATAAAACCGAAGAATGGGTTAAGCGTGTGCAAGACCTAGGTGCTGGTGAAATCGTGCTCAATTGCATGAACCAAGACGGCGTGCGTAAAGGCTACGACAATGTTCAGCTATCAAAAATGCGTGCACTGTGCGATATTCCACTAATTGCATCGGGCGGCGCAGGTACGATGCAAGACTTTGTTGATGTGTTTCAACAAAGCCAAGTTGATGGCGCGCTCGCTGCCAGCGTATTTCACAAGAACGTCATTGATATTGGCGAACTAAAACAATTTTTAATCGATAATAATGTAGCGGCAAGACTATGCAATTAACCAAAGACACTCTTTCTCAAGTCGACTTTGCCAAAAGCGAGTTGATCCCAGCTATCGTGCAAGATGCACGCTCTGGGGTGATTTTAATGCAAGGCTTTATGAATCAAGACGCATTAGCTGCCACTTTCGACAAACAAAAAGTAACCTTTTACTCGCGCTCTAAAGAGCGTTTATGGACCAAAGGCGAAACATCAGAAAACTACCTTGAAGTAGTCTCAGTGCACACCGACTGCGATTACGACTCACTATTAGTCCTGGCAAACCCACTTGGGCCAACATGCCACCTTGGTACACAAAGCTGCTTTGGCGATGATGCTAAACCTAGCTTGTCGTTTTTAGCTGAGCTTGAACAAGTGATTGTTTCGCGTAAAGACGATGACCCGAGCAAAAGCTACACTGCGTCTTTGTTTGCAAAAGACTTAAGCCGTAGTTGCCAAAAAGTGGGTGAAGAAGGTGTTGAAGTTGCCCTTGCAGCCATGAAACATGATAACGATGAATTAACCAATGAATCGGCAGACTTACTGTATCATTTAACTGTGTTATTGCAGCGCCAAGGCCTATCATTGGCT
Source organism: Pseudoalteromonas sp. P80D2 (assembly GCF_036680945.1). Taxonomy (NCBI): domain Bacteria; kingdom Pseudomonadati; phylum Pseudomonadota; class Gammaproteobacteria; order Alteromonadales; family Pseudoalteromonadaceae; genus Pseudoalteromonas; species Pseudoalteromonas sp. P80D2. The sequence goes on from NZ_JAZDAR010000022.1 coordinate 87,083, forward strand.
GATGTGGTGAACTGTTTACAAGGCCGCCATAAGTAATAAATATAGAGTGTGGTATCTAAATACCGCACTCTATTGCTGTTTTAACGCTTCTAACACAATTTTAAATGCAGGCGAAGGTTGCCTTCGGCTCGGGTAATACAAATAATAACCGGGAAATGCGGGACACCAATCAGCTAACACTTTAATTAAATTACCATTTTTTATATGCTCACCAAACTCTTCTTCAGGTAGAAACGCAATACCTAACCCCTTTAACGCAGCCTCAACAATATGATGAGAGGTATTAAAGATTAATTGACCGCGTACATTCACATTAAGTTCCTCCCCCTCTTTTTCAAACTCCCACGCATATAAACCGCCATGAGTCGGAAAGCGAATGTTGATACAATTATGTGCAGTAAGATCCTTTGGCGTGTTAGGCTTTGGATGCTTAGTAAAATACTCAGGGCTTGCAACCGCTGCCATATTGAGCTCTTTACCAATAGGCACTGCAATCATATCTTTATCTATAGTTTCGCCAAGGCGAACACCAGCGTCGATACGCTGAGCAACAATGTCTGTGTAGCCATAGTTAACATTAAACTCAATATTAATATCTGGGTATTGCTTTAATACATTGGCCAGTTTTGGGAGTAATGTGTTCTGAATGATAAAATCACCACAAGTAATTTTTACCGTACCCGCAGGTTTGTCTCTGAGTTCAGTTAACGCTTCTAACTCATTTTCAATATCATCAAAACGATGCCCGATTGCATTGAGTAAACGCTCCCCGGCGAGTGTCGGTGATACGCTTCGAGTTGTTCTGGTTAACAAACGAATATCTAAATTTGCTTCTAGAGAACGAATAGCCTGACTCAAAGCTGACTGAGTCACACCTAATTGGGCCGCAGCACGTGTAAAGCTGCCGGTTCTTGCCACAATGACAAAATAGTTCAATTCATTGAGGTTTTGTTTGATCATCCACCAGCCTATTAATAAGTATTACTAATAAAGCATATTAGTATTCATTAGCTAGTCTATTCAACCTATGTCTGAAAAAATACTCCATCACATTTAACTGTATGGACTAGCATGACAAACTACTCAACCTATCAAGATGATCACCCTATCGAGCAGCAAGCTAATTGGAGTGGGGTTTTTGCGATGACATTATGTATTTTCGCCTTAATAGCCTGCGAGTTTATGCCTGTAAGCTTATTAACACCTATGGCTGAAGATTTATCAATTAGTCAAGGCATGGTTGGTCAGGGGTTGGCAATATCGGGCTTTTTTGCGGTGATCACAAGTCTATTCATGAGTCCTTTATTTGCTAAAAGTGATCGAAAGACCTTACTAGTCGCTCTGACCTTGATAATGCTACTGTCAACTTTAACAATCTCTGTAGCTGATAGTTACGCTGTTTATATGCTTGGTCGTGCGTTAATCGGCTTAGTCATTGGTGGCTATTGGTCACTTTCAACTGCTTCTGCAATGCGCTTAGTTCCCGAGGAAAAAGTGCCTAAAGCACTGGCAGTATTTAATGGTGGTAATGGTCTTGCCATGATAATTGCAGCACCACTTGGCAGTTATTTAGGCAGTGTTCTTGGCTGGCGAGGCGCGTTTATGTGTTTAGTGCCATTTATCGCTATTGCTGTATTTTGGCAATGGCAGGCTTTGCCTAGCATGCCAGCTCAGCAGCAATCAAAAGGACCTTTTTCTGCATTTAAGTTATTTAAAAAGCCACTCGTCCGTTTTGGTATGCTAGCTGTCGCGCTGCTATTTATGGGGCAATTTACTTTATTTACCTATGTAAGGCCCTTTTTAGAGTCAGCGTTTCAAGCCACCAGCCAACAAGTCTCTATGGTGTTATTTGTTATTGGTTTTGCAGGCTTTATTGGCACCTTATTGATCAGTAAGGTCATAAAACTCAGTTTAGCGTTTGCCTTAATAGCTGCCCCTACGGTTATGGCTTTAATAGCATTTTGTTTAGCTAATCAAATATCTCTTTTTAACATCAACATCGTATTACTTGGATTATGGGGGTTAATTGCAACTGCAGCGCCTGTTGCTTGGTGGAGCTGGGTAGCTCGTGCTTTACCAAAAGATGCTGAAGTTGCAGGAGGATTGATGGTAGCAATTATTCAATTTTCGATAGCGCTAGGCTCAACATTCGGCGGCATATTATTCGATGTTTATGACTACCCTATTACCTTCTTTGTTAGCGCAGCTATCTTATTTTTTGCAGCCATTGCCAGCTATTTCACTATAAAAACACCCTAAAAAATCATTAGGTGCTCATACTTGGGCTACCTAATGTTCATTTTAAGCAAATAAAGATACATTCGACACTTTTAGGCAATAAATCGACTGTTCTAATATAACGCCAAACTGCACAAATAACCGACAATAACCTCATCAAAGCTGCATTGTGAAAACAAATTGCAGTCCCTGTTAATCAAAAAATAGGAGAGTGTTATGACAACCTCAACTGATAATTTTTACCAAAGCGATGCTGTTAACTTTGAAAAAGTAATTTTCAAAAACCAATTACAAATGAATGTAGTCGGTAATCTTTTTACACCTAAAAATGCAGAAAAAGGTGCGAATCTTCCAGCACTTGTAATTGGTCATCCTATGGGTGCGGTAAAAGAGCAAAGTGCTACTTTATATGCAACTAAACTGGCAGAGCTAGGCTTTGTAACTTTGGCAGTTGATCTTAGCTTCTGGGGCGAAAGTGACGGCGAACCACGTAATACTGTACTACCTGATTTATACGCAGAGTCATTCAGTGCCGGTGTCGATTACCTTGCTAGCCGTTCATACGTCAACAAAGAAAGCATTGGTGGTTTAGGTGTATGTGGTAGTGGTGGTTTCATCATTAGTGCCGCAAAAATTGACCCACGTATCAAAGCTGTGGCAACAGTTAGTATGTATGACATGGGTGGCGCAACGCGCAATGGTTTAGGCAACTCTATTGATCTTGATATGCGTAAAGATATGCTCGATGAGGCTGCAGAGCAACGTAATGTTGAGTACCTTGGTGGCGAAGTACAATACACTGGCGGCTGCCCCCATCACATTGATGAAAGCTCACACCCAATTGCAAAAGAGTTTTATGACTTTTACCGCACTGAGCGTGGTGAATATACACCAGAGCGTTCATCAGCAGATTTAACAACTCACCCAACATTAAGCAGCAATGTGCGTTTTATGAACTTTTATCCATTTAACGATATTGAGACTATTTCACCACGTCCATTACTGTTTGTTGCCGGTGAACACGCTCACTCATTTGAGTTTAGCCAACAAGCCTATGATTTAGCTGCTGAACCTAAACAATTATTGGTTGTACCAAATGCAGGTCATGTTGATTTATATGATGATGTGGGTTTAATTCCATTCACTAAAATTGCTGAATTTTTCACAGCAAGTCTTTAACTAAAACGTTTCATGGTAACGAATGGGACATAGGGATATGCCCATTCGTTTTTTATACCAATTCGCTTAATTAACTATTATTGCCCATTGGTATTATATGTAGCCGGCTATTTAGCCGTTGCTAAAAACGCCTCTACATCTCGTTTTGGTGATAAACCAAAAAACCGAGAATACTCACGAGAAAATTGTGAAGGGCTTTCGTAGCCAACCTTAAAAGCAGCACCTGAGGCATCCATACTCTCGCCAACCATCAACCTTCTTGCTTCCATTAACCTTAAACGCTTTTGATATTGCAACGGACTCATTGAAGTTAGATCTCGAAAATGATGGTGGAAAGTCGATTTACTCATTTTCGCAAGACCCGCTAAATCCTCTACACTCAAGGGTTGATCATAGTTTTCTTTTAACCACTTAACACTACGAGCAATTCTCAGCCCTTGGCTACCTGTTGACACTATATGACGAAGCTCTGCCCCATGCTCACTGTTAAGTACACGCCAAAAAATTTCGCGTTTAATTAATGGCGCAAGCACTGGCATAGACTCCGGATCATCAACCAGATCAACTAATCGTGTAAAAGCGTTAAGTAGTGGCTCAGTCATCTCACCTAAGGTCATTCCCTTATTGAGTGATTGCTTGTTTAATTTGTCGAGCGGTATTTGCGAAATCAGTTCACCTAACATAGCCAAATCAAGCTTTAACACTAAGCCTAAATAAGGTGCGTCGTCTTTTGCTTCAAGAACTTGCATTTTTGCAGGCAAATCAATTGAAGTAATCAAATACTTGTGTGGGTCATACTTGAACACATCTTCGCCCAAGGTCATGCTTTTAGCCCCTTGTAGCACCAGTGCAATACTTGGTTCAACCACACACATTGAACAAGAGGTGGCGGCCTGTGTTTGTCGATAAAAAAACAAATCCTCAATCACGCTATCAGCGGTTTCTTGCTGGCCAATAAGCGGCGCAATCTTATCTGCTAAAGCAGCGCTCATTTTAGCAATAGCATCATAATCTGAATGCATAACCAACCCAATTAAATTCAAGATACTTAACTATACGCTCGGTTATACAATATTGACCAGTGGTAAATTTGCCGCCTCGGACTAATAGGCAATAACTTGCGTGCATTGTACTTTTTAAAGGCACAGTTTTTAGCCAAAATGAAGATTCGTTCGGTTACAAACACATGGAGAAAAGTATGAAGTATATTATCGGTACCCTTATCTTAACGATGAGTGCATTTAGTCATGCAGAAAACGCCTCTTCACAACGTTTAGAATTACCGCAAATCACAGTGCAAAAAAATGGCACTCAGTACCCAATGACTGGGCTCGACAAGTATTTCACGGGCAAAGTACGCGTCGAGCCTAGTTTCCAAGCTCATGGCGAAGCGAAAGCCGCTGGTGCCATGGTAACGTTTGAGCCCGGCGCTCGCACAAACTGGCACACCCACCCTGTTGGCCAAACCTTAATTGTTACATCAGGTATGGGCTGGGTTAATCAGTGGCATGGACAACCTCAGGTTATAAAACCAGGTGACGTTGTACATATTCCTGCTAATGTTAAACATTGGCACGGTGCTACAGATAAAACAGCCATGATGCACTTAGCTATTCAAGAATCAAAAGACGGTAAGGTTGTTGATTGGTTAGAGCCAGTAACAGATAAGCAATATTTAAAAAAGCAGTAAAGATGGTAAGTGAAATGCAAATAAAGTTCACCAGTAACGGCAAAACTATGCAAGCGACTCTAGAAAGTAACAATGCCGCTAAGCATTTTTATCAACTTCTACCACTGACTCTAAAAGTAGAAGACTTTGCCAATGCTGAGAAAATTGCCACTTTACCAGAGAAATTAAATCTACAAGGCTTACCTGCTGGCACCGATGCTAACGCAGGAGACATCACTTATTACGCACCTTGGGGTAACCTTGCGCTCTTTTATAAGCAGCAAAGTTATGCAAATGGTCTGATAAAACTTGGCAAAATAACGGGCGATAGTCAGTTCTTTAAAAGTTTAGGCCAAGCGGATGTCACTATAGAGCCCTTGTAGTAGATACTAACTCTCCAGTTAGCAAAGCTGCTTCTGTACGCCACAAAGCAGCTTTTTTATTGCCTGACTTTATCTGCCCAGTGCTTTTAAAACATCACGGGTAAAGTCATGTTCACTAAAGCCTTTAAGACCCGCAAGGTCATACCCTCGCCTAACAATCACTAACTGCTCGCTTGGAATAATCACTAAAAATTGACCACGGTTGCCTCGCGCTGCAATGGTATCGTTTGGTAACTCAGGAAAACGTTCGTTATAAAGCCACCACTGTGCGCCGTATCCTGGTGCCGTTACAGGGGGTTGAGCAGGGGCTGGTTTACTAATATAACTTAACCAGTCTTTTGGTAATATTTGCTCACCTTGCCAGCGGCCATTATTCAGGTGTAATAGCCCCAAGCGAGCAAGATCCCGCGAAGTAGTCCACACTTGCGATGACAAAATAAAGTCACTTTGCCAATCTGACTCTAAAAACGTGTGCTGCATGCCGATTTTATCGAGTAAATTGTCATATGGATAACGTAAATAGCTCGCTTCATCGTTAAACGTTTCTCGTAAGGTACGTAGCGCTAACATGGTGTCGTTATTAGCGTATTTCCAACGGCTACCTGGCTTAACTTCTAACGCAGTATGCGTTGCTGTGTCAGACACTAAACCTCCGCCCATATAGACACGATCCGTACGATTGCCCGCTTTATTACTGTCTAAGCCCGATGCCATATGAAGCAAGTTTTCAAGGGTAATTTCGCCGCGTGGGTCAAGCGGGTGAGACCAGCTTTCAAGCCCCGCAGGCTTAGTAACATCAAGTCGCTTTTGCGCTACCGCCACACCAATAATGCTCGCGCCAATACTTTTTGCAACAGACCAAGTACGCTGTGCGGTTTCTGGGGTAAAACCTGCTTTATATTGCTCTGCTAGAATCGCCTCAGGGCTTGCTATTAAAATTGCTGAAGTTCGTGCGCCTTCACCATAATGACGAGTAAAAGCTTGTGCAATAACCTCATCAAGCGCCTTATTGCCCGTCGCTTTATTAACACCATTTAGCGTTTGCCAAGGCTTACCATCATCCTTTTGGTAGGCTAAGTTTTCTTTAAACGGTGCTTGCACGAGTGTTGCAGCTTTAAGGCTTGCCCCTACGGGTAAATCAACACAGCCTAAACGAGGCCGCCACACCGATATACGTTGCTTATCTTTATCGTAATCAACAATGACTCGTTTATGCTCAGTATCAATGTTCGCTTTTAGTGTTTTTACAGTATCTGCAATTAAAGGATAAATACCGGTAAGTTCATCAATATCGATTTGATCTTTGCTTTTGCCAGCGTTAAACGTGGCACTACAGGTAAAATTGGCGACGTACCCAGCGGCATAAGCGTTCAAGGTTGTATCTGTTTCTTCGCTACAAACAAAAAAGCTGGAGCACAACAACGTACTTAGTAAGGTTATTTTTTTCATTATTACTCCTTGAGGGGCCAAAGAGTTTAAGTTAGCAAAAGAAAAAAATAATGATATGTTTTTACGGCAGTATTCGCTCTTTAAGCGATAAATCACCGAATAAAAAAGGAACAACAAAAAACGCCATACTGGGTATGGCGTTTGGCTTACTCAATCTAAAAATTATTTAAAATGTCGAGGCATCAATTACATAGCGATAGCGCGCTTTTTTCTCCACCACGCTTTGCCATGCATTATTGATTTCAGAGGCTTTGATTAACTGGGTTGCTGGCAGAATATTATTCTTAGCACAGTAATCAACAACTTCTTGCGTTTCTTGCATATCACCAATTAACGAAGCATTAAAGTTTACGCGGCTTGCAGCCAATGCTAATGCATTCATATTTAATGAAAACTCTTCTGGCATGCCCACTTGAGTGTACGTGCCGAATGGTTTTACTAATGAAGCATATTTAGCGATATCATATTTCACTGGCAAGGTATTAATTAAATAATCAAGCTGCGACTTATGCTCGTTGTAAGCGTCTTCACCGTTAACAACAACCACTTTAGCGCCAAAGGCTTTAATATCGGCTACTTTATCTTTAGAACTAGTGAACGCATAGACATCAGCACCTTGCGACACAGCCAATTTAACAGCTAAGTGCCCAAGCCCACCAATACCAACAACACCTACTTTATCGCCTTTTTTCAAGTTGAATTTAAGCAACGGAGAATACGTTGTAATGCCGGCACATAATAAAGGAGCAGCATGCTCTAAACTAATGTTTTCAGGAATATGCACTGCAAAATGATCGCGAACAACAATGTTATTCGAGTAACCACCTTGTGTTATACCTGTCGGTGAGCGCTCATCAGGGTAGCCATAAGTGAACTTCGTTTCTGGGCAATATTGCTCGCCTTGATCTTTACAGCTATTACAGTCAAGACAGCTATCAACCATACAGCCTACACCAGCACGGTCGCCCACTTTAAACTTAGTCACATTCTTACCGACTGCTGTTACGATACCTGCAATTTCATGACCTGGTACTTGAGGGTATTGCTGTGCGCCCCAATGCCCTTTCATCTGATGAATATCTGAGTGGCAAATACTGGCGAATTTAATTTCGATTAGAATATCGTTATCGCCAACTGGGCGTCTTTCGAACTCCCATGGTTTTAGTAAGCCTGAATTATCAAAAGCCGCATAGCCACGAGATTTTATATTGCCATTTGCAAGCTGCTCAGATGATGCTGCAAATGAAGGCGCCGCAAAGCCACCTAATAAAAGGCCTGCACCTAAAGCTGAACTCGTTTTAATAAAATTACGACGTGATAAGTCTTGCGTTTCATGTTTGTCACACATTTCAATGTACCTTATGCTAAATAATCTTCATCTGAAACAGCTTCGAACCAGTCAACAGGTTTACCATCGAGTGCTTCTTGAACTGCTACATGCTTCATTGCACTATCAGCAGTCGCACCATGCCAGTGACGCTTTCCGCAGTTACACCAAATTAAATCACCTGGATTGATGACTGTTTTCTCACCACCCTCGCACTGTGTCCAACCTTGACCTTCTGTAACTAATAAAACTTGGCCGAGTGGATGAGAATGCCAATTTGTACGAGCTCCTTTTGAAAACTCCACCACAGCAACACCAACGCGAGCAGGTGCTGGTGCATTAAATAAAGTACTGATTTGCACTTTACCTGTGAAACATTCTGCTGGCCCTGCGATTGGATCTTGAGAACCTGACTTAATTACTTGCATATCGCTTGTTTGCGCTGAATCACTCATATGTTTCTCCTTGGGTTGCTTAGTTTTTGGTCTACTATTTCAGTCTAAAGCATCGCGAAAAACCATAAATGCCTGAAGCTCGCGCTTTCTTGCCTATTTGTGTAAAAAAAGTTTTTAAAGCCTTTAAACCTTTTTTATCAGCACCTGCGACTAAGCTAATAACACCACACATATGAAAGGGAAGAACCATGTTAAGTACAGTAAAAACACTCTCACTAATTGCCGCAGGCTTATTATCAGCACAAACATTTGCTTGGGGTGATATGCCACTACAAGAAACAAAAAACCTAACGCTAGATGCAGCCTCATTAAGCGCTTTAAAAGTAGAAGCGGGCTCTGGTTTTTTACACATTACTGGTAGTGACAGTGATGAAGTAACCGTTAAAGCCGAGATTTATCAAGAAAAGCCTCATGATGAATATTGCTTAAACCTTGAAGCCAAAGGCAATGACGCAGCACTTAGTGCAGGCCAGTGCGATTACCACACCAATAAGCAAACTCGCATTGATTTAACCGTTGCGATCCCTCGCTCATTTAATGTTGATGTACACGATGGCTCTGGTGAAATTATCATTAGCAAAGTTGCGAATACTGTAATCAACGATGGTTCTGGTTCAATTACCGCAAATGACATTACAGGCACATTAGAAATCAATGATGGTTCGGGTAGCATAGAGGCACGTAATATCAGCCGTGATATTAAAATTCATGACGGCTCAGGTAATATTGATGTTGCCAACGCACAGGGCAATATTGAAGTACACGATGGTTCTGGTGGTATCGACTTAAATGATATTTCGGGTGATGTTGTCGTTTCAGACGGCTCAGGCAGCATTCGCGTTGATACTGCAGCAAACTTTGAGTTACTAAGTGATGGCTCTGGCTCAGTAAAAGTAACCAACATTGCAGGCAAAACCAAGATGTAAGCTCATGCGTTTACAGTTATTAGCAACTAAAATGCCTTCCTTTGCGAAGGCATTTTAAATTCTAATTACCAATCTTTATTAGCATTTTTACAAGGGCTTAGGTATCCTTTAGGAAACGTTTAAGGAACTGCTATTTAAAAGGATAGCCTGATATGAAAAAGCCACTCGCCGCCTTACTAACTGGCCTTGTATTAACAGGTTGTACAGGACTAACAACTGAACAACAAACGGCCATTGATAACTTAACCCCTTGCGAGAAAATCAACGCCCTATTAGGTGCTTACGACAACCGCTTTGAAGGCTTAAAACGTAGCCGTGTAAATACCAAATACATGGAAACATGGACAGCAAAATACAACCTTATTGCCGATAACTGTCAAATCACGGCGCTTGATAAAGACAATGTTACCTACCGCTGTGTAGGCAACTACGAGCAACAGCAACAAGCTGTCGCTGATCACACCCGTGCGGTTAATTTTACCCAAGCGTGTTTAGCGGGTAATAATTGGCATCAAACACAAAAAGAGTCAGCTGAATCATTACGCACCACGTTTGTGCTTGACGAAAACAACCCTGTTATCTCAATTCATTCGGGTAAAACCCTATCACGCAAACAGCCTTGGTCTACCACTCTTGAAATTGGTAAGCCAATTGAAGGTAAGTAATACACTTATGAAGGCTACATTAGCCTTCACATCACTATGACAAAATCAAAAAAACCAACCAGCCAATTTAAAACAGATTGCATCGGTCAATGTCATCGCCTAAATGGTTATTGCACAGGCTGTGGTCGCAGTAATGATGAGATTTTTGATTGGATCATTTTATCCGAGCAAGAAAAACAAGCGATTTTAAATACTCCTCGCCCTGACATAAAAGCGAAATAGTTCTGACACCCAAGCGTCATTAAAGCTTGTTAGCCTGATCCAAACTGACCATCAGGTAACGATAATGACCGCTATTTTTGTAATTAACTTAGCAAGCTCTACTGAACGATTAAACCGTGTTAGCCATGAGCTAAATACACAAAATTTGGCATTTGAACGCCTTGATGCAATTGATGGTAGAGAGCTATCTGATACAGAGATAACCAAGCACTATAGTGCTGATTTAAACCTAAAAAAATACCATAAGCCCTTGAGTAAAGGTGAAATTGGCTGTTACCTGAGTCACAGAAAAGCATGGCAAACCATTGTCGATCGGCAATTAGAATACGCCATTATTTTAGAAGATGACTTTGTTCTCGACCGCTCTATTCACAGTGCAATTGAAAACATTAATACATTAAAACAGCCTTGGCAGCTAATAAAATTGGCCGCTTATAAAGACCGAAGTCGGGAAATTGCCTTTACAAAACCCCTTGCTGATGAGCAACACTTAGTCATTCATAAAAAGCTTATGTCTGGCTGCTGTGCAACTGCTGTTAGTTTTGAAGGTGCAAAAGCGCTGTTAAAAGCCACAGCGACATTTGGCCGCCCCGTTGACTGCGATTTACAGCATGTGTGGGAAACCGGTGTTTATGGATACTCTTTGCTGCCCTACCCGGTATCACAACCCGATAATGCACAAAGTGATATTCGGGATAGATCAACCAAAGTTAAAAAGTCATTTTGGCGACGTAAAAAACAGCAACTTCACAGTGCACTACTAAACACAAAGTACACAAAGCAGTTTGTAAAAGCGCAGCAAGTACCAAACAAAAAAAAAGGAGCCGCAGCTCCTCTCTTACCAATAAAAAATCATTAACGATTTATTTTGCTTAGCTGTTATTTAGCTTGATTTGGGTGGTCAACACCCATCCATGCTTTAAACAATGCCATTTGAGCTGGTGTTGCATCTTTTAATGCTTTGACCTTTTTCTCTTTATCAAAGTCTTCGCTAAGTGTTAGCGTTGTGCTTTGTAATGCATCGCGTCTAATGAAATCAACAGTCACTGTGTCGCCTGCTTTAAACGTTTCGAGGCTGGCTGTTAAATCTTTACCAACATGCTTTTTGTTAAACGCAACAATTTTGTCATCAGTCGTTAAGCCCGCTTGCCATGCAGCGCCACCACGGCGAACATGAGTTAGGGTTAATAACTCACCGCTGTTTTTTGCAAACGAATCAATACTAGGTACTGATTTTGCGCCTTCAGGGCGAATTAAACCTAAGCCTACTTTTGCAAGTAGCTCATCAAAGTCGATAGCAGCAGGCTCATCCACATTGGCTTGCCACCAAGCGCTGTAATCACGACCTGTAAGCTCTTTTAAAATTGCTTTAACATCATCTGGCGTAAAACCATCTGGTAAACGATGCTTGTTGTAAAGCGCGCGGTGAACGTCGCGGTAACTGATTTTGCCATCGCTTTTTTCTAGCAAATCAATATCAAGTGCCATTGAAATCAATGAACCTTCTAAATAGATATTGGTGCTGTAGTTGCGAGCGTGGTCGCCGCCTTGGTTGATCCACTTATCAAAGCTTGTTTCGGTTGCACTTTGTACTTCGCGACCCGGTGTTTGTAAGTGACGATTAACGGTTTTCGTTAACGTACCGAAGAACTCATCAGTTGTTTCAATGCCAGCACGCACCATTAAGTGATCTTCAAAGTAGCTGGTTGAGCCCTCTGCAATCCATAATGTTTTCGCGTAGTTAATATTGGTGTAGTCATACGGCGCAATACCTTTAGGGCGGTATGCTTTTACGTTCCAAGTATGAATAAATTCATGAGCTGCGGTGCTGATAAACGCAAGGTAATCTTTACGAGAACCAAAACGGTCACGTGGGCGCTGGATAATGGTTGAGTTTAAATGCTCTGTTGCACCGCCTGCTCCTGACGTAGCATGTACCATAAATACATAACGCTCATACGGGTAGCTATCCCAAATTACGTTGCCAGTTGTAACCAACTTCTTAAGGTCAGTTAGCATTTGGTCTACGTCGTAGTTACCTTCACCCCAAATAACGAGTTCGTATTCACGACCATCAACAGTGAACTTGTGTAGCTCATTGATACCTGTTTCGATTGGTGAATCAACTAAGATATCGTAATCAGCGGCTTTAAAGCTGTGTTTAGAACCCGCATTTTCCATACCCGATACTGAGCGCCATTCTTTTGGTACATTTAGCTCAACTTTAACTGGGTCTTGGCGGAATGATTCGCTGAACATGAAAAAGCCAGAAGCATCAATGAAGGCATGGCTATCATCAATATGACGAGCACGTTTACCTAGCTCGTTAGCGTAAACTTGGTAATCTACATTGACTTGAGTAGGTTCGTTTAGATGAACACGCCAAGTGCTGTGGTCAATTTTTTCCCACTTTAAAGCCTTACCATCATCATCTTTTGCTTCGAAAAAGCGCACGCCATTGGCAAGATTTAAAATTTCGTAACGGCCAGTACGCCAAGCTGGAAGTTTAATATCTAAATGTGCTTGTGCAGTTTGCGGAAACTCAACACTAACATTACCTAAATGGTGCTCTGGCTGAGTGATAGACAGTGAGTAGTTTACATCTGCAAACACACTGCTAGAACAGGCCGCCAAAATAGACATTGCCAAAAACTTTTTCATAACAACTCTTTTTATTACTATCAAAATTGTGAAATAGCCTAACAATTGCGAGAAAAAATGTGAATTAAAAACCGATAAACAGCCATTGCAACAAGTTTGATAGACAAAATAGCTAAGTTTTTGACTTGGAACCTACATTTCGTATTAATTTGTTGTAAACTTAGCGTATAGCAATTTGAATTTTTGATGGCGGTATTACTAGGTGCAGCAACAGCATGATGTTCTTAATAAAAAGTTAAAGCAAGCGATCGACGCTCGAACAGTGGTCGAAGATGCGCGCAAACATCAAGTTGAAGTTCTTTCTCAGTTTGCAGCGAAACTATCGCTAAGCTGTAAAGGACTAGACATTGAACTAGACAATCGTTTAGCGAAATTTAGAAATGCCCTTAAAAAAGGGGTTAAATTCGAATTACTCACCCCTTTTATCGATGATGTGCTTGGCCTGTTAAAACAACAAGAAACCAAGCAAATGGCACTGCAACGTGAGCTAAATGAAAGCGTTACAGATGCAGGTAAGCAGCTGCAAAAAGTACGAGGCTTGCCTGATGATGCACGTCGTTCGCTACGTTACTTACTCGATCACGAATTAAATAATATTCAGTCTAATCATGACTTTGTGCCACTACTTTCAAAGCTGATTTTAATTTATCATCAAGCCTTACAAGCCAAGCTTGCAACAACAAATACAGCTGAGGCGCAAATAAGACCAGAGCTTGCCACACAGCTGCTTTCTCTTGCCAATGACTTAGTGCTCGAAGATGAAAGTGCCGAGCAAATTAAGACTATCAAAAGTAAAATAACCCATAATGATAGTGTTGACGATCTGCTTGATTCTGCACTGAATATTATCAGCATCGTTACGCGCAATATGAGCAAAGAGCGCCAATCAGCGCAAAGCTTTTTGATCTCATTAAATCAAACAATCGAAGATTTACATCACTCAATTGTTTCTACTAGTAAGCATTCAGAATCTCTGAGCGCTGAATACGACACGCTTAACAAACAAATTGAAGCAAAGATTAAAAACCTGCATACACAAACGCAGCAAGCGACGTCTATTTCTTCGCTTAAAGAGCTAGTAGAAGAAGAATTAAAATCATTAAGTGATGATTTAATTGCGAAAGAAAAGCTAGAACAAACCGAACGCGAAAACTTACTCGCCAGCTTTAACGATATTAATAGCCGCATTAGTCATTTAGAAACCAAGCTTTCGACCTATAAGCAGCGCCTAAATGAACAACGCTTTAAAAGCTTACTCGATGGCCTAACTAAGTTGCCAAACCGTGCGGCGTTTGATGAACGCTTTAATCATGAATTTAACTTATTTAATGTGCAAGAATCAGACATTACCTTTGTAGTGATTGATGTAGACCACTTTAAATCAATCAATGACCAATATGGCCACAGTGCTGGTGATAAAACACTGCAAGTAATTGCTAAAGCATTACAAAAATCAATTCGTAAATCAGACTTTATTGCCCGTTACGGCGGCGAAGAGTTTGTGTTACTAATGAGTGGAATGTCGATTGAAAATGCCACTGTGCCGCTTGAAAAAATGCGCAAAACAATTCAAGGCATTCCGTTTAAATTTAAAAATAAGCAAGTAGAAATCACCATTTCTCTTGGTGCAACCCAGTTGAAAAAAGGTGATACCCCGCTGATTGCCTTTGACCGTGCAGATGAAGCACTATACAAAGCCAAGAACGAGGGACGAAATAAAGTTTGCATTAGCAAATAAAGGCCTCATCTAGTATGTGAGGTCTTTGACACACAATGATAAAGGCTCATAGACGAGCCGGGAGAGTGCTTATGTTAAAACAACTGAATCCTACAGGTGTACTGGATTTACTATCGCAACTAGAAGTTGATCTACTCGAACAATCATCCACCAGCGAGCGCTATAAATTATTTAGGAACTGTGTGCTCGCTGTTCTCAATGTGGGCAGCCACACCGATTCAAGCTTAGAAATTTACAATAAATACGAAGACTTTGATATTCGCTTATTAAGCCGCGAACGCGGGATTAAGATCGAACTTGAAAACCCACCCGAATCCGCCTTTGTTGATGGCGAAATCATTACCGGTATTCATGAACATATCTTCTCGGTTATTCGCGATATTCTGTTTATTTGTCAAAAATACGAAAAAGATTTAACAGAGCAAAAAGCCATTACTCATATGGTATTCGATATGCTGCGAAACGCAGGGGCACTGAGAGTAAATAGTGACCCAAGCATGATAGTTTGTTGGGGCGGCCACTCCATTAACGAAGTGGAATACAAATACACCAAGCAAGTTGGTTATGAGCTTGGCCTGCGTGGCTTAAACATTTGTACCGGCTGTGGCCCTGGTGCAATGAAAGGCCCGATGAAAGGCGCAACCATTGGCCATGCCAAGCAACGTATTACTAATAATCGTTACTTAGGTTTAACCGAGCCAAGTATTATTGCCGCTGAGCCACCTAACCCGATTGTAAATGAGCTGGTGATTTTGCCTGATATCGAAAAGCGTTTAGAGGCTTTTATTCGTACAGCCCATGGCATTATTATCTTCCCAGGTGGGGCGGGTACCGCAGAAGAGCTGTTATACCTTTTAGGTATTTTGCTACACCCAGATAACGAAAAACAATGTTTACCAGTGATCCTTACTGGCCCTAAAGAAAGTGAAAACTACTTTATTGAGCTGTGTAAATTCGTTGAGAAAACACTCGGTAAAGCGGCGCTAGATAAGTTTGAAGTGATCATCGATGATCCAGAGCGAGTTGGTAAAACGCTTAAAGCGAAGATGGCTGAAGTACGCGAATACCGTAAAAGCCAAGGTGATGCTTACTACTTTAACTGGACGCTAAAAATCGATCATGATTTCCAACAGCCGTTTGCACCAACACATGCTAATATGTCGGGCTTAGATTTACATTTAGATCAACCAACTCAGCAACTCGCAGCTAATTTACGCCGTGCGTTTTCAGGCATTGTAGCTGGTAATGTTAAAGACGAAGGCTTACAAGCCATCAAACAACATGGCCGATTTGTGCTAAGTGGTGAACCTGCGCTTATGGCTGATATGGACAAACTACTGGCAGCATTTGTTGAGCAAGGCCGAATGAAATTGCCTGGCAGTAAGTATATTCCTTGCTATGAGATAAAAGCCTAACAGGAGCCTATGTGACAACCCAATTACTTTTAATAGATGCGCTAAATCTTATTAGGCGCATCTATGCTGTTGATAGTAATCAGAGTCATCACAGTGAAGAGCATATGATAAAAGCAAGCTGTGCCCGAGTGGCACATGCTTGTAAAAAGTTACGCCAGCAAACGAATGCGACTCACGCGATTGCCGTGTTTGATGGTGAAAGAAGTTGGCGTTATCACTACTTTGAGGCCTACAAAAGCACTCGTTCACCAATGCCTGACACCCTCAAGCAAAACTTATCACGCTTTAAACAAGCAATTGAAGACACTGGCATTGTGGTGTTTTCACCTGATAATGATGAAGCCGACGATATAATTGCTACTCTTGCTTACAAGGCCGCAACTAATAATGTGCCTTCTACCATCGTTTCTACCGATAAAGGGTTTTTGCCGTTTTTATCTGAGCAAATTACAATTTTTGATTACTTTAAAAAACAGTATATTGAGCTTGAAGATATCAAGCAGCGCTTTGGTGTACCAAAGCATCGGCTTGCTGATTTTTGGGCATTAGCAGGTGATAAAACCAATGATATTCCGGGCGTTAAAGGGATAGGTAATAAGTCGGCGCAGCAATTAATCAACGATTATGAGTCGATAGAAGCGGCCATGAACGATGATGAGCTAAACCCGACTCTAAAACGTAAGCTGAGTTCAGAAATGGACATGTTCGTAATATCAAAAAATCTTGTTATGCTGCGTACCGATATTAACTTAGGCTTTAGTTTAAAGCAGTTAAGGCTCAATTAGTCGCAATCTCGTAGCACAGTTTGCCAACTGAGCGTATACTGAAAATTCGCGTTAGTTTTATAGAGTTACACATGTTCAAAAAGGTTTTCCAATATCTGGTACTTGGGTTAGGTGTTTATGCACTGATAGCAACCCTAGTGATCACTTTTTATAAAGATGATCCGCAAGCCATGATCTGGCAAGACCGCGAAGCTTTTAATAAACGCTATATCGCAAAACTATCGATTGATAAGCCTGAAAACCTGAATGCGGTGCTTGATTATTTAGGTAGCCCCGATCTAACCTATGCTAAACGAGTCGAAGACAATGTTTGGCAGATTATTTTTTACCGCACTCAGCATGTTAAATCTGATGGCATAACCACCATCGATGAGTGCACAGGCCTACTATTTAAAAATGGTCAGCTGGTATTATGGGGGCCAAGTGCCTATGAAAGCTATCAACAAGAAACTTAACCGCTTATGATGGAAAACGTGACGCCACGGGAATTGGCACGCTTATTTGATAGTACACACCAGCTACTTAAGCTTTATCATCAAAAGCAAAAATGGTCACAAATTTTCCCTTTGTTAAGTAATCTAGCTGAGCGTTATTACCTGCTGTATCAAGCCTGCCCAAAAGGTATGCAAGCACAACTAAGCTTGTATGTACCGAACCATGGTTACACCACAAACTTAGTTGTAAACCAATGTGTTGTCGCTTGCATTTTGTGCCGCAGCCTTAACTACAACCAAGCCATTAGCGAACAAATTATTAGTTGCTGTTTAGCCAATTACCTTTGCGTTCAATCCCAAAGTAATAAGTTAGCGGCAGGACAGACCCTGACGGCTCAAGATAAAAAGCTTTGGCAGTGTCGCCATCAATTAGCAGCAAAATTACTAAAAGACTCAGGCCCACATACGCTTTCTATTCAGCATTTATTAGCGCGATTAAATAAATATAAACAAGCCCTATTAAGCGCGCCAAAAATTATGATTTACGATGGCGCAACAACCTTAGTTGCTTTGGCTAATATTATTGCCATGAATACGACTTACCGCGAGTCAGGTGGTCACATTAGTGTGCACAAAGCCTTAGCTGATATTTATTTACGCACCCCTAATGAATTTGCCCAAAATGCTATAAAAGCACTGATTGCGCATATTGGCCCATACATTCCGGCCAGTGAAGTAAAGTACGCCGAACAAGTACTTATTTATTTAGCCACAGATGAACATGGCCGCCATATATTGGTTGATGCCAGCCGCCCTGAAAAAATTCGTTGGCATCGCTTTAAAGCAAGCTTAACTATTTTTGACAAACAAAGGCATTGTAAAGACTCTCGTTTGCTATACACAGTTTGGTTTAGTGAAAACATTAACTTTGCTGAGCCACAGCCAATAAATCAGCAGCGTAGGCAGCACTATTTAGAGTTAATTAGCACGTTAAAAGTATCGCAGGAATATAGCTACCGTGGCTTAAATAAGCTTTTAAGCCCCTACCCTGAATTGATAACCCAGCTTACCGTTGCTTCTAAACCCTACAATAAAGAGCAGCAAAGAGCTAAAGACTTGCGCCATTGTTTGTCTATGGTCGGATACGATAACGCCCCTGCTATTATCCAAAAAGTATTATTTCAACGCTTGGTTGCAACCACATCACACCCGCTTTTTCAGCATATATCTAAGCGCCTTGAGAATATGGTGCGCATTATTCAGGCGCTATTTAAGCACAACGATTCAATTCAATTTGAGCAAGTTACTTTGCCCTTATATGCCTATGTTCTTTATCTTTGCGAACATCAAGCAACCAGTATTTCTCGTAAAACTGTATTTGAGCAGGCCGAAGAGCAAGTAATAAGTCCACCGCTTGCCTGTTTGTTTGGAGTTAGTCACTTAAATCAAGAGCCACTAATGGCGTATTTAAATCAACTGATTGGCGATAACAGTTGGACACAGCATTTACTTGGTAGTGAGCAACATAAAAAGCAAACACTCGATATCAATGAAAAACATTGGGTCGCGATTAAGCTATTTACTTATTATGTTTTTCAACCCAAAGCGCTATTTAGTAGTTGGCAAGAACAGATTATTTTCGACAGCTTATCGGCTGCTGGTTGGCAATCAAAAGCAGATTTTTATGCATATCTGAAAAACTGTGAATTTGCAGACAATTTTTAGATTGTGTTGTTAAAAAGTGCGAAATCGTTAAATAAATATGAACTTTAGTCTGTTTATAGTCAGTATTCACAGGATAAACTGGCAAAAAGCTGAATAAATTGCTATAAAAGCCGCTTAAATTTTCAAACACATCCACGTAAACCCTCTAACAAGTAAATCGCATGCTATTTCGCGATAAGTTTACGTGTTTATCTACTCATAAATAGGAAAAGTAAATGGCTAAACAAACCATCACAGTGATCAAAGGCGACGGCATTGGTCCTAGCATTATTGATTCAGCACTTGAGATCCTTAAAGCTGCAGGTTGCGATTTTGATTATGAATTCGTTGATGCTGGCCTTGCTGCCCTAGAAAAAACTGGTGAGTTACTTCCGCAAGAAACAATCGACACAATCGCGCGTAACAAGATCACTTTAAAAGGTCCTTTAACGACGCCAGTTGGTGAAGGTTTTACCTCAATCAACGTAACTTTACGTAAAAAGTTTGGCCTTTACGCTAACGTTCGTCCTGTTAAATCATTCGCAGGTACACAAGCTCGTTACGACGACATCGACATCATCACTATTCGTGAGAACACGCAAGGCATGTACTCAGGTCTTGGCCAAGTGGTTTCTGAAGATGGTAACGAAGCAGAAGCAATGTCAAAAATCACCCGTGAAGGTGCAGAAAAAATCGTTACTTTTGCATACGAACTAGCGGTACGTGAAGGCCGTAAAAAAGTAACTGCTGTACACAAAGCTAACATCCTTAAATCAACATCTGGTTTATTCTTAAAAGTTGCGCGTGAAGTAGCTGAGCGTTACCCACAAATCGAATCAACAGAAATGATTGTTGATGCAACTTGTATGAAACTAGTTATGACTCCTGATGAGTTTGATGTAATTGTTACTACAAACTTATTCGGTGACATCCTATCTGACCTATGTGCTGGTCTTGTTGGTGGTTTAGGTATGGCTCCTGGCGCAAACATCAGTGAAGATGCAGCAATCTTCGAAGCTGTACACGGTAGCGCACCAGACATCGCAGGTAAAAACCTTGCAAACCCAACGTCAGTGATCTTAGCATCTATCCAAATGCTAGAGCACCTAGGTATGGGCGACACTGCAGAGCGCATCCGCAGCGCAGTTGCTGATGTTATCAAATCAGGCGACCGTACAACTCGCGACCTAGGCGGCAGCCACGGTACTACAGACTTCACTCAAGCTGTAATTGAGCGTCTATAAGAGAACTCTTGTTTAAGGCTTATGATAAGCTAATAGCCCTTAAACACCTCCTTCCAAAAGCCAGTCTAAGACTGGCTTTTTTATACCCTCTATTAAATTGAATACTTAATTGGACATCCACTTTTATTTTTTTAGTAAAACCTCAACATAAAGCTAGACACCCATCTTTAAATTTCTCACTTCTCAAAATTATGACTAAACTTAAATTGTTCAACTCATGGAGGAGAAGAGCATGGCAACCCCACGTAGAAACTTAATTAGTGTTTCAAATACACCTTACTATCACTGTATTTCACGCTGCGTTCGTCGCGCTTATTTGTGCGGGCAAGACCCACTAACGGGTCGTTCGTATGAACACCGGCGCGATTGGGTTGAAAAGAAACTACTTCAACTTGGGCGAATATTTTGTATTGATATTTGTGCCTACGCAGTTATGAGTAATCACACACATCTAGTTCTTCACATTGATATAGCAAAAGCAAAGCGCCTAAATAATAAAGCGATTCTTATTAGATGGCACAAGTTATTCAAAAGTACATTCCTTTGCCAACGATTCTTAAATGGCGAATTGCTAACACAACCTGAACACGCTGCGGTTAATACCAGAGTAAATTTATATCGAGAACGGCTCAGCAGCATTAGTTGGTTTATGCGCGTGCTTAATGAAAGTATTGCACGAAAAGCGAATCAAGAAGATGAGTGCAAAGGTCGATTTTGGGAAGGTCGCTTTAAATCACAAGCTTTACTTGATGAAGCAGCACTTGCTGCATGCCTTGCTTATGTAGATTTAAATCCTGTTAGAGCAAAAGCGGCTGATTTACCTGAGCAATCTGACTACACCAGTATTAAATCTAGAATTAATGCAGCTCAAAATAATAAGCAACCGAAATCGCTTATGCGCTTTGCAGGTAAACCTCGTAAACATATGCCTAAGGGACTACCATTTGAGCTCAAAACATACCTGCAACTTGTTGATTGGACTGGGCGGTCAATACGAGAAGATAAGCCAGGGAAAATCCCAGAAAAGGCATTACCAATACTTGAAAGGTTAAACATTTGTACTGAAAACTGGCTCACACTCACCACTTCCTTTACCCGCTCGTTTAAAAATACTGCAGGTAAAGAACAAGCAATCACAGCTTATACTAATCATATGAAACGAAAACGAAGAAGCTCTATAACTAATAGCTTAGCCTTATTTACTTAGTTACGCATTCGACACTAGAAGTCAATTTTACAAATCCAATCCTTTTAATTCTAGAGGCATAACGACTACTGCGACTAGCGCTGACCAGTGTGTAAAACTAAAAAATTAACTCAGCACATAAGGCTGAAATTTAATTGATAACAATAAAAAATCACCATTCTTATAGCAATTCAACTTGTTCTGAATAATTCACATCTATCTTTAGCTGATTCTTATTAAAAATAAGATGGGTGTCTGGTTAAATATTTAAGTTGGCTGTCTTTTCAAAAATTAGCCAAGCCTTATGGTAGCGAGGTGTTAAAGTGGGTGTCTGATTAAAAAATAAAGCCTATTCAGATAGTAGCTAAGTTATGCAAGGCAGTAACGTAAATGCATTATCTATTGGTATAGTTAATAATTTTCCACACGAACAATTCAATGCATAGTTACACCCCAAAATAATGATAATAAAGCATGTAGATGCAACGAAAATATCAAAAAACAAAAATACAGAAAAATTAATGCAAAAAGCCACATTTGCGGTTGACATCAGTTTCCAAAACGCTTAAAAATACTCCTAACATTTTTTAAACAGCAGCCATCTAGTCGGCTGTGCATTTTTTAAAAGAAAATAAAAGATAATGAATATTCGCCGTCACCTTTTAGTCGTCAACGTTCTCGTACTGGTCTTAGTTACAAGCCCAGCGGGAGGCTATTAAAAGGTGAAAGCACGCTTTTTAAAAAACCCCCGCCCTATGCGGGGGTTTTTTTATGCATTTATGCTTGCACACACAGAGGAATGAGGATGAGTACAACTGAATACAATGGATCCGAACTAGTTGTTCGGGCACTTAAAGAATTGAATGTTAAGTATATTTTTGGCTACCCTGGCGGGTCTGTTCTTGATTTATATGACGCGTTATTTCAACAAGAAGATATTGAACATATCTTAGTACGTCACGAACAAGCAGCTACTCATATGGCTGATGGTTATGCCCGGGCTACCGGTGAAGTCGGTGTGGTGCTAGCAACTTCTGGCCCTGGCGCTACAAACTGTGTAACAGGTATCGCGACAGCGTACATGGATTCTATCCCAATGGTGGTGTTATCTGGCCAAGTTCCTACTGGTTTAATTGGTGATGATGCATTCCAAGAAACTGATATTGTTGGTTGTTCTCGCCCTATCGTAAAGCACAGCTATAACTGTCGTAGCGCAAAAGATATTCCAACAATCTTAGCTAAAGCATTCTACTTAGCCAGCACAGGCCGCCCTGGCCCGGTTGTGGTTGAATTACCTAAAGATATGCTTAATCCAGAGCTAAAGTTCCCATTCGAATTTCCAAAAACAACTGAGCTTCGAACTTATAACCCGAACACTAAAGGCCACTCAAAACAAATTCGCAAAGCAGTTAGCGCAATTTTAGAAGCTAAAAAACTGGTTATTTACTCAGGTGGCGGCATTATTCTATCAAATACTTCTGAGCAACTAACTCACTTGGTTGAATCATTAAATGCACCAATCACTAACACGTTAATGGGCCTAGGTGGTATCAGCGGTACTCACCCCAACTTTATTGGTATGTTAGGTATGCATGGTAGCCTTGAGGCAAATAAAGCCATGGCAAATGCTGATGTTATTCTAGCTTTAGGCGCTCGATTCGATGATCGGGTAACAAATAACGTTAAAAAATTCTGCCCTAATGCCACTATCGTTCATGTTGATGTTGACCCAACCTCTATTTCTAAAACAATTAAAGCGCACATCCCGGTTGTTGGCTGCTTGCAAACAGTGCTTGAGCAGTTACAAACAGCGATTGATAAGAGCCCTATTTCAATTGATCGTTCAGCACAAGAAGATTGGTGGCGTCAAATCATTAGCTGGCGTGAACAAAAATGCCTAAGCTACAGCACTGATGGCGATAAAATCAAACCTCAAGCGGTTATCGAGGCAATTTACAAAGCAACCAATGGAGATGCTTACATTAGCTCTGATGTAGGTCAGCATCAAATGTTTGCTGCTCAGTATTATCCGTTTAAACACCCTCGCCAATGGATTAATTCGGGTGGCTTAGGCACCATGGGCTTTGGTTTACCTGCGGCAATGGGCGTTAAGCTTGCCTTCCCTGAAAAAGAGTCTATCTGTGTAACGGGTGATGGTTCAATCCAAATGAACATTCAAGAGCTATCAACATGCTTACAATACAATTTAGCAGTAAAGGTTGTGTCGTTGAATAACCGCTCACTGGGCATGGTACGTCAATGGCAGGATATGATGTACTCAGGACGTCACTCATCTTCTTACATGGAATCACTTCCTGATTTTGTAAAATTAGTAGAAAGCTATGGCCACGTGGGTATTCGTGTTGATCATATTGATGAATTACAGCCTGCTATTGAAAAAGCCATGTCTATTAACGACAGACTGGTATTTTTAGATATATGTGTTGATGAAAAAGAACATGTTTACCCAATGCAAATTAAGCTAGGGGCTGTAGATGATATGTGGTTACGTAAAGGAGTAAAAGCATAATGCGCCGTATTTTATCAATCTTATTAGAAAACGAACCTGGTTCACTATCGCGCATTGTTGGCTTATTTTCACAACGCGCTTATAACATCGATAGTCTGACTGTTGGCACAACTGACGATCATTCTCTTTCGCGTATTACCATTACAACCATGGGTGATGATCGCATCGTTGAGCAAATTACTAAGCAAGTTAACAAACTGGTAGATGTTCTAAAGATTATTGACTTAACCGAAATGGCGCACATCGAGCGTGAGCTATTATTGGTTAAAGTTTTCGCCCAAGATGAAACCACTCGTGCAGCGGTAACGCGTGTTGCTGATGTGTTCCAAGGTGCTATTTTAGATATGGGTCGCCACAGTTACACATTACAGCTTGTAGCGAGCACAGAAAAAATTGAATCCTTCCTTGATACCCTGCGTCATGAATCAGACATTATTGAAGTTGTACGTTCAGGTGCGGTTGGTATTGGTCGTGGTGATAAAGCGTTAAAGGCATAAGCCTTTTTCGCTAGCGCGACAAAACTCCAGATACAAAAAAAGGGCTCTAAGCCCTTTTTTCAATAATTAGTAAGTTACCCTGTTAAGGATTAACTTGGTCTTTAAGACCTTTACCCGCTTTAAAGCTTGGGATAGTTGCTGCTGCGATTTGGATTTCTGCACCAGTTTGTGGGTTACGGCCAGTACGCGCTGCGCGCTCTTTTACTGAGAAAGTACCGAAACCAACTAATGCTACTGAGTTACCTTCTTTAAGAGAGCTAGTAACTGCGCCAGTGAATGCATCTAGTGCACGAGTTGCTGCCGCTTTTGAGATTTCTGCATCAGTAGCAATTTTTTCAACTAATTGAGCTTTATTCATTGTTAGATTCCTATTCGTTATTATTTTGCCTTCGCAAAACCTATCTTTATGCATTTTTGAGAAGTTAGCAACAGCAAATTGCTATTTTTACGTAATTTATTCAAAAATGACTACTATTTAACTATCAATCACAAGGTTAGTGATATCAGTATTAATAAAGACTTAATTTAACTTCCATCACAAAATTTTATGATAGCTAAACCATCATTCAATTTTCTCGATAACCAAGGTAACTTCCCCGACCTCAAAGCCAAACTTATCAATAGCGGTACGGTTTATCAAGCGTGATTGTGTTACCAAGTACATCCAATCATCGAAATTTACCACTAAAGTACTACCATCATATGGAAGCTCGACAGAATATGTCCAATGGAACACGCTTCCATTGCTCTCACCCTTTGCTTCGCCAATCACATCTGATGCTGTCCCTGTGATACTGCCATCATCATTAATGGTAATGTACCAAACACGCGTTTGCGTTTCGCCATCATCATAAACAAATTGCTCGTCAATCACTCCCTGATTGCCGTTCCAAGATGCTTGCATGTCAACAACCAGCTTACGTGTTAACTCACCCTTGTGGTCTTGCACAACGCCGTAGGCTTTGAGCTCACCACTAAAAAACTGCTTAAAGTCAAACTTAGGCTCTGTTCCTTGATAATAATCAACATCAGGCGCAGAGCAGCTGGTAATTAACAGTACCATAGCGAAAATAAAGAGTGCTTTGAGCTTAATCATGTTTCCCTCCAATAAGCTGTTTACGAAGTGATGGTTCAGACGTGTCGGCGCTTAGCCAAATTGCTAAGAAGTTGTCAGCGAATCTATTATCATCGATCCGACCTAGCTTTTTATCATTAAAGTAAAAAGTACCGATCCCTTGCTCGTTGGTTTGAAACGACAACGAATCGTTTTTTTTGATATCAGGCCAAAGAGTTAATAATTGTTTATCGTAAGCACCTACCATGTCATTAAGCTTTAAATGTTGCCATTGCTCGTTGGTTGCTTTGACGATATCTTTCGCATCGAAATCCCGCAAATAGGTGAGTGTAAGTTTGCTGGGGTGTTGGCCAAACTGATACGAACCCGATGGGGTCTCTAATTTGGCGTTATAAACATCCCAAAACAGATACTCCATTTTCGCTTGGCCCACCGTTTTAAAGCCATTTGCATACACGCCCGCAGAGAACAATAACGCAGCAAATAAACTTAAATTAAGTGATTGTTTCATCAAGTAACCCTTAAAGTTGTGTTATAAAACACTACGGTGAACCACTTAAAACTGATCATTCAGCCGCTAAAAATCGCTTATTTATAGCGATTATAGCCATAAACATACTTGCCCAACCTAAGCCATAAACAAGCCAAAATTGCCAAAGAACAAGCTCAGTATTAAGTACTTCAAAGCGCATTCCAGCGTAGTAACTAGCAGGAGCAAATAACGCACAAACACCCCATGCAATATACCAAGGCAGCTTTTGTAGGAATTGCATCGAAGTATTAATGGTTAAAAGCAGTGCAGCCCAAAGTACAGCAAGCCATAAGGGAAAGGGGCTTACTTTAAAGGCAAGTAAATTTAAGCTGCTGGCAAGCCATTCATAGCCCAGTGCGAGAGGCAAGCCACATAAGAGTAGCCAACTATCTTGCTGGCGTTGCTTTGATAGATAAATCATCAAAGCGACAACACCTAAAGCGGGTATCAGAGAGTTATGCTCAAGGAGTAAGGCCATAAACCATACCCCTTGAAACAAAGCGAAATTAATAATCGAGCGCGATATCATCGCCAGAATGGCCAAAACGAGGTTTACGGGCAACTAAATGAACGGTACTGATAGCACGGGTTCTAAACGCACCTTCACAGTAAGCTAAATAAAATAACCATAAACGATAGAATCGCTGGTCAAATTTGACTTTATCTATTTCAGGCCAGCTAGCGACAAAGCGCTCGCGCCAATCAGCCAGTGTTCTTGCATAGTGAACACCAATATCTTTTACACTATGCACAACCATGTCTGTTTGCTGCTTTATTTGCTTATTCATTTCGTCTAAACAAGGCAAACAGCCACCTGGGAAGATGTACTGCTGGATGAAATCGGAATTTTTAAGGTAATGGCTGTAACGCTGATCAGCTATGGTGATTGCTTGAATAAGCATTGCACCACTGTCTTTTAATAAAGACTGACATTTTGCAAAAAAGCCAGGCAAATACTCATGACCGACAGCTTCAATCATTTCAATTGATACAAGCTTATCGTACTTGCCCTCTAAGAGGCGGTAATCCTGCTTTAATAACGTGATTTTATGCTCAAGGTTAAGCTCTTTAACCTTTTGTTCAACATAGGCATGTTGCTCATCAGAAATTGTGGTCGTCGTTACATGGCAATCAAAATGTGTTGCTGCATAAATCGCAAATGCGCCCCACCCTGTGCCAATCTCAATCACCGAATCACCTGGTTGTAAATCAACCTGCTCACAAATCAATGCTAGTTTGTGCTCTTGGGCCTGTTCAAGGCTAGCTTGTTTTGACGGGTAAACAGCACATGAATACAACATTTCGTCACTTAAAAATGCACTGTATAAATCGTTGCCTAAATCGTAGTGCGCCGCAATGTTCTTTTTTGAACCGCTTGCTGAGTTTTTATTTTTAATGTGATTAACTCGGTGCGCAATGCCACTTAAGAAAGCGAATTTTTTCTCGAATGCATCTAGCTGATCTTGATTAAGGGCAAATATTTCAATAAGTTTAGTGAGGTTGTCACAATCCCAATAGCCGAGAATATAAGCCTCTCCGGCACCCACACTGCCAGATAACGCAAATGACTTATACATAGCAGCATCATTTACCGTGACGGTTGCATGTAAATCACTTGTAATGTCACCGAATTGCTCTTTTTGATTACCCTCTTTTAGGGTAATGCAACCGACATTGATACTGTTGAATGCACCTATTACCAGTTTTTTATAAAGCTTTGTCATCCAGCCGGTCGTTTGGGCTTGTGTTAAATTTGATACTTTTTCCATCACATCACCTAGTTGAATTCTCTTGTTTGCCCGAGTGGCCAATAAATGGCACACGTTTGCAAAACAACTTCAAAGCATGAAGGTAAATACCTTTAAAAATACTTAACGTCATAGCCGGAAACTGTTTAAGCACGGCACTAACCTGCTCTTTCGTGAGAGGGTGCTTTTGCAAACGCAGGGTTGCATCAAACAAAAGAGTGTCGTCTTTTTTATTTTCAATATGAATCATGGTGTTATCAGAATTCATTCTAATATGCCAATGATAGTTCATATCTAAGTTCATGAAAGGTGATACGGAGAAAACCTTTTTAAAGTTCACTTTTTTTTCAAGGGGTACGACATAATAATGACGTTCATTCCAAGGTGTGTTGCTGACTTCAGCAAGCATGTGAGTGAAATCGCCATGACTAGTTTGAAAGAAGAAAAAGTTAACCGGGCTAAAATAAATTCCTAAACAGCGCACCTGTCCGAGCATAAAAACATGGGTAAATTCATCGTCAATGCCAAGCTCTTTAATTTTATTAAGTGCACGCTGTTTGAGTGGCAGCTGCATATCGGTTTGATAATTAAAATAGTCGCTCTGATTAAATTTAAGCGCCTTGAAACCACTTAAGCCAAGCCAAGGATGAACTCCATTAAGCTCATCAGGCTTAGCTAAATCGACCCACATCATATAAAGCGGGTATTTAAAGTGATGCTCTTTGACGGCAAAGCGCCTGTGGCGAACATCACCTACATATATGGCGCTATTCAAACTCGACTCCGAGTTGCTTTGCCACATTTACAGCACTTCTTACACCGTCTTCGTGGAAGCCGTTGTACCAGTACGCACCGCAAAAGTAGCTATTATTTTTACCGTCAATAAGAGACTTTTGCTGCTGAGCGGCAATCGACTGTTTATTAAATACCGGATGATGATAAGTAAACTCACGCAGAATTCTGTCTTTTTTGATGCCTTCAAGGTGATTAAGCGTGACACAAAATTGCGTGTCGCTCTTAATGCCTTGCAAAATATTCATCTGATAAGTCACAACAGCGGCTTTGTCTGTGTTGTTATTTAACAGATAATTCCAGCTCGCCCATGCTGCTTTGCGTTTTGGTAAAAGTGTAGTATCAGTGTGTAGTACCACTGAATTAGCCGTATAAGGTATCGCTGATAGAACACTTTTTTCGTCTTCGCTAGGGTCTAATAACAGCTTTAAAGCTTGATCTGAGTGGCAAGCAAACACAACTTTGTCGAATGTTTCACTATGGCCATCATCGAAATGGACATGCACACTATCACCTTTTCGAGATACCGAGCTGATATTACTATTTAAACGAATTTTATCAGCAAAACCTTGGATCATAGGTTTAATGTATTCGCGAGAGCCACCCGGAATAACATACCACTGCGGGCGATTCGTGATATCCAACAAACCGTGGTTATAAAAGAACTTAACAAAAAACTCTACGCCAACTTCCGCCATTTCTTTAATGCTTGTTGACCAAATAGCAGCGCCCATCGGCAAGATATAATGAAAACGGAAGAACTCGTTAAAATCATGCTCGTCTAAAAACTCACCTAGTGTTTGATTTTCTTTATAATTTTTTTCAGCATGTAATGATTTACACACATCATTAAAGCGAACAATGTCTTTTAAAAGTTTCCAGAATTTAGGGCGAAAGATATTGCGTTTTTGTGCGAACAAACTCCAAAAAGTATGACCGTTATATTCAAAGCCTGTTTGTTCGTTATGCACACTAAAGCTCATTTGGGTTTTCTGACGCTCAACGCCCAAGCGCTTAAGTAGTTTTTCAAAGTATGGGTAAGTTCGGTCGTTAAAGACAATAAAGCCTGTATCAACAGCGTACTCAACGCCATCAACTTTTACGTCTATGGTTGCAGTATGGCCACCTATGTAGTCGTTTTTCTCAAATACGGTTACATCGTAGTGCTTATGCAATAGGTGCGCACAGCTTAAACCCGCTATGCCAGATCCAATAACAGCCACTTTTTTCAACGTGATAATCCTTTTGCAAGCTTCAGCCAAAGTGGCGTAGGAAGCATTCTTAAAAATTTTAAAATGAAGGTAAAACGGTGCGGAAAGTGCACTTCTTTGCGCCTTTTCGCGACCCCTTTATAAATATAATTTGCCGCTTTTTCTGCACTCACAGCCATAGGCATTGGAAAGTCATTTTTGTCTGTAAGCGGCGTTTTAACAAAACCTGGGTGAACTAAAGTGACATCGATATCCTTTAAATCAACCGCTAAGCTATTAGCTAGATAACTTACACCGGCTTTAGACGCACCATATGCTTGGCTGCGTGGTAAGGGTAAATAAGTCACACTAGAGCTTACGATCACCAGCTGACCACCGGGTTTTATCTTTGGTAGTAATGCCTCAAGGCAATAGCCCATACTGAGCAAGTTGGTCGTGATCACCCGCTCAAACAAACTGCTGTCAAAATTGCGAGCATCATCAATGTATTCACAATTGCCAGCATTTAGAATAACCCGGTCAAATTGTGTATAAGCCACTGTGCTCGAACGAATATCTTGAAGGTCGGTTGCGTCAAACTGGCAAGACTCTATATTTTGATGCTGGCTCAATTTAGCAAGCTTTTCTGTATTTCTACCGCATGCAATGACCTGTTCATTATTGTCTGCATAAAGCTTTGCTAATGACTCGCCAATACCTGAGGTTGCACCTGTAATTAATGTCGTCATTATGCACTCGCTCTTTTATCGATGTATTTCACAGCCGAGCCAAGCACTGGAATATGCCTGTAGAGCATAGCACCTACATCAAAATAATCGCGATGGTTAATTATTTTATCGCCAGCAAATTTTAAACGACTATGGCCTGCAACCGAGATTGCTTGGCCTTTATTGAGCTTTGGATGGCGATAATGCATGGTCCAATAAATAAACGCGATGTCGTCTTTGCTCTGAATATTTTCAGTAACATAGCTGTCTTCGATAGCAAATTCACAAGAAAGCACATTGGCATAGAGGTTTTTAAAATAATCACGCAGCTCCCCAAGACCATTTACCGCATGCAAGGGATCTGCGAACTGAATATCTGGATGATAGATTTCATCCAATAACTGTAAATTGTCTTTATTGAGTGATTGATAAACATCAATAAACCTATCAAGGATCGCCTTGTCCATGTCACACCTTAAATGCGTTTAGCGCTCGCTCTCGCGCGGCTTTATGATCAACAATTGCTGGCCAATAACTGCTCGACTTACCCTGTTTCGCTAAATAATCATGCGGAAAATGGATTTGCTTAGCAGGAATTTTTTCCAGCTCTGGTAAATATTTACGGATAAATTCACCATCTGGATCAAATCGCTCGCTTTGGGTGATAGGATTAAAAATTCGAAAATACGGTTGAGCATCACACCCCGTACTTGCAGCCCATTGCCAGCCACCGTTGTTAGATGCAAGGTCGCCGTCTATAAGATGCTGCATAAAAAAACGCTCGCCTTTACGCCAATCAATTAATAAGTGCTTTGTTAAAAAGCTTGCGACCACCATGCGTAAACGATTATGCATCCAACCAGTTTGCAGTAACTGCCTCATTGCAGCATCAACTAGTGGGTAGCCTGTTTTACCTTCGCACCACGCTTTAAAGTCGCTCTCATCATCACGCCATTTCACAGCGTTGTATTTATCATTGAAGTTGTCGTATTTACTTAGGTTTGGGTAAATAGCGATAAGGTGGCGGTAAAACTCACGCCAAACCAATTCGTTAACCCAACAAAACAAGTTACTTTTGCTGCTACGTAGTACATCAGGATGGCGCTGCTGAATAAGTGCCAATAATTGCTGAACGCTAACAATACCCAAGGCTAAATATGGGCTTAAACCTGAGGTGCCTTTAATGCTTGGGATATCACGCTGGTCTTGATAGGTTGCTAGCTTTTCTTCAATAAAGCGTGCGCAAACGTGGCTAAGCGTTTCATCATCAACAGGCCATTTTTCTGAGCTGCCGTCTGAGTCTAATAACTCATTTGGCTGCCATTCAATGGCCTCGAACATCTTAGGCGGCTCAGCAAAATAAAAGTGGGTGTCTTGATAAACTTTTAGCCATGCATTTTTAAATGGCGTGAATACTTTAAACATTTCGCCGCTTTGATTTTTGATGCTTCCCGGTGGCGCAATTACATCACCGTCGTATGCATAAAAAGCAATATTTTTACTGTCAGCATGCTGTAAAAACGCTTTATCTCGGTTTACTTCGTTAAGCTCATATTCGTTGTTAGCGTATACATTTTTTACCTGATGTTGCTCACAAAATGACGCTAATTTTTCAACACAACCTGCGTAATCAGCTGCATCAATAATATGTAATTCAATACCTTTGCTAGCTAAAAGCTCCCCCAAGAAGCTAAGTCTACGCTTTAATAAATCTAGCTGAATAGCAGCCACATCATGCTTTTGCCATTGCTTTTCAGTAATAAAAAATACCGCATTTCTGCAACCATTTTCGATTGCCTGATACAAAGCGTCGTTATTAAAAAGGCGCAAATCGCGCCTAAACCAAAATAATGTATTCATTAAATTCCGTAGCGTAGTTTTAATTCGTTCGGATAGGGGTCAAGATACACTTGCTTAGCAAGATACTCGTTTGGATGCACTTTTAAATGATGCTTAATTAGCGTAAGTGGTACGTATAGTGGCACCAAGCCTTGGCGATATTCATCGATGGCATCACGTAGTTCTTGCTTTTCAATCTTAGAAAGTGATTTTTTAAAATAACCTTGCAAGTGCATTAATGTATTAGCGTTATTTTTACGTGAAGCTGGTTTTTTAAGGGCTGTCATTAACCCTAGAATATATTCATCTGCCAAGGCTTGGATATCTTCACCATCAAAGGTGCCAAGTAGGTTTCCTAGATTACGGTAAGCTTCGTAGTTATGCGCCATCAATAAGTACTTATATTGGGCATGAAACTGAGTCAATCTATGTACTGTGAGTGGTTGCTCGCTTAATGTTTGCCAGTGCTTGTAGGTATAAACACGCATTACAAAGTTTTCGCGAAGATGCATATCATTTAAACGACCGTTTTCTTCACATGGTAGCAATGGGTTATGTGCCATTATTTGCTCTGCAAAAAAACCCACACCTTCTGAAGTATTGCCAGTACCCGCTTCGTTATAAATTTTAATACGTTCCATACCGCAACTAGGACTTTTAGCGCAAAACACAAAGCCACTTAATTCTGCAGTTTGTTCTGTAGCAACACGTTTACCGTATTCTGTTAACTTAGGCCCAACATCGCCAGTGCCATCTGGGCGGCACACTTTAATAGTATCGCCAACACGCACTTGACGAATAGTTGGTCGAGGGATTGGTAGCCCTACCGCTACTTCAGGACAAAACTTTTTATATTCAACATGGTTAGCCAACTCATCCATGCAAAAATTAGATTTTTTGTGGCCGCTGTCAAAGCGAACTTTGTCGCCTGCTAAGCAGGCGCTTAAACCAATTTTAATTGTCGATTGCTGCATATAAACTCTACTAATAGATTAGATTACCAATTGGATTTAGTAATTTACTAATACCTTTATTGAAGTGTAGGGCACTACTAACAACTGTAAAGCACAAGCACCCTTCAATTGTTTTTGGCGTGTGATTGTGGCGACCATCTAACATCATAAAGTCACCTGGTACATAGTGTCCGTCTTCATCACTAAACTCCCCATCTAATAATAAAGTGAGCTCAAAACCCGTATGTGTGTGCTCAGGTATTTCACCACCCGCATCAATGTGCAGTAGACTTGCTCGTAATGGGCCGTCGTCTAAATCTATGCGAGAGCGAGCAAGCTTACCTATTTGCATAAAGTTACTGTGACCAATACGCGTAAGTGCTCTAGGTAATGTGTAGGTTTTATCTTTAACATCAACCGATACCTGTTCTTGCTCGTACACTTCATCAATTGATTCATCAGCGGTAATGGCATCAAAAAGTGTTTTATCGAACATATCATCCATATCATTAGCTGATTCAGTAAATACATTGTCAGCATTTTTTGCCTCAAGCGCGGCTAACTCTTTTTGGCACACAGGACACATTTCAACATGAATAGCGACTGCAACACTCAAAGTGGCAGGTAGATTACCTTCACTGAATTTGGCAAGTAATTCGTTGCTAGGATGGTGCTTAATCATGGTGATCTCCCATTTCATTGCGTAACTTCTGCAAGGCTAAGCGAAGACGAGATTTCACTGTGCCTACGGGAATATTTAAATGTTCAGCAAGTTGTTCTTGCGACATGTCTTGAAAGTACACCCCGCGCACAACTTCACGTTGCGCAAGCGGTAATTTATCAAGGTATTGTTTGATCTGTTTATCTTCTAAGTGGTCACTAAATTCGTGCTGGCCGGGCTCGGCTTCATCAATCAATGGCCAGATATCTTCACTAATGCACTCTTCTTTACTGCTCTTCATTTTTCTTAGCATATCGAAAGAGGCATTACGCATTACTGTGTATACCCAAGTTGTCGCTGCACCTTTTTCTTTATGGTAAAGGTGTGCTTTACGCCAAACTGAGGTTAGTGTTTCTTGAACTAATTCCATCGCTTGTGCTTCAGAACCGAACTGCTTTATTCCAAAACGTTTAATTTTTGGTGAGAAATATTGGAAAAGTATTGCAAACGCACGTTTATCACGGTGCTCAGCAACAGCAAATAAAGCATCAGCAAGCTCTTTGCTTGGAGTATCTGGCATGGCAGAGTATTGACCTGTGTTAGGTTTACAACCTGTTTGAAGTTGTTGACTTACCATCTTTATGTCATCCAATTATTGTCGTTAGAAGTAATACGGCAAAAAGTTGATGTTAGATCACATTAATCAGTAAATTCGTTGTTGATTAGAGTATGGAGGAAACTTAGCAAGTTTTCAAAGTTAGATTTATAAGCAAGTTGTTGTTTTTTAACTAACGATATAGGCAAAATTTCAAGCCAGCGGGCAACAACCCAAGTAAGGTTATCGAATTGTGGGGCTTTGTATAGACCTGCTAAATCCGGCTGATTTGCAAATACAGCACGAAGTGTGTCACTCAATAAAGTGTTTTCGTCATTAATTGGCGTGCTTACGTACCATGAAGGTGACGTAATTATTTCGATGTCAGCATGTCGAAGTTGCTGCTTATCCTGAAAAGCGTTATGCATAGACACTGCATGCTCAGCATAAACATCAATTAATAATTGACCATTATCATCTTGATTGAAGTCGGTTATTTGCACTAAACAACCAATTTCGGGCAAGTTAAGATCTGTATCGTGTTGGTAAGTGCACAGCACAAAACCAGTGTTATCTTGTACAGCTTCTTTGACCATCGTTAAGTAACGCTGCTCAAAAATTCTTAGCTTGGTGAACCCTTCAGGTAAAATAAAAACCGGTAAAGGAAAAATCGCACGCTTCATAAAGTCTACTATTCTAAAACCACATGCCTTTAATTACGTGCGCTTTTAATCCGCCGATCAATATTTCATGAAATCTTAATATCTACTTTGTACCTTAGAAGTTGAACCATTGTGCAACGTTACGAAATAATTCGATAGATGCATATGCACTGAGTAAACTCAAAACCGGTGCAACCATAAGTAAAAATAAGCTGATTTCACTACTCATTGTCTTGTTTCCTTACTGCTTGTTTGTTGCTTTAGGAGCTTGAGCAACTTTTAACTCTTCTTCTTTCGAAGCAATTGCATCTTCACTCATGTAAGTATCTAGTAACTTTTGAGCATCAAACTCAATGCTGTTCATTACGCTTTCCTTCAGCTCGTTACTCGCTTGTTGAACATAGCTTTTAACAGATTGTGTAATTGTGTTGCTGATATCTAATTCAAAGTCAGTAGCACTTGCTTGAGTTGACCCTAATACAAGTAACACAGCAGTAGTTAATTTAAGTGAGTTATTCATAGTGGTATTCCTTGTCTCTTTAAGTAATTAGTCGTAATTACTTAATCAAAGGTTGTGCCACCCTGAAAATAAATTTTAAATTATTGATTTTTTAGATTTTAATTATTTATTGGTTTTTTAACCTTATTCAGAGTTGGTTAATAAAACCAATGGGTTTAAATGTTTTGACCAACATTTAGTGAAAAAATAAGCATTGCCAATTTCAGCGCACACTTGTACACTGAAACTGTTTTATTCACTCATTTTTAGTAGATAGATATGACAGAGCAACTCCCTTATTCACGCCAAGAAGAACAACTTAACGTGCTTACTCACGGCATGGGAGTCCTGTTTGCGGTATATGTACTGTGGGACTTAGTTTCACAATCTAAAGCTGTGTCAGCTACGGTAAGTGCCATCGTATATGGCTCAAGCCTACTGGTATTATTTTTAGCCTCGACCTTATATCACGCCAGTACCAGAGAGCGTATACGAGCCATTTATAAAAAATGTGACCACTGTGCGATTTACTTGCTTATTGCAGGTACCTACACGCCTTATTTGGTCATTTCGTTATCTGGGGCTTGGGCAATTGCTGCTTTAGTGTTTATTTGGTCTTTAGCGCTTGGTGGTGTTGCATATAAATTACTGGTCAAAAACACGAATAAAAAAGTCTCGCTCGCTACCTATTTATTAATGGGCTGGTTTGCATTAGCACTTGTTTATCCACTTTATTTGAACCTTGATTTAAGCGCTTTATGGTGGCTGCTAGCTGGCGGGATTGCCTACAGTTTAGGCACTGTATTTTATAGCGCTAAAACCCGCCATTACAGCCATGCAATTTGGCATGTATTTGTGCTAGTTGGCTGTGTTTGTCACTACTTATCAATTAGTTTGTATGTTTATTAGTCCCATTGATGCAGGCGCATATTAATTTTAGCCTTATTAAAAGTAACACCTTCACTGAGTAGTTTTTGTCGTTGCTCAAGGTGTTTATTGCTGCCTTCTGGAAACGATATTTTACCTTGGCTATTAACCACCCGATGCCATGGAATGCTTGAGCCCTCGGGCATCACTTTTAATAACCGCCCCACTAACCTTGAGTTATTAGGGTATCCCGCAAGCTTTGCTACTTGCCCATAACTGGCAACTTTCCCCTCAGGAATGGCGCAAATAATGGTATAAATTAAATCTTCTTTAGTTGCCTGCTGCACGACTCGACTCCAAATACTGTTTACTGACCTCGCTAAAATCTTGCCAAATAGCTCTTGCAACAGGGCCATGATGAACTGAGTGCTGTCTAAATACACGAATTTCTGCGCCAAACTGGTGTTCACGATCGATAATTTTAATTTGTTGTAATAAACCAGCATCGATTTCCGCTTGGCAATGTTGCAAACTGATCATTGCCCAGCCCGCACCAGAGAGCAAAAACGACTTAACACTGGTTATATCGTCAATTTTCATTAACGCAGAGCCTAGCGTATAAGAAAGCCTATCACTGTCAAAACTCAAGTCACTTTCAAACATGGCTAAACACGGGTAATTTTGAATATCTGCAAAACTGATTTCACTTGGCACTACATCAGGCGCGCTAACTATACCTATATCAAATTTACCAATCGGTAAACTTTCGAGATCCCCTGTTGCATGAAACAAATCAAACCAAGGGCCAATTCCTAAATCAGCCTGATGACTATTAACCTGCTCTAGAGATACAAAGCGCTTACCTGAAGAAATACTAAACTCAGTACTAGCAAAACGTTTGAAGGTTTGGCTGATCACTTGGTTATAACTATTTTGATGGCAAAGTTGCTCGTAACAAATTTTATAATTGGCTTCATTACCTAGTGCCAGCTCTTTAGCAAGTGAGCTTAACTCACTGTTTGCATTAAGTAATTGCTTGGCCTCACGATAAAAAATACGGCCCTTCTCAGTTAAATGTAACCTGTATTGGCTTCGGTCTAGTAACTCAAACCCTAGCTCTGATTCTAGCTTCTTAATAGCTAACGTGAGCGCTGGTTGAGTCTTATGCAATTTAAGTGCAGCTTGGCTCAAACTAGTGCTTTGCACAATAGCATCTAGAATGATTAATTGATTTAAATTCATTAATGGCAAACTATATAAATAAAATTTATGCTGTTTCTAAAATTTAATAATTTTTATTTTATATCTTTGCAGCGTATCCTGCAGCAAATTTATGCTTTCTTATCTATGGAGAAGACAATGAGATTGGCAACCGCCGCGTTAATGAGCAGCATGTTTTTGCTTCTTGTGGCATGTTCAGAGCAAGCACAGCAAGATGAAGCAGAGCCGGTAGTACGTCCTGTTAAACTTTTTAATATTGGTAATAATTCAGAGCAAAGCATTCGCAGCTTTCCTGCTGAAGTGGTTGCTAACCAAGGTTCTTATCTCGCTTTTAGAGTAAATGGTGAGTTACTTGAGTTCCCTGCACTTGCGGGCCAACACGTTGAAAAGGGAGAGCTTTTAGCAAAACTGGATCCTGAAGATTTTCAACTGCAGTACGAAGAACGTAAAGCACGCTTTGAACTTGCTGCGTCTCAACTTGAGCGTGTGCAAAAGCTTTTTAACCGCTCTATTGCCAGTCAATCTGAGTTAGACCAAGCCCTTGCCAATAAACAGGTTGCTGAGTCAGCGCTAAAAATTGCCAAAACCAACCTCGATAATAGCGAATTACGCGCGCCGTTCGCCGGTACTGTAGCAAAGGTATTTGTGAAAAACTTTGAAAACATTCAAGCAAAACAAAATATCCTTCGCCTTGAAACCCGCGACCTAATGGACGTGGTTATTCAAGTACCCGAAAAACTCATTGCACGCATCGATAAAGACGTTCACTACCAACCTGATGTTGTATTTGATGGTTACCCAAACAAGTCATATCAATTAACGGTCAAAGAGTTTGATACCCAAGCCGACCCAATTACTTTAACGTATAAAGTTGTGTTTTCTTTACCTGTGCCAGAAGATTTTAATCTACTTGCCGGTATGACTGGCCGCGTTGATATAGATTTAAGCAAAATCACCAGCTCACAGTCACCTTATACACTACTGCCAGTTGAGGCGGTATTCTCTGAGCCTACTGAGTCTGAAAACGATAACAGCTATGTGTGGCTTTATGACGAAAACACCGGTTTAGTGCACAAACAAGCTGTTGAAGTTGGCCAATTACACCGTGATGGCATTGAAGTACTCTCAGGTATTAAAGAAGGCCAAATCGTTGTGGCTGCTGGCGTGCACTTTTTAGAAGAAGGCATGAAAGTGCGTCCATGGCAAAAAGAGCGAGGCTTATAATGAGCTTTGCTGCACTCGCTATTGAAAGAAAAGTCATTAGCTGGATGTTCGCGCTGTTTTTACTGATTGGTGGAACGGTCGCTTACTTTGGCTTAGGACAACTAGAAGACCCTGAATTCACCCTAAAAAAAGCCATGGTGATCACCCTTTATCCTGGCGCGTCACCACAGCAGGTTGAAGAAGAAGTCACCTTCCCTATTGAAAATGCAATTCAACAGCTGCCGTATGTTGATTACGTAACCAGTATTTCATCACCGGGTAAATCGCAAATTACCGTTGAGATGAAAAGCAATTATCGTAAACAAGACTTACGCCAAATATGGGATGAGTTGCGTCGCAAAATCAATGATCAGGCATCGTCGATGCCCTCTGGTGTTTATCCAAGCAAGATTATGGATGACTTTGGTGATGTATACGGAGTGATGTATGCAGTCACTGGCGATGGTTATTCTTACGATGAGCTAAAA
The DNA here is from genome assembly GCF_036680945.1 of Pseudoalteromonas sp. P80D2. Taxonomy (NCBI): domain Bacteria; kingdom Pseudomonadati; phylum Pseudomonadota; class Gammaproteobacteria; order Alteromonadales; family Pseudoalteromonadaceae; genus Pseudoalteromonas; species Pseudoalteromonas sp. P80D2. The sequence goes on from NZ_JAZDAR010000022.1 coordinate 126,843, forward strand.
GATTACGTTGATTATTTAAAACGTGAGCTTGTTTTGGTTGATGGCGTTAGTAAAGTAACCGTGGGTGGCGAGCAACAAGCACAAGTCATGGTCGAGATTTCAACCCGCAAACTGGCCCAGTTAGGTATTTCGCCTAATCGAATTTATCAGCTTTTACAAACTCAAAATAGCGTGTCGAACGCAGGTAAAGTCCGCGTTGGCGATGAATCAATTCGCTTACACCCAACTGGTGAATTTAAAGACGTAAAAGAGCTCGAAAACTTACTTATTTCTAAGCCAGGTGAAAATGAGCTTATTTACTTAGGTGATGTTGCTACCGTTTTTCGTGAGTACGCCGAAGTCCCTAACAATATTATTCGCTATAACCAACAGCAAGCATTACTGGTAGGCGTATCGTTTAGCACAGGCGTTAACGTTGTTGATGTAGGCGCAAATATTGATGCCCATTTAGCGTCACTGGAATATCAACGACCACATGGTATGGAAATAAACAGCGTTTATAACCAACCTGCCGAAGTTGAAAAGTCAGTAAGTGGCTTTATTATCAGCCTACTTGAAGCCGTTGCCATTGTTATTATCGTGCTTTTAGTCTTTATGGGCTTTAAGAGCGGCGTATTGATTGGTGTAATACTCCTACTGACCGTACTAGGTACCTTCATTTTCATGAAGTTATTTGCCATTGATTTACAACGAATTTCGCTTGGTGCTTTAATCATTGCCTTAGGGATGCTGGTAGATAATGCCATTGTGGTAACCGAAGGCATATTAATAAACCTCAAGCGCGGACAAACAAAACTGCAAGCTGCAACTAATATTGTTAATCAAACCAAGTGGCCATTACTGGGGGCTACGGTTATCGCAATTACTGCCTTTGCGCCGATTGGCTTGAGTTCAGATGCCAGTGGTGAGTTTGCTGGCAGCTTGTTCTGGGTGTTATTTATTTCATTGTTACTAAGCTGGATCACAGCCATTACTTTAACGCCTTTCTTCGCTGATTTAATGTTTAAGCAAGCCACTGAAAAACAGCCGCATCACGATGAAGACCCTTATCAAGGTGTTATTTTTAATGTTTATAAAGGCGTGTTACATACAGCAATGCGGTACCGTAAAACCACGCTACTGCTGATGGTGATCCTGCTTGTTAGCTCAGTTTATGGCTTTAAATTTATCAAGCAGTCGTTCTTTCCTGCATCGAATACTCCTATGTTTTATGTTGATTATTGGCATACGCAAGGCGCTGATATTCATACCACTATGGATGGTGTTGCAAAGCTCGAAAAATTCTTACAAGCCGACCCATTAGTTGAAGAAATAACCACAACGGTTGGTCAAGGTGCACCGCGTTTCATGCTGACTTACGCACCTGAAAAATCATACCCAGCTTATGGGCAATTGATTATTCGAGTAAAAGACCGCGAAGCTGTTACAACCATGATCAAAAAAGTACGCGATTACCAACACGAACATGTACTTGATGCTCAGCTTAAAGTTAAACGTATGGAAATTGGCCCATCAACAGATGCAAAAATTGAAGCGCGTTTTTCTGGTGCAGATCCTGTTGTACTTCGCCAGTTAGCAAAAGAGGCGAAAGACATTCTGCATCAAGATGCGGGGGCATTTAATATTCGTGACGATTGGCGTGCTCGCTCAAAGTTAATTCGTCCGCAATTTAACGAGCAAAAAGCCCGTCGTTTAGGAATTGCCAAATCTGACCTTGATCAACTACTGTTGACTAGCTTATCGGGTAAACAAGTAGGCGTTTATAAAGACGGCACACAAATGCTGCCAATTATTGCTCGCTCACCTGCTGAAGAGCGCTTAAACGTTGAAAGCCTGCGAGACTTACAAATTTACAGCCCAGTGTTAGGTGTGTTTGTACCGGTGACACAAGTGGTTGATGACTTTGTTGTTGAGTGGGAAGACAGCTTGATCATGCGACGTGATCGTAAGCGTACTATCACTGTAATGGCCGACCACGATGTCATTGGCGATGAAACTCCAGCGAAGCTCTTTGCACGTGTTCGCAAAGACATTGAAGCTATTGAACTACCACGTGGTTATGAATTGCAATGGGGCGGCGAATATGAATCGTCAACAGATGCGCAAAAAGCTATTTTCGGTTCATTACCTCTTGGTTACTTAGCCATGTTCGCAATCACAGTGTTACTGTTCAATTCAGTTAAAAAGCCTTTAGTGATTTGGGCAACAGTGCCACTAGCCATTGTGGGTGTATCAGCTGGTTTATTACTAATGAATGCAGCATTTAGCTTTATGGCACTGCTTGGCTTACTGAGCTTAAGCGGTATGCTCATCAAAAACGGCATTGTATTAGTTGATCAAATTAATCTTGAACTCGATAGTGGTAAAGACCCTTACAAAGCAGTATTCGACTCAGGTGTAAGCCGTGTTCGCCCTGTAGCGATGGCTGCAATTACCACCATTTTAGGCATGATCCCACTGCTATTTGACGTGTTCTTCCAGTCAATGGCGGTAACCATTATGTTTGGTCTTGGTTTTGCGACAGTGCTGACACTAATTGTTGTGCCTGTGCTCTATACCATGCTGTTTAAGATCAAAGTACCTAAACAGCGTCACGCTAATTAATACAGATTGACTCTCAACCAAAAGCCCTATCAGTTTGCTGATAGGGCTTTTTTATTGCTGAGTTAACACACGAGTTGAGGTGGGTGTCTAGTTATGGTGGGCGACTAGTTATTCTGCTTAACCACTTAGTTTTAATGGGTGTCTATTTTTGGTGTTCAGCTTATGGTTTTAAATAAAGTGGGTGTCTATTTAATTATCAGCTTTGTAATACCTATTGCTGCTGATTTAATAAAAGACTTTCAATCAAGAGGAGACCTTTGGGAAGCTGATGCTATATATCCTGATAAAGGCTGAGGTTGCACTATACATCATTAAAGAACCCTGAATCAAACCAGTAAAGACTAGTCAGGGCTCTAATGCGCTGAGCTTACTTTTTTAGACTTAATGTGCCTGTGCGTTTAGTACTGCTACGCTTAGTTTGATTTGGTTTTGATGAGTGTGGATTGCCAGCTTTTGATCTTGATTGACCTTGCTTAGCATCACTGCGTGCTTTTTTCACGTATTTAGAAAAGTCGCGCTTTTTTTCTTCTTCATTGCGTGGCTTTTGCTTAGCACGAGCTTGCGTTGGCTGTTTGTTTTCATCAATTGAACGCTCTTCGGTTTTACCTGAGTCGGCAATTGAGTTATTGATCTCAGCCATTTCTTGTTCGGTTAAGTGACGCCACTGCCCTACTTTTAAACCCTTTAGGGTCACGTTCATAATTCGTGTGCGCTTTAAAGTCACCACTTCATAGCCTAAATATTCGCACATACGACGTATTTGGCGGTTTAAGCCTTGTGTTAGTACAATGGTAAATTGCTGTGGGCCAGTTTGCTTGACCTTACACTTTTTAGTAACGGTATCGAGGATAGGAATACCGTTTGCCATCTTATTCACGAACTGGCGATTAAGTGGCTTATCAACCGTCACTACGTATTCTTTTTCATGATTATTACCAGCGCGAAGAATTTTATTAACGATGTCGCCTTCGTTAGTTAAGAAAATTAAGCCTTCTGAAGGTCTATCCAAGCGTCCGATTGGGAAAATACGCTCTGGGTAATTAACGGCTTTAACAATATTGCTTTGGATTTTTCGCTCAGTCGTACATGTAATACCAACAGGTTTGTTATAGGCAATATAAACCAGCTTAGGCTTTGCTTTTAAAGGTTTGCCATCAATAAGTACATCATCGGCTTCACTAACTTTTACGCCCATTTCAGGCAAGCTGCCGTTAACAGTAACACGACCTTCTTCAATATATTTATCTGCCTCACGGCGTGAACAAAAACCTGTTTCACTGATAAATTTATTTAATCGCTTTAACTCTGTCATGGCACACTTCTGTCTGGATTTTAAAGCCGCTAGTTTATACCAGAAGCCTTTACCAAGCTAGGTAGAATCTAGGCTCTTTGACTACACTTTTAGTGTTGCGCTGCGTTTTTGGGCTTTTCGCTCAATAAACTATGTAGCGTATCAAAATCGAAGGCGTACTCAGTGCTTTTGCTGTTTTGCAGTAAGAAGGTTTCAAAAGGGATAACCGACCAATCTTTGATGTTTCTTAGCCAGCTGTAACTTTGAATATTGTGCTTTGTGATCACCCCAAGCTGAAACTTAATCTCATCGTGATTTTGCCAATAAGGGTTGCCATTATGATGATCGACCACGCTAATTAAAGCCCATGCTCCCATCATAAAATGCCCGCCAACACTGGCTGTGAGTTTTTGTTGTTCTATTAAGTCTAAATTATCATCAAGCCAATCAATGCCACCAATGAAATAGGCTTTATCTTTTTTACCTTTTACTGCTTCTAGGGCACCTTGCGCCATTAAATCAGACGCACACCAAATCACATTCGTATCTGGGTATCTTTGTAATAATCGGCTCACTTTATTCTCGGCTTCTTGCTTATTCCAACTGGCATACACAACTTGCTCAAGCTCAACATCTTGTTTTCGTAAATAATGAACAAGGCCGTCACTGCGGGTGTCTGACTCTGTGCCATAATGACCATTAATCGCAACAAAGTGAGGCGTTTGTTTTGTATTTATCGCCTCATCAAGTAAGGCTTTGCCAAGTTGCTCACCCGCTTTGAAGTTATCGTGAAATACTTCACCTAACCAATACTTAAAGCGCTGACGGGGTTTACCCACTTCGTCACGCTCTACGCCAACAATCGTTTCTTCAAGGGTGATAAAATTCACTTTATGTTGCTCAAGCAAGCTCATTGACTGCTCTGCACCACCTGGGTAATTGATTAAAATTGCGTAATCAGGTTTGGGCTTATATTGCAGGTATTGTTTGAGTTCGGCTAATTGAATGTGGCGATTTCCACCGCCATAAATTGTTGTGAGAGAAACATTATTTTGCTTTGCAGCAACCTGCATCACATTAGTCACTTTTTGCCAAAACAAATCAGTTTTAACTGAGGGGTTAACTAACAGCACAGAGAATTGCTCGCCAGCATAAAGTGGTGAACAGCAAAGCAATGTAAAAACCAACAAGCAAACTCGCATTACCACTCCGCTTTGTTTTTCTTTGATTGTAGTATACAAGGAATTATCTAGACAATTTTCGCCAAATTAATTCACACGGACCATGTGTAAAGTACTGACTATACACTTTACAAAAAAACAATTGAAAAACAAGCACAACAGCAATGACCAACCAATAATCTATGCGATCAAAATTAAGTGCTGCGGTTGGGTATGCGACTTTAAAAAACAGAATAAAAATCACTGTTTGCATTAGATATAGCGTTAATGACATGCGACCGGCTTGCTGTAACAGCAACCAGTTACTGGGAGAATTTTTAACTATTTTCACAATGATGTGGCAATAACAAATGGCCATAGCTAAAGCAGCAAGCCAATTAATTGGTTCAGCAATCGCGTACATGAATACACTTTGGTCAGGCTCTATCATCAACCTTAGAGCCGTTAAACTTATCGCTGCAGCAGTAATCAACTTAAGCTGAGAGTGTGTTAAACCTTGAGCAAATACCCCTTGTTTATATAAATAAACGCCCACCAGCATTAACCCTGCAGCCATCCACATTGTGATGAGTGGCACAGCAATAAGCATTATTATAAAAATCAAAAAGTTACTGACAAACCCTGCAAAATAAGAAGAATAAGCCGCGTCATATGCCATTAAAAAACTCTCAGAGCTTCTCGTTACAGGGCTAAACTCTGGCTCTATAAAGGAGAGTAAAAATGAAATGAAGGCACCAAGAAGTAAAAACAGCATGCCCATACGCAGTATTTTTTCGTCATCTTGCTGGCTAAATTTAAGCGTTAACCAGCCTGCACAAGAATAAATAAACAAAATATCGCCAGCCCACAATAAAAAACCATGGGCAAGGCCTATAAAAGCCAAAACTTTTAGTCGCTTATGTTGCTTCTCGACGCTTTGCCAAAGCTGCCATTGAATAACTAAAGAGGCACCAAATAACAAGCAAAAAAGGCTCCTAAAGCGCCCATCAATAAAAGCAGTATTAAAAATGTATATTAGTGAATCTGAAAATGGTGGCGTAGCACTTGGGGTATAATCGTACTCGAACACAGCAAAAGTGTAGATGTTCATAAACATCAAGCCGAGTACTGCAATACCCCGTAAAACATCCATATTTATATTGCGCATAAATCCCTTATAGGTTCTGTCTGCAGCTATCGCTCCAATTTACCGCATTTTCGTATATCTTGGGAAGGTCAGCACTTTCAATACTTAAATAGGCAACAGCCTGTTCAAGTGCCCACCAACTGCCAGTTTCGTAAGCTTTGACAGTTTCTAGTATGTAATAGAGGATATTTTTTTCTTGCATGAGAGCAGCATGAATTTCGTCAGGAAACGGCAATCGATCCAATAGCTTTTCCATTGGCTGATCTAATATGGCATCGAGCAACGAAAACAGTCCCGTTAAAAATGCCTCACCTGTTTGTTGCTTAGCAACACGCTGCGCTATTAATTCGCAAAAGCGCGCTCTAACAACACAAAGCCGAGTAAGCTCGGCTGGTTTTGACTGGGCACTGTGGGCAGTAATAATTAGGCTAACAAACTTTTTCAGTCGTTCATGGCCTAAATATACAAGCGCTTGTTTTAGAGAGCCAATTTTGCTTTTAATAGGAAACACGCCGCTATTAATTAAGCGCAGCAATTTATAAGCAAGTGCGGTATCTAACGAGAACAAGCCCGCAATTTCACTTATATTTGGATCTGGGCGCATGACTTCAGCATAAATTGATAATACCAGCGCGTAGTTGTAATCAATATCGCGATGCTGAATCATTTTGGGTTTAGCAAAGAAATAACCTTGAAAGAAATCAAAGCCCATTTTATAGGCTTTGTCGTAATCATCGGCTGTTTCAAGCTTTTCTGCCAAAAGCTTTATTTTTTTATGTTTTTTAAGCTTATTTACAACAGGGGCAATTTCTTCAAAGGGTGTTTGCTGAACATCAAACTTGATAAGACGAATAAGTTTTAAAAAGCGATCCCACTCAGGTTGGTAAACAAAATCATCCAGTGCCAACTTGTAGTTGTTGTGAAAAAGCTCGCGACAATATTCGTAATTTTCGTCGGTAGGTTCCATAGTTTCGAGTAACTCAATCACCACATCTTGAGTTGGCAAAAACGCACAAAGGTCCAGCTTCAAAGACTCTGGACCTATATTAATTAATGCTTTTTTGCCCGACGTAATATGCCGAGTACCTAAATTGAGCTGGTTTTCCATAATCAGCCGAGCCGTTGCCGTACTCTCTGAAACATCAGGAAAACTATTTTTTAAACTATCTCTAAATAGTAGCTCATAGGCGACAACTTGTTGACGACGATTAAAGACCGCTTGCCTAGCAACAAATACAGCCACTTTACCTACTTTTTATATTTTATCTCACACTAAGTAATTAATAGCTGAAATTGACAAAAAAGTCACTTAATTACCATGAATCACGCATTTTTTATTGATATAAGCCTGATAAATAGCCTTCTGCAACGGATTGCCACGTAAAACGGGCATTTTTAGCCTGTTCACATATTGCACACCATTGTTCTGGTTGTGATTTTTTAAGCTCAAGCGCATCGCTAAAACTAGTAACAAGTTCGTAGCTTTGTGATGCTAAACTCTCACCTTGGAAACTAAAACCACTCACATGATGCTCTACCGTATCACGCAAACCGCCAACACCGTGGACTAAACATGGCTGACCTGCTCGCATTGCTAACATCTGACTGATACCACATGGCTCAAACGAACTTGGCATTAAAAATAAATCGCCTAAGTGATACATGTATTCGCCAACAAAATGTGCGTACCCTTTTAAAAATAGCAGGTTTTCTTGGCGAGCCATAACCGATGTCATAATTTGCTCAAGTTCAGCATCCCCTGAGCCTAAAATAATCATATAGCCGTTATGTTGTTTTAAGCGCTGACACAACTCATCTAACACCAGTCCTTTATCAAAAGGCTGGCGAAGTAACAGTGCTTTTTGGTCCGTTAAACGGCCCACACTGGTTACTAATGGCCCTGAAAACGGCTGAGTTTTAAATTTAAGTAAGCGTTGATGCGCTATGTAATAGCTTGAATCTAAAACAGGACTTTTTGCCATCCATTGAAATAATGCATTTTCGGCATGTTGATAAAGGCTCGCTAAACTAATGTCCTCAAGCTTCATTCCAGGGTATTCGCAACCATTAAGAATGCCCACTACGCGGCCTTGTTCATAAGCAGCTTGTAGGTCAGCTTCAAGCCCCTCACCACCAAAGAAGCCTTTTTCTGCATCACTAGGGCGCAATACTTCTTGGCAATAAGTTGGCGATACAAGATGAACTTTATCCACCAGATTAATTGCGCTGCGCATTGGGTTAAAACAATCAAAATAACGCGGATCGCATAACCGTTCGCCGTTATAACCTAAACTTGGGAACCAGGCTTCTAGGCTTGAGCTATCACCTTTGAAAGGACGTATCCCTTGCAATGCAAGGTTATGTACTGTGTAAGCTAAAAATAAGTGCGATAATTTTTTATAGCGGCTGTCTGTTTTTAGTAATAGAGCAACGCAGGCACTGTGCCAGTCATGTAAATGCACAACATCCGGCGTGCGGATAAGCCCTTGTAATAAAGCCTCGCAAACTGCAGCGTTGAAAAGAGCAAACTTACTTGCATCGGTTGCAAACGGGCGGCCTGGTTCATCATTACAATAAACAGCACCATTATGGCGACTAAATTCCCAATGAGATATAAGTAGTTGCGTTACACCTTCATCACTTTTAGCGAGCTTCCACACATCCAGTTTTTGCATTTGACCTGCAAATGGCACATGCACAACACCTATGTGATGACGCTCCAAATAATCAAAGCCATAATCAGGGATCACCACATCAACACTAAGGCCTTTTTCAACTAAAGCTTTAGGACAATCTCTAACAACATCCGCTACACCACCGACTTTTGCATTCGGTAATGCATCATTCTCTGCAGCTACCATCAATACATGCATGCTTTGCAGTACTCCATAAAACTGTTATACCAATCAGCAATAATACTTAATTAAGCGAATTGGTATTATTCAAATATAAATAAGGGAGGGACATGCCCTCCCTTTTTCATTTAACGCGATTGCTTAAGCAAGTCGTTTATTATCTTGCTCTTGTTGTTTTAACTTTTTTGCAAGTTCATTCAACATATCACGAGTTACCAACACAATCCCTTTTTTCGAGACTCTAAAGCCATTTTCTTTGTCAGCTTTGTGATCGTAGCCAATTTCTAGACCTGCTGGGATCTCACAATTACGGTCAATAATAGCACGCCTAATTCGGCAATTTCGCTGTATTTTCGCACCAGGTAAAATCACAGACTCTTCAATTTCACAGAATGAGTGAACATATACATTCGAGAACAGCAGTGACTTTTTAACTTTAGAGCCAGAGATAATACAGCCACCCGAAACTGTTGAATCAACAGCCATACCACGTCTGTCATCATCATCAAAAATAAACTTAGCAGGTGGTAACTGCTCTTGATAAGTCCAGATTGGCCATTTTGGATCATAAAGGTCAAGCTGAGGCTCAGGCATTACCAGCTCCATGTTAGCTTCCCAGAATGAATCAAGCGTACCCACATCGCGCCAGTATGGTTGACCATCTGTGTTAGAGTCTCTAAACGGATATGCAAACACGTTATGCTCTTCGATGATAGCTGGGATGATATCGTGACCGAAATCACGGCCTGAGCCTTCCGTTTCTGCGTCTTTTTTCAATTGTTCAAATAAGAACTCAGTATTGAAAATATAGTTACCCATTGATGCTAAGCAGGTTCCTGGTTTACCCGGTACAGACGTTGGCTCAGCAGGCTTTTCATCAAAACGACGGACACGATTGCTTTCATCAACCGTCATTACACCAAATGTATCTGCAGCTTCTTCGCAAGGTACTTCAATACAACAAACCGTCATATCAGCACCTGTCTCAACATGTTTTGCCAACAAACCGCCGTAGTCCATACAATATACGTGGTCACCAGAGAGGATCATGACATACTTAGGCAGTTCATGACGGATGATATCCATATTTTGAAATACCGCATCAGCTGTACCGCAATACCACTCGTCACCATATCGCTGAGATGCAGGTAAAATCTCTACAGATTCACCCAATTCTTTCTTAAAGTGACCCCATGCACGGTTTACGTGACGAATTAACGAGTGCGACTTATATTGAGTAGCAATACCAACTCGACGAATACCTGAATTAATACAATTCGACAATGGAAAGTCGATTATTCGGTGTTTACCACCAAAATAGACTGCTGGTTTAGCACGCCAGTCAGTTAATTCATGTAAACGTGAGCCGCGACCACCGGCAAGAATTAGGGCATACGTTTCTCTGGTTAAACTACTTATGTATCGGTTTGCATAACTTGGCATAACTCTCTCCGTCTTAAGCTAGCTGCTTTTCTTCTGTGTGTTTTGCTGTGCACTAGTATCCAGTAATGGCTCCAAATGCCAGATGTCGTCACTGTATTGACTAATGGTTCTATCGCTCGAAAACATGCCACTGGCTGCAGTATTCAAAATACTCATTTTGGTCCAGTGAGCAGTGTCTAAGTAGGCTTGTTCAACTTGCTCTTGCGCTTCGACGAAGCTGGCAAAATCATGAGCGACTAACCATGGATCGTGCGGGCTCTTAATCGCCGCGATAATGTCGTCAAATAAATTAGGCTCAAACAAATTGAAGTGACCGCTCTCAAGTAATTGCATTATTTTATAGAGGCTGTCAGTTTGGTGAATAATCTGCTCAGGGTTATAGTGCGCTTTGATATCATCAATTTGCTCTGCACGTGCACCAAATAAGAAGAAGTTGTCAGCACCCACAGCATCACGAATTTCGATGTTAGCGCCATCTAACGTACCTATAGTCAATGCGCCGTTCATCATGAACTTCATGTTACCTGTGCCAGATGCTTCTTTACCTGCTGTAGAAATTTGCTCAGATAAATCCGTCGCTGGGCAAATAGTTTCCATTGCTGTCACGTTGTAATTAGGTAAAAAAGCAACTCTTAAATACGGTTTAGCAAGCGGATCTTTGTTGATCACTTCTGCTACGTTATTAATTAATTTAATAATTTTCTTCGCCATGTAGTAACCTGGTGCAGCTTTGCCGCCCAATAGCACACAACGAGGAACAATGTTTGCTGTATCGCCTTGGCGAATACGGTCGTAAAGGTGAATAACGTGCAATACGTTTAATAGCTGACGCTTATATTCATGAATACGTTTCACTTGCACGTCAAACATCATTTCGGCATCAAACTCTACGCCACAGCGGTTTTTCACTAACTCAACAAGGCGTTGCTTATTGCTGTGTTTTACAGCTTGCCATTGTTTATGGAATTTAGGGTCGTCATATAAACGACGTACCTGACTAACTTTACTAAAGTCTGCAACCCATTCATCACCAATATGTTGATTAAGCAGTTTAGCCAACTCAGGATTACAATGTGCTAACCAACGACGAGGTGTTACACCATTGGTTTTGTTGTTAAACTTCTCTGGCCATAGCTGATAAAACTCATTGAATAGGCCCGCTTTAAGTAGCTCAGTGTGAAGTGCAGCTACACCATTCACCGAATAGCTACCAACAATCGCTAAATATGCCATGCGAATTTGTGGCTCAGGGCCTTCTTCGATAAGCGACAGCGCACGTTGTTTTTCAACATCACCTGGCCATGCTAACGCAACTTCAGCGAGGAAACGTGCATTGATTTCGTAGATAATTTCTAAAATACGCGGCAATAATCGAGCAAATAAAGATACTGACCACTTCTCTAATGCTTCAGGAAGTAAAGTGTGGTTTGTATAGGCCATGGTCTTAGTCGTGATAGACCAAGCTTCTTGCCAATCTAGCTCATACTCATCAACCAAAATACGCATTAGCTCTGCTACTGCAATACTTGGGTGTGTATCGTTTAATTGAAAAACATGGTAATCGGCAAAATCAGAGAAGTCTTCGCCATGTTTGCTAACCCACGTGTCAATAATGTCTTGTAAGCTCGCTGATGATAAGAAGTACTGCTGACGTAAACGCAGTTCTTTACCGTTCTCACTGCTGTCATTCGGGTAAAGAACCATGGTAATTTGTTCAGCTAAGTTTTTACGCGCTACTGCTTCTGAGTAACTACCCGCATTAAATTCGCTCAAATCAAATTCGTCTGTTGCTTCTGATTTCCATAAACGTAAGGTATTTACAATATCATTCTTGTAACCCGGAATTGGCACATCATAAGGCACAGCTAAAACATCATGAGAATCTAGCCATTGACGGTGCTCACGACCATATTTATCAGTATAACTTTCAACATGACCAAAGAATTTTACGCGCTTTGATTGCTCAGGTGCACTTAGTTCCCACGGGTGTCCCTCACGTAGCCAGTTATCTGGTTGTTCAATTTGATGACCATTTTCAATAGCTTGATTAAACATGCCGTATTCATAGCGAATACCATAACCAACCACAGGTAGTGCAAGGCTTGCACAGCTATCTAAGAAGCATGCAGCTAAGCGCCCTAAACCACCATTACCAAGGCCTGCATCATGCTCAGCCTCAGCAACTTGCTCGAGCTCTGTGCAGTATTCTTGTAACGCTTTAGCGACTTGCTCATCTAAGTCTAAGTTCAAAATCGCATTCCCAAGAGCACGCCCCATTAAAAACTCAAGTGATAAGTAAGCTGTTTTACGGCGTTTTTGTTCATGGATTTGCTGTTTGGTCACACGGCAACGAGCAACTAATCGGTCACGAATAGTTAATGCTAATGCATGGTATAAATACAGCTGTGATTTACCCACTTTGTCACGCCCAAGGGTGTAATAAAAATGGCGTGATAAGTCATCATCTAGTGTACTTTCATCAACTGTAGGCGCATCCTGCCAGCCCTTTACAATACATACTTGATCGGCATTTTTAGCCATGATTTAGATCCTCTGAATTGGCGGTAAAAACCCAGCTGCTCATTGCAGCAATCTGGTGTTCCTTATCAACAAATTGTGTTGACATAGGATGAATGCTGGTCAGTGCTAACTGCCACTTTCCTTTTTCTAAACTGGGAAGTTGGCAAGTTACCGGCTCTGCACCTGCATTTAATATGATCAATAAAGCTTGATTTGTATGCTTGTCGGTCAGGCTGTATATCAACACTTGGCGATCACCTTGATGCCAATCGTCTTGTTGCATATTGGAGCCTGATTCGGTGAACCACGCTACGTCATAACGTGGGTCATTATCGTGAACAAAAAAGCGATGTTTAAAAATACTGAACTGCTTGCGAATGCGCAGAACATCGTCAATAAATCGAGTTAGAGGATGACTGAATTGTGAGTCTTTCCATGCAAGCCAGCTTGTGCGATTGTTTTGACAATAGGCGTTATTGTTACCGCCTTGAGAGTGTGCCATTTCGCTTCCTAATGAAAGCATAGGCACGCCTTTAGAAAGTAACAAAGTTAACAGCATATTTTTTTGTTGTTGTAAGCGTAATTTGCTCACTTGTGGATCGTTGGTAAACCCTTCGACACCACAATTGAATGAGTGATTGCCACTGTGGCCATCACGATTTTGCTCACCATTGGCTTCGTTGTGTTTATGCTCGTAGCTGACTAAATCAGCCAGCGTGAAGCCGTCATGGCTGGTGATAAAGTTAATACTGTTAAGTGGCCCACGTAGGTTGTGCTCAAACAAGTCAAACGAACCATGTAAACGTTTTGCAAGCTCGCCAATTACGCCCTGCTCTTGTTTCCAAAAGCGTCTTATCGTATCGCGATACTTATCATTCCATTCACGCCAAGGCGCAGGAAAAGCACCTAATTGGTAACCACCTGGGCCAATATCCCACGGCTCTGCAATCACTTTAACTTGGCTTAGTACTGGGTCTTGATTAATCGCTTGGAAAAACGCATGTGCCTGATTAAAGCCATTTGGGTTACGCGCTAAAATGGTTGCTAAGTCAAAACGAAAGCCATCGACCCCCATCACTTCAACCCAATAACGCAAGCTATCAAGTACCAGCTGTAAAGAGCGAGGCGAATCAATATTTACGGTGTTACCACAGCCGGTATCATTAATATAATGCTGGGGTTTATCAGCAACGGTGCGGTAGTAACCTAGATTGTCTAAGCCACGTAGCGACAAGATAGGTCCATCTGTGCCCGCCTCTGCTGTGTGGTTATAAACCACATCAAGTATTACTTCGATATCTGCTTTGTGAAGCGCCGCCACCATTTCTTGAAACTCGCTAATATCATCATTAACCAGATACTCTTTATGCGGTGTAAAGAAATTAAGTGTGTTGTAGCCCCAGTAGTTTTGTAAGCCTTTGGCTGTTAAAAACTGCTCACTGATAAAAGCATGAACGGGTAATAACTCTAAGCAAGTCACACCAATAGTACGTAAATGTTCTATAAAACTAGGGTGGCTTAAACCTAAAAATTTACCTTGTAACGGTTTTGGGATCTCAGGGTGGCGGCAGGTTGCACCAACCACATGACACTCATAAATTACCGTTTTTCCCCAGCAGTGATTCGGTTTTTTACCTGTGTAAGGTGCCAGTTCGCGGACTCGTGATTTTGGCATATCAATGGCATTATTAACCTGACTTAACTTTCCTACAGGCATTTGCCCATAGTGACGTTCACTCCAGGTAAACTCACCATACAAATCGCGGGCATAAGGGTCTAACAGCAATTTGTGATTATTAAAAAATAGTCCTTTTTCAGGTGCGTACTCACCATCAGCTCGAAAGCCATACAAGGCGCCACTTTTCAGAGGGCTCACTTTCAGTGTCCAGATGCCACCTTCGTTCATATGCATCGCAAGGGTAAGAATTTCTGAATGACCGCTGCTATCAAATAAGCACAGAGACATATGCTGTGCTTGTGGTGCGTACACAGCAAAGTTTACGCCCTCACCAACAACAGACGCCCCTAAAGGTGAGCTCACACCGACTTCTAGTTCGACACTATGACTCATCGCTCACCTTCTTAAGGTAAATTGTCGCAAGGCCAGGCAAAGAAACACTAATACTTTGATTAAAGCCATGACTTTCTTTCGCTTGGCTTATAATTATTTGCTCTGCATGATTAGTTGCTTCAACGCCGGAACCAAAATAATCCTCTTTGTCGGTATTCAAAATAACTTGATAGGTACCAGCTTTTGGCACACCAATCACGTAGTCGTGATACACCTGCGGCGTTAAATTACAGATCACCACCACAAAGTCTTCAGCTTTTTTTGCATAGCGAATAAAGCTAAACATACTTTGCTCAGCATTATTGCTATCAAGCCACGCAAAACCCGCAGGGCTGGTATCCTGCTCGTATAAAGCTGGCGTACTGGTGTAAACAGCATTTAAATCTTTAATCGTTTGCTGCATGCCTCTGTGGCTAATATGTTCAAGTAAATGCCAATCAAGCGATTGGTCGTGATTCCACTCTTTACGCTGGGCGATTTCTGCCCCCATAAACAATAATTTTTTACCTGGATGCGCCCACATAAAGGCATAATATGCACGTAAGTTCGCAAACTTTTGCCAGTCATCCCCTGGCATTTTTTCAATTAATGAGCCTTTACCATGCACCACTTCATCGTGGCTAAGCGGTAGAATGTAGTTCTCGCTGTAGGCGTAAACCATTGAAAACGTCATTTCATGGTGGTGATGCGAACGGTAAATTGAATCGCGCTGCATATAATGCAAACTGTCGTTCATCCAGCCCATGTTCCACTTATAACCAAAACCTAAACCATCATGGTCAACTTGGCGCGTAACACCTGGCCATGCTGTTGACTCTTCGGCCACCATCATAATGCCCGGATTTTTTGCATAGCAGCGCATATTGACTTGTTTTAAGCACTCAATGGCGCCTAAGTTTTCTCTGCCACCGTATTGATTTGCAACCCACTGCCCTTCTTCACGGCTATAGTCTAGATAAAGCATTGAGGCAACCGCATCAACGCGTAAACCATCAATGCCAAATTCATGCAGCCAATACATTGCATTCGCAATTAGGAAGCTACGAACCTCTGCGCGGTCATAATTGTAGATATAGGTATTCCAATCAGGGTGAAAACCTTGCCTAACATCAGCATGTTCGTATAGATGGGTGCCATCAAAACGATGTAAACCATGGGGATCACTTGGGAAATGACCTGGTACCCAGTCAAGAATAAGGCCAATATCGGCTTCGTGACATTGCTCGACAAAGTAAACAAAATCTTCAAAGCTGCCATAGCGACTGGTCGGGGCAAACAATCCAACAGGTTGATAACCCCAAGAACCATCAAATGGGTACTCGCTGATTGGCATTAATTGTAGATGCGTAAAACCGAGCTCTTTTGTGTAAGGAATAAGATTATCAGCAAGTTCACGCCATGTGAGATAGCGCTCGCCATCATCTCGTCTTTGCCAAGAACCCGCATGCACTTCATAAATACTAACAGGCGCATCAATACTGTTTCGTTTTGCACGATTTGCTAACGCCTTTTCAGAAAGCTGAATACCTGTTTTTAGCTTTTGTAGCACTGACGCCGTACCCGGTGCTTGTTGCATCTTAAACGCAAATGGATCGGCTTTATCAAGCACTTCTCCTGTTAGAGTGGTGATAGCAAATTTATAGCATTGATGCTCTTTAAGCCCAGGAATAAATAACTCCCATACCCCACTGGCAGGATGAAAACGCATAAAATGACGATTACGCTGCCAATAGTTAAATTCACCAATAACCGATACACTACTGGCATTCGGCGCCCACACTGTAAAGCGAACACCATCAACGCCTTGTTGAGTCACAAAATGTGCACCAAAATGTTGATACGCATGCTCTAAACTGCCTTCATTAAACAGATACATTGCCTGTTCATCTAAGCTGCTTTCAAAGCTGTACTCATCGTATTGTTGATGAGTAAATTCATTGCTATAGCTAACATCTAGCTGGTAGTCAGGCTTAGTTTTTGATTTGATATTTGCGATAAATAAATGACTATCACCTTGTTGCTGCGCAACGATTTTTTCTGTGCCAAGCAGAATCGAAACACTGCTTGCGCCAGGCAAAAAGCAACGAATTTCATAGCTTGTAGGGCCACTTTTATGCGCCCCAAGAAAGCTGAAAGGATCTCTAAAACAACCACTGGCTAATGCATCGATTTGTTTTTGATAAATAACAGGTTGTGCACTTTGCTCTTGACGAACACGACTTCGCATTATTGATTCCTTATCGAAATTAAATTGGCTAAGAATGACTGTTGCGCTTCGATAATCTGCGCCGCTGGACGCGACAATAAACGCCGCCAATTTGGGTACTCTTTATCAGTACCGGGGATATTTACAGGCAGTATTTGCTGATCTAAGTCATCTATTTGAATAGTAAATAGCTTTGCTGGTGCTGCCGCTAATGAGGATGCCAACGCTTCATAAACCGTAAAGGCATCTGTTTCTAACGATAAATGCTGATTTGACTCTCGTGCGATAAAATTAAGCATACGATGCTTTTCAATGTTTCTCGCATCGAATTGAGCCCGAGTTTGCTCATCATCAAGCAAACCATATTGTTGTTTAATCGTAATATCATGGCCAATCCACCAGCCTTTAAATGGTGGTACGTCATGGTTGGCTATCATTAAAAGACTATGAGGAGCAAAATGCTCAGCCGCTAAAAACTCACCTTGGTGGTCCTTTTCAAAGTAAAACAACCCGTTTGAATAGATTGCACTTGCTTTTAGTGCTTCACGCACTTCATTAGGTACAACACCTAAATCTTCGCCAATCACCACACATTGATTGAGGTGAGATTCAATCTTTAGAATTGCTAATAGTTGTTCAAAGGGATAATAGACATAACAACCATCTTGCTGGGAGTTATTTTCAAAACACCACCAAAGTCGGCGTATCGCCATAACGTGGTCAATTCTAAGACCACCAACATCTTCCATATTGGCGCGGATAAGTGAGCGATAAAAAGCAAAATTGTCTTTACTTAACTTTTGTGGATTAAGTGCCGGTAAGCCCCAATTCTGACCATGTTCAGCCCAAGGGTCTGGCGGAGCTCCAACATGTGCATTTTCGGCAAATAATTCATTTTGGCTCTTGAACTCACTACCATCACCTGCACAGCCAACGGCTAAGTCATTAATAAGGCCAATTGCCATACCACTGTCACGGGCAGCTTGCTGGCATATATTTAATTGAAGGTGAGCTTGCCATTGTAAATAGCTAGCATAATCACGGTCCCCAACCAACATAGTTGCAAGACTGTGTTTATGGGTTTCACAAAAACGAGTGAATTGCTGTTTTCGCTCTGCTGAGCCAAATTCACAAAAGTGTTGATATAAACAGCTAAACACTTGATATTTAAAGTCACTAACTGATGTATAATCAATGTAAGTCGCATCGGTTTGCGGTTTATCCGCTAACAATTTAATAAGTGCATTATTATTTTTGGCGTCTTCGCATAATGACACTGCAATATACAGCGGGTTCAATAACGCTCGGCTATTTGGACTATAGGGACTCGCCCTCTCTGGGCTGTGTTCAAACAGTAAATGCAGTGGATTAAGCAACACATAATCCATGTTTTTAGTCGCCGCTGCTTTAATAAGCTTTGTTAAGTCAGCGAAGTCACCAATTCCTAACCCCTCTTCATTGCATAAGCTATAAAGCTGAATGGATAAGCCCAAACGCTTTTTGTCATCAATAGAGAAGCTTTCTTTAGGTGTGATCCATAGCTGACTGTGAGATTGCTGATCTGCCACAGTAATGAGGGCATCATGATAACCAATTGGCATTTCAGGAACTGGCAATGCAAGCTCAAGATAACGAATACCGTTTAGACCATAATCACCAAGAATAGCTAAACCTTGTAAGTTTTCACAAGTAAAATGAATATCAAGCGAAGGCACGCTTAGAGTACATGAGCGTGATAATAAACGCTCATCAACGCGTACTTTCAAAATTGGGTGGTGTGCCTCAATAATGCTTGTATGAGGCAACAAATTCAGCCATGTACCTGCATCTAATGCAAAATTAAGTTGGTTAATTGCATCAGTATCCTGAGTATCTACACCACAACAACTAAGTGCCTGCATGCGTGTACTTTCATCGAAAATAACATGCTCACCAGTGTATTTAGTATATTCATAGCCTATGCCATGCAGGTAATATAACTGCGAAAGTGACTGCATCAAAACACCTAAGCGCGTTGGGTATTAACAATGCTGTTATCAGTACCAAAACCGTTAGGAATATAACCATCTGCTTGGTGGTCATTGTCCCATGTTTCGCCATTGATTAAGTAACGGAAGTGAAATTCTTGATCAAGCGGTAAGCGCTGCTTGCATTTGAATACTTGTTCTTTTTTATTAAACTTCATTGGCACTGGCTGCCAATCTGTGAACTCTGCGACTAATTGCACATCATCAGCATCAGGGTGTTGAAATTCAAAAGTAACTTCTGTTTCGTCTTTAGTTTTAAAAAAACGTTTACTTAGCATAGTGGGCTCCAATTCAACCAATTGGTAAATTAATCCTTGCCACAGTACCGCATTCAACGACTCATTCAGCGGAAGCTGTGCGTTTCAGGTTTCTAAACTTGCTTACTAAAACATCAAGTTTGAATCTAGTAAACCAAACCTATATTTACGCATTATGACAGTGCATCTGTATGTTTTTCGCACCACCATAGTGCATAAAACACACAAAAACTACAACAATCATATTGCTGTATTATTACGAGCAATAACTGAACCAAGTTGATAATAAAATATACTTTATTTTCAGTACCTTTTTTTATCAACCCTATTCGCAACTTATAAAAAAATAGATAACAATTTAGATTGGGTAAAGTGAATAAAATTGAAGTGAAAAGTTAGAGCAATCATACTAAAATAAACACAACTTCGTTCGTCAAAAATACACTGCCAACAATTTATAAAAACAAGACAAAACAGATTTACACCGTACATCCTCGTTAAATAAATTAACAAACAAGATGGTAATAAAATCTTTATTTTTGACTGATTTTTAATTTTTTATCACATGAAAAATGATAAAACGCAACGCAAATTTAATTTTATAAACCAGACGCTAATCCCGCACTACCCAATTAACGTTTTTAAAAATTATCTCAGTGCATATACAAACACAATAAGTAGAAAAGCGTAAATTCGAACGGACTACCAATCCCTGAAAGCATTAACAGTGCTGCTTTTCAGTAATGTTATAACCACTTTTTCTGACCACAAGAATAGCTAGGTTAAAACCTGTTTCGGATAAAACTAGCAGGCCATAGCAAAAGTTGGTATATAACATTTAATAATTAACAATCAGCCGAAAAATAATAAATTCCACACATGGCGAGAAGAGATAATAAAATAAATACTAAGTGGTGACTTATTGTTTAGCTAAACAATAACCATAAATATTATTAGTATGAAAGTATCTAAGCATTTTTATCGTACCAGTGCTAAAGTTTGCTCGATGAATAGCAACAATGCAGTATAAAAGTAAGACTTCAATTAATTAGCATAAGAAAAACATTTTAGAGTATTAACACTAATGACTATGAATTTTCACATTCTATACTCATCCATGCCCCAAAGTATGAGAAAGGTTTTGTCTAATCTAGATACAAACAATATACTCGATGTATTAACTGGTGAGGTTTTATTGTAAAACAAAGACACCACAATGGTAGTAATGTATGGCCAATGCTCTTCGAACTTTATCAATAAGTATTATAACTTTAATAGCTTTTATATATGGCTTAAATATCTTCTTGACTAAACAGGTCAATGATTTGATGTACGCGCCAAAAGGCTTAGAACTACATACCTTCCAAGGTACAGATGTTACAGTGGTAACAGCTCCTTGGTATAACCTCGTGTTAAGTGGCCAGCATTTAGTTTACGATAATAATATTTCTTATATTGTTATTAATACAACCAATGAGTCAGTCGTAACCGCGATGACTTCGGATCTTATACTCACTACATTATTCTCACCGGTAAACATTATCATTTTAATCTTGTTAGCATTAGCCATCAGTTGGTTAGTTAACTTAAGATTTCAAAATAATCATGAGAAATACACTCTCAAGATGCTCAATACTAAAGCAATTGAATTACTCAACAGCCTAAACTTAGCCAGTGAATCAGGTATAAACAAGCATACAGAACTTGAACAGTTACAAGCTAACTTTCAAACACTTACAACCCATATAACTAATTACACACGTGAATCTGAAGTCAGTATTTATCAAGATAAGTTAACCCACCTTATTGACCGACATGCCTATATAGAACACCTTGCCAAACAATTGAGACTTGCTGAGATGGATAAATTCAGCTGTGCTTTACTATTTATAGATTTAGATGGGTTCAAACAGGTGAATGACTCTTTTGGTCACAGTTTTGGTGACGATGTGTTAATTCAAGTAGCAACACGCTTGAGTAGTGTTTTGCGCCACCATAAAATAAGTAATATTTCCCCAATTAGTCAATTAGAACAAAACTTAGCACGCCTTGGTGGTGATGAGTTCTCGATTTTCATTAACTTAAAAGATGATAAAGATAAAGCATTAGAGGTTGCACAAAATGTACTGCACGAAATCGAACGTGATTTTGTCTTAGGTAACAAGCTAATCAAAATTAGCGCTAGTATAGGTATAGCGGTTTACCCAGATAGTGCATCCACCCCACAAGCATTACTGCAGATGGCTGATGTTGCCATGTATCGAGCCAAAACAGATGGTCGTGGAATTTTTAAAGTCTATTCTCCTGAAATGGGTAAAAAGATTAGGCGCTATCATTACTTGCTAGAAGAAATGCGTCTTGCTATTGCTAGCAGCAGTTTTCATTTGTCTTTTCAACCTATTGTACATGTAGATGATTGTGCCATTGACTACTTCGAAGCGTTAGTTCGCTGGGATCACCCTGTTGAAGGCTCAATCACGCCTGATGAGTTTATCCCCATTGCTGAAGAGTCTAATCTGATACTAGAACTTGGTGATTGGATCATGCTGGAATCATGTAGGCAAATGTCTGCTTGGTATAATGCGGGGATGAAGAAAGTGTCTATTTCTGTGAATATATCCGGCGTGCAATTAAAGCACTACGATATTTATGAGTGGGTCATGGAGAAGCTTGCTAAAACGGGGCTGCCTGCAAAAGCGCTGATGCTAGAAATAACCGAATCAACCTTAATCAAAGCAAGCAACAAGATTATTCAATCATTAGAAAAACTCAGAAGCGAAGGGATCACCATTGCGATTGATGATTTTGGTACCGGTTTTAGCTCGTTAAGTACTCTTGCAGACTTACCTATCGATGTGATCAAACTTGATAAACTGTTTGTTGCGCAAGCTAACGACAACCTTAAATACAATGAAATAATGCACTCTGTCAGTGAACTTGGCCGAAAACTCGGCCTTAAAGTTGTCGCCGAAGGAGTTGAAGAACTCGCTCAATTTGAACTAGTTAAATCGATGGGCATAAACAGTGTTCAAGGCTACCTAGTGAGCCACCCTGAGTCGTCTGTTAATGTTGGCCATAAAGTATTGCAAGATAACATTAACTTTATGTCTGTTACTGGAACAGGGGTTTGGAATATACAGCAACCGCTTTAGTAAGTTATACTAACGACATTATTCAAAGCCATTCCCTTGTTAATGTTAAAAAAAAGCTTACTTACAGTTTTTATCTTATCAGTAACCATCATTGGATTATTGGTCGGCTCTTCTATTTATACCCTTTACAGCAAAAAACGTTTAACGGTAGACCCAAAACTGAGAGAAATCTCCGGTATCGAATTTGATAAGTTCAATCGACTCTGGGCTATTAATGACAGCGGTGACCAGCCAAAACTTTACCGTCTTAATGAAGATGGCTCTATAGCAAAAGAAGTTTTGGTAACCAATGCTAAAAACATTGACTGGGAAGATATGACACAAAACAAATTTGGTCACTTTTTCTTGGGCGACTTTGGCAATAATAAAAACGACAGAAAATGGTTAACTATTTATAAAATAGAAAACCCTATCGATATCAAAAGCGACACCACAGAAGCAGAGATAATCAAGTTCACTTATCCTGAAATGGACGGCAGCCCTATTCAACCAGATCAACGTAACTTTGATTTGGAGGCCTTTGTAGCCCTTGGCCGACACCTCTATTTATTTACTAAAAATCGCACTGAGCCATTTGATGGTATTACAAAAGTGTATAAAGTTGGCGATCATGCGGCTAACTTTGATGCACAATTAATAGATTCGTTTCAAACTTGCACCACAATGGAAAAACTTTGTTGGATCACTTCTGCGGCTCTAAGCCCTGATAGAACCAAGTTAGTTCTACTAGATTCAACCAGCATTTGGTTATTTGAAAACTACCAAGGCGATAAGTTTTTTTCCGGGGATGTATCTCGTATTGATCTCGGGATCGTAACGCAAAAAGAAGCAATCACTTTTTACGATGACAACACAATTGTTTTTACAGACGAAGAGTTTAAAGGCATTGGCGGTAATGCCTATGTTATAAAGCTCGATGAAGTCGAAAAGAAAGTCATTCGCAAAGCGCCCAAAACCAATCAATGACTAAGTGCGTTATTAGAGAGCGCTTTTTCGATATCTACACCTAATATCAGCACTCCCATGTGCTGATTTTCCTTATCAAATATGGGCACACTAAACTGTACCTGAAAGTGTTTAGTCGATTCATCAAACTCCACTGTATCAATGTAATAGTCATCATCTTGCTGGTACATATTTAAAAATTTGGCTTCATCACCCTGCCAATAGTCAGTTGTGACTTCACTAATAATGACATTTTTACCTTGTTTATCGCTGACAATTATTTCTGTAATAACACCTAGCATCTGCTTTTGCCATACTTGTAAGAATTGTGAACCCTCAAGTTTTAAGTAGCGCTCGGCAAGAATAGGTGTATTGTCACGAACTTGTTGTGCCCACTGGTGATCAAGCTGTTCGAGATCCTGCTGCGCGAGTGGTTGCTGATTACTTTTAATTACTGCTTGCTGCACCTGTTCTGAATTCGCTAATTGCTGTATTTTTTCTAAAAGCCCTTGCACTAAAGTAAGTTTTTCAATTTTTGACAATACAAAGGGACTTTGTGAGCAACTACTTATGTGGCTGTTAAAGGTTTTTAAAAACTCAGGAAACTCCTCGAGTGTTTTATTTGCTGCAAATAAACCCAAAGGCACATAACGATAGAATGTTTGCGTGTATTCATCTGGCTTTATCTGTAACTGCACAGCATTGAACTCAAACTCTTCTAAATCAAGCAAAATTCTATCTACCCGTTGCTTTTTAAATACTTTTATAAGCTCTTGGGTGGTATTGACTTCGACTTCAATTTTCCGATTTGTTAATTGATACCAATCAGCCTGATGACTCCCTCTTACGACGCCATAACGAAGTTCGTGTTCGGCTATTGAAGCTGAATCTGCATGGGTAAACCAGTACCAGTTTTCTAAAAACATCGGGGCAGAAAGCTCACCATACTCTTGCATTTGCGACAACAGGTTTGCGGTAAAGTAACCATCGAGCCGATTTAGCTGCACTTCCCTTTTAGCCCTTAACCAAGGTAACTTCTGCAAGTGAAATGGCACATTGATTTGCTTGAAAATACATTCAACATGCGTAATTGCGTTGTGTGGTGCGTTAATTGGTAAGTTAGTACCTAACTGAAAAGGCTGAGCTACAGTGAGTGACAGCAATAATGAAGCAAGCATCAATACAAGCCTAAATAACTAACGAGTAACAGTTATTATAGACAAAAGAAGCAGTTTTACCTGATTAAGGGTTAACGCTTAAACTTTGTCTCTAAAATCACAGACGACGTTGTTCGCTCTACGCCATCTAAGTTACCAATGTCATCTAATAGGTGACTTAACTTTTCAAGGTTTTGCGCTTGCACAACAGCAATCAAATCAAATTCACCACTAATTGCATAGAGCTGTGAAATAGCATCAATCTGCTTTAGTTCAAGATTCGTTTTGGTGGTCAGTTTTTGTTTCACTTTAATCGAAACGTGGGCCGATACCATTTGGCTCAAATAGGCGTCACCATAGTCTACGCTGTAGCCTTTGATCACACCTGTTTCTTCTAATTTCAACATTCTGCTTTGAACAGTTGAGCGCGATAAATTAAGCGCTCTCGCTAGGTCAGAAATACTCGCACGCGCGTTGGTTCTTAAGATAGCTAATAGTTTTTCATCTTGTGAAGTTATCACTTTGACTACTCTTTTCGTTAATTTGCTTTTTATTTTAGTCATTTTTCACAAAATAGCACTGCAAATTTAAGTCCCTAACCCAGATAATAAGAAAAATAGATAAGAAAAATAATCTCATCGTGCTTAATTAGGCAGGAACGGCTTAACTGACCTATTTTTTGCAATTTAACTTTTTTCATACTAAGCCAGATTTAGGTGCAATAAATGCAAGTAACAAGAGAACTTTTTAACGACGTAATGGTACCAAACTACAACCCATCAGAGGTGATTCCTGTTCGCGGTGAAGGCTCACGTGTTTGGGATCAAAACGGTAAAGAATTTATCGATTTTGCAGGTGGTATTGCCGTTAATTGTTTAGGCCATTGTCACCCAGCTCTTGTCAATGCCCTAAAAGAGCAAGGCGAAAAAATTTGGCACTTATCAAACGTAATGACAAACGAGCCTGCACTTCGCTTAGCTAAAAAGTTAACTGACGCTACATTTGCAGATAAAGTATATTTTGCAAACTCAGGTGCAGAAGCTAACGAAGCGGCATTAAAATTAGCGCGTCGCTGGGCATTAGATGTACACGGCGAGCAAAAGAACCAAATCATCGCGTTTAACAAAGGTTTCCACGGTCGTACATTCTTCACTGTTACCGTAGGTGGTCAAGCAGCTTACTCAGATGGTTTCGGTCCTAAGCCTGCTGCAATCGATCACTGTGACTATAACGATTTAGCGGCGTTTGAAGCGCTTATCAGTGACAACACATGTGCTGTGATGATGGAGCCATTACAAGGCGAAGGCGGTATCATTTCGCCAACGAACGAATTTATTAAAGGTGTTCGCGCGTTATGCGACAAACACAATGCTTTACTTATTTTTGATGAAGTACAAACAGGTGTTGGCCGTACAGGTGATTTATACGCATACCAAGGTTTAGATGTAACGCCAGACATCCTAACTACAGCAAAAGCGTTAGGCGGTGGTTTCCCAATTGGTGCGATGATCACAACAACTAGCATTGCAGAGCATTTAAAAGTAGGCACACATGGTTCAACTTACGGTGGTAACCCACTTGCATGTGCTGTAGCAGAAGCGGCTTTTGATACTGTGAATAGCGAAGAAGTACTTGCTGGTGTTAAAGAGCGTGAACAACTTTTACGCGATGGCTTTGCAGCAATCAACGAAAAATACGACGTATTTAGTGAAGTACGTGGTAAAGGTCTATTATTAGGTGCGGTTCTTAACAGTAAATTCGAAGGCCGTGCACGTGACTTCCTAGTAGCAAGCACTAAACACGGTTTAATGAGCCTTGTTGCCGGTACAAACGTTGTGCGCTTTACGCCATCTTTAGTGATTCCATTAGAGGATATCAAAGAAGGTTTAGCTCGCTTTGAAAAAGCGGTTGCAGACGTTGTAAACGGTTAATCCTAGTTGGCGCATGCTTTAGCATGCGCCATTGGAGTGCACTTAATGCAAGTATTACGTCCTATAACAGCAAATGATTTTGCTGCGTTAAAACAAATTGCTGTTGAATCTGGTCATGGTTTTACCTCGTTACCGGTTGATGACAATTTACTACAAGAAAAAATTGAACGCGCTGAACGCAGTTTTGCAAAAGATATTAATAAACCACAAGACGAAACCTACTTATTTGTATTAGAAGACAGTGAAACGGGTGACGTTATCGGCACAACGGCTATCGAAGCTGCCGTGGGTATGTCGGTTCCTTTGTATCATTACCACCAAGGTAAAACTGTTCACCATTCACCTACTCTCAACGTATATAACACGGTTGATATTTTGAGTATGTGTAATGACTACACAGGTTGCTCTGAAATTTGTACCTTGTTCTTACGGGAGCAAAATCGCAAAGGCTTAACAGGTCGCTTTTTATCACGTTCTCGCTTTTTATTTATGGCCCAACACAGCGAACGTTTTGCTGACACCATTATCGCAGAAATGCGTGGTGTGAGTGATGAAGACGGTCACTCGCCTTTCTGGCAGTGGTTACAAGAGCACTTTTTTAGTATTGAGTTCCCACAAGCTGATCACTTAGTTGGTTTAGGCGATAAAGTTTTTATCAGCGAGTTAATGCCTAAGTACCCTATTTATGCCAACTTACTGAGCAAAAAAGCCCAAGCTGTGATTGGTAAGGTTCATGAAAAAACCAAGCCTGCGCTTAAACTTTTGGAAAAAGAAGGGTTTGAGCACCGTGGTTATGTTGACCTATTCGATGCAGGGCCAACGGTTGAAGCAAAGCTTGGCAATATTCGCAGTGTCCGTGAGTCACAAGTGTGCCCTATCAGCATTGGTGAGCTTGCGCATATCAATGAGCAAAGCTCAGATACATTAGCTATTTGCAACCAAGGCGTGAATGACTTTAGAGCCACATTCACCAAACATGCTCATTACAACCACGCTAAGCACACATTAATCGTCAGCCAAGAAGTGGCAGATGCACTTAAATTAAAACAAGGGGATGCAGCACGGTTCTTCCGTTTGTAACCACTTAAGGAGTTTAAAATGAGTGTAACAACTCAACTTATTGCTAACCAATGGCAAGCAGGCCTTGGTCATGATTTTAGTTCAATCAACCCAAGTAATGGCGAGGTTGTTTGGCAAGGTAAAACAGCCACTGCTGAACAAGTCGCTGATGCAATCAAAGCTGCTCGTAATGCGCAGCTTGGCTGGGCTGATATGGCCCTTGAAGAGCGTATTGCTATTCTTGAAAACTTTGCAGCAGAGCTTAAAGAGCACAGCGAAGAGTTTGCAACGATTATCGCCCGTGAAACAGGTAAACCACTTTGGGAAACACGTACCGAAGTAGGCGCAATGACAGGTAAGATTGCCATTTCAATTAAAGCCTATCACGAACGTACTGGGACCACAGAAAACCCAATGCCTGGCGCCAAAGCGTTTATTCGTCACAAACCACATGGCGTTGTTGCCGTATTTGGCCCATACAATTTCCCAGGTCACTTACCAAATGGCCATATTGTGCCAGCTATTTTAGCGGGTAATACTGTTGTATTTAAGCCATCAGAACTTACGCCTCATGTTGCTGAGTTCACTTTAAAGCTTTGGCTAAAAGCAGGCTTACCAGCCGGTGTCATTAACCTTGTACAAGGTGAAGTAGACACAGGTATTGCTCTTGCATCTCACCAAGATATTGATGGCTTATTCTTTACGGGTAGCTCAAATACAGGTCACCTATTACATAAGCAATTTGCAGGTCATCCAGGTAAAATCTTAGCGCTGGAAATGGGTGGTAATAACCCACTGATCGTAAAAGATGTCGCAGATGTAAGTGCGGCTGTTCACGATATTGTTCAGTCTGGTTTCATTACTTCTGGCCAACGTTGTACCTGTTCTCGTCGTTTATTCATTGAGAACTCGGCAAATGGCGATGCAATTTTAGAAAAGTTAATTGCTGCAACAAAAAACATCAAAGTAGCCGACAGCTTCAGTGAAGATCAACCATTTATGGGGGCAATGATCAGCGAAAAAGCAGCACTAGGTATGGTTGCAGCTCAACAGCAGTTACTTGATATGGGAGCAACTTCTCTTGTTGAACTTAAGCATCTTGAGCCGGGTACAGGTTTTGTAAGCCCTGGTATTATTGATGTAACCGCTGTTAAAGACATGCCTGATGAAGAGCACTTTGGTCCTCTTATCAAGGTTTACCGTTATACAGATTTCGATAGTGCGATTAATGAAGCAAATAACACCTCTTTTGGTTTATCTGCTGGTTTATTAAGTGATGATAGTGATGACTACCAGCATTTCTTAAAACGTATTCGTGCCGGTATCGTTAACTGGAACCGACCAATTACAGGCGCATCAAGCGCTGCACCGTTTGGTGGTATTGGTGCTAGTGGTAACCACAGAGCGAGCGCTTATTACGCTGCTGACTACTGTGCTTACCCTGTTGCTTCTGTTGAAGCCGAAAAAGTTAACTTACCACAGACCCTTGCGCCGGGCTTAATTATTGAATAATTGTTTGGCGGCCTCGCCGCCTTAATTGAAGGAATTAAACATGCACACAGATGTAAACGCCCTATTTGAAAACCTATGGGACAACTATTTATCAGTTACGCCATCGGCGGTAAAAGTACATGAGTTACTTGGCTCTACACAAAAAGATGACGTGATTAACGATCACATCGCACTGCGTACTTTTAACCATGAGAAAATCGGTTTAGAGAAACTAGCTGCGCACTTTTTAGCAGTTGGCTACAAAGAATGCGGCGAGTACCATTTCGAAGCGAAAAAACTATACGCAAAGCACTTCGAACATTCAGATCCTAAGCAACCTAAAGTTTTCATTTCTGAATTACTTGTTGAGCAATGCTCAGAAGAATTACAAGCTATCGTTAACGACATGGTTGAACAGATTGACGAAGACGCTGTAACAGCGGATAATTTCCTTTATTCAGGTACGCACTGGCAAGTAAGTTCAGACACCTACAAAAAGCTGCTAGCAGAAAGCGAATACGCTGCATGGATGTCAGCATGGGGTTACCGTGCTAATCACTTTACTGTGAGCATCAATGAATTAGCAAAATTCGATGATATCGAAAGTGTAAACCAAGCACTTAAAGATGCAGGTTTTGCGCTAAATACATCTGGCGGCGAGATCAAAGGTTCACCAGAAGTATTACTTGAGCAATCTTCGACTCTTGCTGATGACAGCGAAGTTGAGTTTAGCGATGGTGTTGTTGCTGTACCGAGTTGTTTTTATGAGTTCGCTCTGCGTTATGCAAAACCAGATGGCGAGCTATACACAGGTTTTGTGGCAGCATCAGCTGACAAAATTTTTGAGAGCACTAATGCTCGATAAGTAAGTTATATTTTAATACTCAGGTCATTATGAAAAAACTAGCGTTTAACTATCAAAAAAATCGTTTTTTTTATCAAATGGCTTGGGTATTTAACCTTCCTTTAGTACTTGTTGTAACCTTTATTAGTATAACTGTTAAAGCCAATGAAAAGAGTTCTTTAACTATTCTAACTCCTTCCTATTTTGCGAATGAGTATGACGAAAAGAACATAAATCAACACTTTTATAAAGTGATTGAACCTGCGTTAAGTGATGAATTTCAGCTAAGTGTCCAATTAACTAATCACGCTCGGTTAATGAAACGCCTAGCAAGCGAAAAAACGAGTTGTACTTACAATGCGATTAAGACACCCGAACGAGCTAAAAACATGTTGTTTTCAAACGTGCCTACGTATATGCACATGCAAAGACAACTGTTCGCTTTAAAACCGAATATCGACAACCTTCCATCTTCTGCATCCGTTGAAAGCCTTTTAGCAAATAAACAAATTTTTGGTGTTATAGGCTCTACAAGCTACCAACAACTGGACCCTATTTTTGACAAGCATAATACTAAAATAGCCCGTATTTATGGTGAAAACCCGTTTTTACAGTTAAGTAAGTTACTACTAAATCGACGTATTGATTATATCGTCGCGTATCGAGAGTCTTTATATTCGCACCTAGACGCGAAGCAATTAAAATTGCTCAGCTCACGAACGATAAAAGAATACCCTCAATTTATTAATGGCTTTTTTACCTGCAGTAAAACCGCGGCGGGTTATCGTGCCATTTCACTTATCGATGAATATATGAAAAGTGCAGAAATGGCTGCCTATATTCAGCAATTACACAGCCAAAGTAATCACCCTGATGACGCAAAAGCCATGCTTGATATTTATTCAAAAAGTTATGGAATACGCTTTGAAAACAGTAACTAAGTGACTATTAATTACTGTACAAAATTAATTCAAAAAATATTTAAAAAATACTTGCGCAAATAAAAAAGCAGATCTATCATCTCGCCGCTTCTTGATGATAGCCAATCCGAGTACATTACAAACTCTGTTTGTAGCAAGGCGATAGAGCAACTATCCAAGAGTGTATTTGATTGCACAGAACATACTGTGCGCTTAATAACACTCAACTGACTCGGACTTCCATTTTTTCTGAGCAGTTGCTTAATTGCCGGAGAGTAAAATGGCTATTTCAACACTTACACAAGACTTAACAATCAAAGTACCTGCAGCGTCGGTTGCTGCAAACGAACCAGTAGCACAACCATCAAACCAATTTATTGAACAGCTCGTTGCACAACATGGCGCGCCATTAATGGTGCTTGATTGTGAATCTGTTCGTCATCAATACCGTGCATTAAGCCGTGCTTTACCTGGCGTTGCTTTACACTTTGCATTAAAACCACTTCCTCATCCAGCGGTTGTTCGTACGCTTTTAGAAGAAGGTGCCAGCTTTGATTTAGCAACCAGCGGCGAAGTTGACTTAGTCGCCAGCCAAGGCGTACCAAGTGATCGTACTATTCACACGCCCCCAATCAAACGTGATCGTGATATTCGTGATGCACTTAAATACGGTTGTAATGTGTTTGTGGTTGATAACATCAATGAATTAGAAAAGTTCATTGCATACAAAGACCGGGTTGAGTTACTTGTTCGCTTAAGTTTTCGTAATGCGGAAGCATTCGCTGATTTATCGAAAAAATTTGGTTGTAGCCCAGCAATGGCCGTTGAAATCATTAGCTATGCGCAACAATTAGGTATTCGTATCAAAGGGTTGTCGTTCCATGTTGGCTCGCAAACAGCAAGCCCAGCTAAATATGTCACTGCCATTGCTGCATGTAATCAAGTGATTAACGACGTAGCCACATTAGGATTACCTGCGCTTAGTACGCTTGATATTGGCGGTGGTTTCCCTGTGCCTTACAACAAAGATGTGCTGCCAATTGATGAGTTTTGTGCGCCTATTAATGATGCCTTAGCACAGTTACCAGAGACAGTTCGCGTAATTGCTGAACCAGGTCGCTTTATTGTAGCCAGTGCTGTAACCAGTGTTGCATCAGTAATGGGTCAAGCAGTTCGTGATGGCAAGCCTTGGTACTATTTAGATGATGGTATTTACGGCTCATTCAGTGGTTTATTGTTCGATGAAGCCTCGTACCCTATCGACTCGTTCAAACAATCAAACGAGCGCGTAGAGTCAGTATTAGCAGGCCCAACTTGCGATAGCATCGACGTAGTAAGTGAGTCAATCATGCTACCAAAATTAAACAATGGTGATTTAATCATCAGCCGTATGATGGGTGCTTACACATTAGCAACCGCAACAGATTTTAACTTCTTCAAACGTGCAGAAGTTATCGTACTGAATGATGTAGTGCAGGTTGACGCACTCACCGGTTAATCGTTTCCTCGACTAAAAGCATGTAAGGCAACATGCTTTAACTCTTAAAATGCAGCTGCTCATTCCAGCTGCATTTTTTTATTTCTTTGTTTAAAGAAAGAGTGGTTTGTAATCGTTTTCTAATTGTTCAAACGACAAGTTACCAATAAAACGACCAAAGCTTAGCCAGGTTGCTAGGCCTCGTAAGTCTTTAAAGTGTGGTGGAATAAATTTAGGGTCTTCAATCACACCTAAATCATGTAATTGCGATATCAGTCTAAAATCATCAATTGAGATTTTACCGACCAATAACAAGTGCAATTGATCAATTCGACCTAACTGAATGGCAACCCGAATAAGGTTATACACCAACACGAAACCTTTGATGTAGGCGATATCTTTGGTAAAAGGTAAGCCTGTTGCTGTACTGCCTCTAAACACCCGCTGAGTAAGCGTATAACTGTCGTCTTTACTCAAACCTTGCGCTACATAATCACGATAAATATCAACAAACTCCGCGCCATCAATAACCTTAGTAATACCTTGAATACGGTTCACTAATTTTGCTAAACGTCGTGGCGTCGACTTTAAAGTAATAATTTCGGTTAAGACAGCAAGGCCCTCTTGGGTCACTGTAGAGCTCGGTGTGCCTTTACTTAAACAGGTTAAATAAGGCTGAGCAAGACCGTTTTGCGTCGTCCCCACATGGATCCAGCCTTCATGCACCTCTAGAATATCTAGCTCTCTTTGAGAGAATTTAACATCTTGATTAAGTTTAATATTATTTGCACCTGCCGCAGCATCACTCACAATACCGTCGCTCAAAATAACCTCAACATCGATACCCGGCATCGTTTGAGCCACTTGTGATGCTAGAATTTTCACCGCATCTTGTGCATCTATGTTTTTTGGATCATCCGGTAAAATATCCGCATCAAGCATACTCTTTAGTGGCTGCTCAAGCATGGTTGCAAGCTCAGAAAGTGAAGGCTCTCCTGCATGGAATAAATCCTTGGGATGACCGAACAGCTCAACTGACAAATCATGAAATTCAGGGGTACCACGATACTCAATCATACTGAGTACTGTTTTATATTCAGTGCACATCTTGCTCATGTATTGGGCAATTGGGTTTAGCTGCCCTAACTGGCTGATGATATCGCGATTTAAATCAGAAAATGCGCGGCGCAACTCGCTTGGTACAAAACCAAGATCACGCTGTTGGTAATAGGCTTGATCAACCGTTGGGTTCTTTTGGCATTTATGCTTAAAAAACTCTTCTTTGATTTGTTTATCCCAGTTGATCGCATCAAGAATACGGATGGGTGTTTGCAGTGCGATTAATCGGTCAGATAACTCGCGCGTTTTTGCTAATAATGCCTTATCTATCATGCTCTAGGCTCACTGTATAATGAGCCTTGAGCATAGGCTAAATTTGCATAATTACAAAGCAAAATTAAGCGGTTTTTAGCTAAAATTCAGCGTGCTTAGAGACTAAATTTCCATCGTTGTAGAGAAGTAAACTGGGTACCGAATTAATGCCATTTTCGATAAATAAATCATTACCATAATCGATTGAAACCGGCATGGTTGCAGCGAATTTATCTACATATTCTTGCACTGCGCTTTGGTCAGTCCATAACTGACTCACTTTAACCTCGACATCAATTCCTTGCTCTGCCAGCTTATTAACGTGTTGCTGCGCTAGTACACACTGTTTTGCCATTGCAGGGCGCGTGTCGGCTAAGTACCAGTCGCACCACGTAGCGGTGAACAGCACGGCTTTTTTACCTTTGTTCGGAATTACCAAAGGAGTCGCTTGGCCTTGCTTTTCGCCTAGTAAACGCGCTTTATCAACTTTGCCATTGTGTGATAACAAACGTAATGTGTTATCAAGCGGTTTATCTGCTTCGTGGCCTTGAAAAATCACCTTTTTATCACTATCGATCAATACATGAAACGGGGTGCCCATAAATTCATAATGTTTAGCAACCTGGGCTGTGTGATCAGTAAATAGTGGCATAGTGAGTGAAAAACGCTCTTTAACCTTAGCAACAGCGTCTGCGTCATCATTAAGGTCAATATTAATAGCCACAAATTGAATTTTATCGCCATATTGCTCATATGCATGCTGAAAATGTGGCATTTGCTCCATACATGGCTTGCACCAAGTCGCCCAAAACTTTAAGTAAACGGGCTTCTTGCCTAAGTAACTGTCAAGTTTAACTATTTTCCCCGCTTCATTTTCTAACATCAGGGGAGCTGTATTTGCTGATATGCTTTTGCTTACAAGCAACAAGCCTGTTAGTAGTATCAGGGGTATAAACTTATATTTCATTGTGTGTCCCTAAAATAAAATCTATCTTAAGTTTAAGGTAAGAGAAAATATTGTAAATTTTCGACATCTGCTATCTAAATATGATTTTAGTGATTTATCGCAAAGTAAGGTTTTAAAAATACGCAGCACGTTTAATACCTGCATAAAATAGCACTAAACTTTTTATAGATCTGAAACGTATTACTTCAAAAAGGAGTCATCATGAAAAATGAGCTAGACGGTAAATTAATTCTATCTGTGTATGAAAAAATCATTCAACACGGTGAAGATCATGAAGATGGAAAGCTATATGAGGGTATTTGCGCTTTTTCGGATATCGATGGTTATACGGTATATCTAAAAGGCAGTGGTGTGTTACTGCGCTTTGGCTTTCATAATACTTACCACCTTGACTATCAACATGAAAAGAACAAAGAAGACTTTTTAAAGAAAGTGCTTTATATCGCAGAACAGGACCTGTAAAGAAGTAATGAAACGACGGGTAAAAGCTGAGTCAAAGCAACAGCAGGCATTTATCAACCAAGTTATTAATGAACTAAAATCTAACCCAGGTAAGTTAGATATTATTCGCGAAAACCTTAGCTACTATCGCGAACAACAGTTCCTCAAACGTGGCTTTTTGCTTGCTATTGAGCGTTTTGATTGGGTATTTGAAGCAACGAATGATGTAGAGCAAATCTGTGCGCAAATTTTAGCCGATGATTACATTGGCAAACGTTTGCGCCGTTATCCCTTGCTATACAAGGGTGTATTGGAACGTACCTATTAGATATCCCACCGCTAAAACATGATCTGTCCGGTAAAAAATGCTAGGTTAGCGCCATTTTGAAATAACGAGAACTGGACATGTCAAAAACTATAAACTCTCACAACACCCATGAGGGTGGTAATAATGGGTTGTTTAACCGATTTTTAGCCACTGTTGAATTTTTGGGTAATATGCTCCCTCACCCTATCACTTTATTTGCAATGTTCTGCGTTGCCATTATAGTTTTTAGCGGCATTGCCGATTGGTATGGTTTAAGTGCTATCGACCCACGCCCTGAAGGCGCTGCTGGTCGAGACCCTGATGGGGTTATTGAAGTTGTCAGCCTACTTAGTGCCGAAGGCCTTCAGCGCATCGTTACTGGCCTTGTTACGAACTTCACCAGCTTTGCACCACTTGGTACAGTACTGGTTGCTTTATTAGGTGTGAGTGTTGCAGAGCACTCTGGTTTACTCTCTGCTGCTATGCGCGGCATGGTAATGGGCGCATCTAAGCGTTTAGTTACTTTTATGGTGGTGTTTGCTGCGATTTTATCAAATACGGCATCAGAACTTGGCTACGTCGTACTAATTCCATTAGCAGCCATGATATTCCACAGCCTTGGTCGTCACCCTCTTGCCGGTCTTGCTGCGGCATTTGCTGGTGTTTCAGGTGGTTACAGTGCAAACTTATTGCTCGGCACCATTGACCCGCTACTTGCTGGTATCACTACACCTGCAGCACAAATGATTGATCCGAACTACCAAGTTGGCGCTGAAGCAAACTGGTATTTCATGATGATTTCAGTATTTCTAATCGCTACTCTAGGTACGTTAGTTACAGAGAAAATCGTTGAACCTCGTCTTGGCAAGTACAACCCAGATGAAGCAAGCAATGATTTGCCAAAGAACGACATTGCAGGGCTTACTGATAAAGAAAAGTCAGGTCTCAAGTGGGCAGGTGTTTCTCTGTTAGTGGTTTCATTATTACTTGCTTGGACAATTGTTCCTGAAGACGGCATTTTGCGTAACCCAGAAACAGGCCTTGTTGCACACTCACCATTTTTAAAAGGCATTGTGGTATTTATCTTTGTAACTTTCGGTATTCCAGGTTTTGTTTACGGCCGTGTCGTAGGCACCATGAAAAACGATAAAGATGTCATCGATGCCATGAGTAAAAGCATGAGCTCGATGGGTATGTACATTGTGCTGGTTTTCTTTGCTGCACAGTTCGTTGCCTTCTTTAAATGGACCAACCTAGGCACAATTTTAGCCATTAACGGTGCAGCTCTTTTGCAAGCATTAAACCTAACTGGCCCAGAAGTATTTGTGCTCTTCATTTTAATGTGTGCTTTAGTAAACTTAAGCTTGGGCTCTTCATCTGCACAATGGGCTGTAACGGCACCAATCTTCGTACCAATGTTAATGCTCATCGGCTATGCACCAGAAACTATTCAAGCGGCGTACCGAATTGGTGACTCGGTAACTAACCTTATCACCCCAATGATGAGTTACTTTGGCTTGATACTGGCTGTTGCCACTAAGTATAAGAAAGACATGGGTATTGGTACATTGGTTGCGACCATGCTTCCATACAGCATGATCTTCTTTGTTGGTTGGGTTGCATTATTCTACTTATGGGTATTTGTTCTGGGCTTCCCAGTTGGCCCTGAATCACCGATTTACTATCAGCCTTAATCTTTTTCTTAAAGATGTAAAAAAGCCAAGCTAATGCTTGGCTTTTTTGTACCTGAGATTGTTGAAAGCTAACTTTACGACTATTATTAAAACATTAATTTTTATTGTTATTTTATATGAAAAAGCTATTTAAGCTGTGGTTTCTATTGCACGCATTAAGTGTATTTAATTTATATGCCAATCCAACAAAGCAACTTGAAACCGCATTTGCAACGTCGTTGGTTTTAACGGATGGGGACAGTATTACCTTAGGTATGGGTGATTTTGACCCACAAACACTGTTTGACCCGCAACATAGCAGTAAAGATGAAGACAGTATCGCGCTTAGAAAAAAACTCAGACTCTACAGTATTCCTTATACTTGGCAGCTTGATGAGCCAATTTATCAACACAAACTAAGTTTGACCAGCAGGGTAAGCTATTTGAATCAATCAGATTTCATTTCGCTATTTGATAATGTGGCTGACGACTATATTTCAGAAACTGTATATAACGGCATGATCGGTTTTAATGCCGAAAAAGCACTTGGCTCTAAATGGTCATATCAATTTGGCTTTAATACTCACTACTTACATTACAATAATGACTATGAGTATAACTCTCCCGAGTCTAGGCGTAACTTTAAGCCATTAGCTGAAAATCTTTACACCAACCTCAACAGTAATGCGCTGGTGTTAAACCCAAATGCGACCATGATCTATCGCTTACCTAGGCATTGGGGCTATTACGAGTACAAACTTAACTTCAATTACTACTATGGATGGGCACTCTCTCACCCTGATGGGATAAGTAATGCAGCACCTGAAACATGGCGCACACTTAATGGTATTAAAGCTAAATTTAACATGTTCAAAATCGGGGTTTTTGAGCAAGCTTTTTACATTAAAGGCCAGCGAATCGATTTAGGCGGCGATAGTCGCGTAGCATTTGGGACCGATCACTTTTATGAATATGGTATCGGCTTATTATGGGACAGTAGAAAGTGGACGTCATGGTTTGACAACTTTGGCATTGGTATCAACATTCACAACGGTAGTAGCCTCGATGGCGCTGCTATAGTCTTGTACTTTAACGAAATTTAATACTATTTTTTAAAGACAAAAATTTTAAACAGACTATATTCTTAGACATAGTTAAAATTCATGGAAGATTTATATGAAACATCACATCGCAATCGCTTGTTCATTACTTGCCTTAACGGCTTGCGATAACCCCCCTGAACAAACAGTTAAAACCCTACCTCTGCAAGTGAGTGCTGCAGATACCATTTATTATGGTGGTGATATTCTTACAATGACTGGCGACAAACCCGAGTATGCACAGGCAATCGCTACCCAAGGTGACAAAATCATCTTTGTGGGTGATAAAACTAAAGCACTTGAGCATAAGTTTGGCAAAACAAAGCTAATTGATTTGCAAGGCAAAACCTTAATGCCAGGCTTTGTTGATGGCCATAGCCATGTCTATGGTGTTGGTTTGCAAGCCATGGTAGCCAATGTATTACCTAGCCCAGATGGAGATGCCAATAGTGTTGAGCAAATCGTTAATATTCTTACCGCCGCACAAAATAACCCTGACTACACCACATTTATTGAAAAAACGGGTGCTATTTTAGGCTTTGGTTACGATGATGCTGAGCTTGATAGATACCCGACTAAAATGGACTTAGACCGCGTTAGCACCGAAAAGCCAGTGATCATCATTCATACTTCGGGGCACTTAAGTGTTGCAAACAGTAAAGCTTTAGCCATGGCCAGCATCGACGAAAACACAGACAATCCTGACGGTGGGCTTATTCGTCGTATGGCCAACTCACAAGAACCCAATGGGGTGCTCGAAGAAAACGCGCACTTTGGTTTACTGTTTAAGCTCATGCAGTCGTTTGATCCTGACTTACAAGATTTAATGCTGCAAGAAGGGCAAAAACTCTACACAAAATACGGCTACACCACAGCACAAGAAGGCCGAGCAACTCAAGAAGCCTATGATTCGATGGTAAGAGCATCCAAAGCCGATAAGTTCGTGATTGATGTGGTTGCCTATGCCGATATGGCCACCAGCAGCAGTTTTATGGACTCACCCTATAACAGTAAAAACTACACAAATCATTTTCGTATTGGTGGTGTAAAACTTAACTTTGATGGCTCACCACAAGGGAAAACCGCTTGGTTATCTCACCCATACTTAAAAGCACCTGAAGGACAAGAGCAAGGCTATGCAGGCTACCCTACTTTTAATGATGAACAAGCTTATCAGTATATTGAAACTGCCTTTGCCAATGACTGGCAAGTGATGACTCATGCAAATGGTGATGCCGCTATTGAGCAGTTCTTAAATGCCGTTGAAAATGCCAATAACAAGCTTGGTAAAAAAGACCGCCGCCCGGTACTTATTCATGGCCAAACTATTCGTCAAGATCAGGTAAACCGTCTTAAAGAATTAGGCATATTTCCATCGCTCTTCCCAATGCATACCTTTTATTGGGGCGACTGGCATGTAAATTCGGTGCTTGGTCACCCCCGTGCAGATTTTATTTCACCCACCCATGCGGTTCGCAAACAAGGATTAATGTTTAGCACCCATCATGATGCGCCTGTAGCTCTGCCCAATGCACTGCGTGTATTAGATGCAACGGTTAACCGTACGACTCGTACAGATCAAGTATTAGGCCCAGATCAACGTGTTTCTGTGTATACTGCACTACAAGCAATGACAACATGGCCTGCGTATCAACACTTTGAAGAAAGCTCAAAAGGGCAATTAAAACAAGGGATGCAAGCAGATTTAATTATCCTTGATAACAACCCGTTGAAAATCAAGCCTGCAGAGCTACATAACTTACAAGTGCTAGAAACCATTAGCCGTGGTGAAACCGTCTACAGCAAAAATTAAACACTTTTCAAGGAGTAACATGAATAAGTTTATAAGATTAGCCTGTGTTGCGCTGCTGTCATTTTCAGCATTAGCAGCACAAACAGCTGCTACGCAACTGGATATTTTAAATCTTAAGGCGCAGTCTGAGCATGTATTAACGTCAGGTCAGCCAAGTCAAACTGATTTTGCGAAATTAAAACAACTTGGTGTTGAGAACATTATCAACCTTCGTTGTGATAACGAAACGAATTGGTCTGAGCAAGAGTTAGTCACTGAGCTTGGTATGAACTATTACCATATTCCTGTGCAATCTAAGGCTGATATTACCATTGAAAATGCTACGAAACTTCAGGCTTTGCTCAATGAGCACCAAAAGCAAACCACCTTACTGCACTGTGCTAGCAGCAACCGTGTCGGTGCTCTTGTAGCGCTATACAATGCCATAACCTTAAAAAAGCCAGTTGATGAAGCTATTGAGATTGGTAAGCAATGGGGCTTAAAAAGCCTTGAAGGAGTGGTAAGAAGTAAAGTAAACGAAGAAGTTGGTCAGCTATAAGCTGACCAACATGCTGCTTTATATTGCCTTTTTCTGACTTTCTTGTTGTTTCTTAGCTTCAACTTGCTGAAACATCGAATCAACGAGCTCAATGATTTTTTCGTTCGCATCAATAAACTTATCTAAACCACCACCCGTGCGATAGCTTGCCTGAGCAATTGTTTCAGTTTGGTCAACATTAGTGACCCAAATATTGGCATATGCCATATAAAGGGCTAAATCCCAACGCCAGTTAGCAACATAAAATGCAACAGCATCACAACCATCTGTGTTAGCAGTTGAGATGTCTGTTTGATACGCTTGATGTTTCATAACATAGTTGGCTGGGATCACACGCGTTTTCACGTTATGTTTTGCAAAGCCTGATTGTAGTGATGCTACAACACCTTCTTTAACTGCTTGGTGCTCTGCAATACACACGGTTTTTGGTTTTTCCGCTTCAAAACGACTTACATCTTGTTTCGCTGCACAACCCGCAAGTACGGTTGCTGCAACTGCAACAGCTGATATTTTTGCAATATTCATTATGATTTTCCTTTTTTATAATTTTTAAAGCTGCCATGCATAGCTTAGCTTAGTGAAGAAGGTGCGCTGATCACGCTCAAGATTCTTCAACGAATCATCTTGATAGCCTTTGTCAGAATACCCTAAATAAAACAGTGTCTGTGAGTTAATTTTATACGAGTACACTAACTGACTACCATAATCTCGGTTAGTTTGGCTTACATCAAATCGATAAGCTTCATTGTTTCGATCGACATCTTCAAACTGCAAAACGAGTTTCAGCATTGAACGCATATTAAATTTATAATAAACACGTAGATCCGTTAAGTTTGCAGTATAAACACGCTCATTTTGCTCGTTATCTAGATAGCTGTAGCTGTGCTCTAATTGAACCTGCCAATGATCGTTTATGTCCCATGTCATCTCAGGCTCAATGCGAACCATAGTACCTAAAGCTGCATTACTGTAATCAATTTTACTGCCGTATTGAGCATACAATAAAAAGCTTACGTCACGAATGGGTCTAAAACCGCCGTAGATATAACCTATGTTTTGATTAAAGAACTCGCCGGCATAAAACTCATTTCGATGAATAAAGCCAATTTCTGTTTGCGACTGCATCTTACCTTTAAAGGTAAAAAAGCCATCGTATTCTTCTTCGAGTAGGTCGCCATTTTGCGCCCATGTTTTATCCCACTCAACATTATAGCTGTAC
Source organism: Pseudoalteromonas sp. P80D2 (assembly GCF_036680945.1). Classification (NCBI taxonomy): domain Bacteria; kingdom Pseudomonadati; phylum Pseudomonadota; class Gammaproteobacteria; order Alteromonadales; family Pseudoalteromonadaceae; genus Pseudoalteromonas; species Pseudoalteromonas sp. P80D2. The sequence goes on from NZ_JAZDAR010000022.1 coordinate 168,829, forward strand.
TCAGTGATTGCATCATCAGCATCAAGATACCAAGTTTGTCCACCGCCTAGTTGTACTTGCTCGTAATCAACTTTAGCTTGATAACCCAAATCTGAGCGGTATTCTTTACCTATATTTTCGTAGCTAGCATAGACTTCGTAATCACGCTTAGTTCTTGTAAATTCAATGGCATAAGCTTGATCTGATTGATTTTTATCAATGCCATAATAATCAACTAAAAATTCTGAGTTAGTGGTATCTGTGCTTGCTACTTGATACTGCAAACTATCTGATTGATTAAACCAGTAGCTGCCATCTAAAGATAACACCGTATTATGATAATCATCATTTTCACGGTGAGTGCTCATCACACCAATTGTGCCTTTTTGGCCAATATCAAACTGATAGCGCCCTGCTACGGCTTGCGTTTTATCTGCTAGATTAGCAAAGCCAGAACCTTGATTCGTCGGAAGTAAGACACTGGTATTCTGATCGTCAGCATACATAAAGCCGTAGCTGTGCGCGCCGGTTTTACCTGTTAACTTTAAACCAACATCAGGTTCAGCAATCATTCGCGTATATAAAAGCTCTAGTTGGCTGGTATTAAAGTAAGAGGCGCCATCTAAAAAGAATGGACGCTTTTCAGCATAATAAATTGAGTAAGTAGTATTTACATCAAGCTCAAGTGAATCTGCCTCGACCTGCGAAAAGTCAGGATTAATGGTGGCATTAATAACCGCATCTTGCGTAACACCCCAGCGTAAATCTAAACCCGCTTCAGTATCAATATCGCCATTTTGCCAATCACCCGGTACTTCGTCTTTGGTATCATGGCGAAGCGCAGTTAAAGTGGGCGTAAGCTGAATGTTTTGGCTTTCTGTCATGTTGGCAAAGCCTGTGAGTTTATCAAACTGGCAAAAGCTACATTTTACATCTCGGTCAAAACCAACATTCGACATTTGATAATACACATCACGCGGATAATTTCGCCAAACTGCAAAACTCCACGTTAACTCTGTTTGATCTTTTGGAAAGCGAAGTGCAGTGAACGGAATACGCATTTCAACCACATAGCCATCGTCAGTTATTTGCCCTGCACTATCCCAAATGGCATCCCATGATGGGTCTTCAACCCAATCATCAATATCAGTCATGCGCATATCGCCTTGCGCACCAAGAGGGTTTACATAAAACTCATAGCCGGTTCGTTCATCATTGAAGGTATCAATCATCAAGGCAACATTGTCGTCTTGCCAAAGCGTATCACGATCTCGAAGGGCGGCACGAATTTGAGAAGGGTCATTATCTTTTGCAATAAAACCAACATACAAGTATTTACCATCTTCATACATGTAGGCATCGGTTTGTACGAGCGGCGTGCCTTTTTCGGTTGGCTCATTCTGATATTTTAATGGTACTTTTGTGGCGTATTGCCAATGCGACTCATCCATCACACCATCAACGCTAATAGACTCTTTAATATGGGCAAGGGAGAACTCTGCTTTATCAAATGCATTGGCAGAAAAAGGCACACAGGCAACACTAAGTAAAAAAGTAGGGGCGACTATTTTATTTATTATTCTTTTTAAGTACTGCATAAACATCCATTTAGACACTGACGCGCTAGAAACGCTACTTGACTGATTTCAAAGCGATTGTAATTCAGTAAGGTACATTTGTTAATCTAATTTTCAGTTTTGTGTCGTAAAATTTAACAAAATACTCCATTTGTACTAATAAAAGAGCCAAAAAAGCCCCATTGCCAAACAGCAATGGGGCTTTTCATACGTTTGTTATCGAAATCTATTACTTTTTAAGGCTTAATTTATTGCCTTTCAAAGATTTGCGAACATTTGCGATTCGTGAACGGTTCTTTGCACGCGCTTCACCCGTTGCCTGACCCGAAGCCTTATTTGTACGGCTACGACGTAAATGCGACGGCTTTTTACCAATTTTATCAATCAGTACTTCACGGCTGCTTACTTCGTAACCTGGTAAAACAACACGCTTGATGCGCTGTCCGATTAGCTTTTCGATATCGAATAAAGTGTTTTCTTCTTCACGGCTGACAAACGAAATTGCTTGACCCGGCTTACCAGCACGACCTGTACGGCCGATACGATGCACGTAGTCTTCTGCAAGCCAAGGTAGATCGATGTTGATCACACGTGGCAACCCTTCAATATCAATACCACGAGCAGCTACTTCAGTTGCGACCAGCACGCGAACTTTACCTTCTTTAAACTCGCGTAAAGCGCGGCGGCGGTTACCTTGGGTTTTATCACCATGACAAACAACAGCAGGAATACCATCAAGGTTAAGCTCTTTTACAAGCTCATCGGCAGTTTCTTTCATGTTTACGAAAACAAGTACCTGCTGCCAGTTTTTCTTACCAATCAATTCAGATAAAAGCTCTTGCTTACGGCGTTCTTCAACTGGATAAACAACATGTTGCACTGTTTCTGCAGTACTGTTTGTTTGATCAACACGAATAATTTCAGGCTGCTTTAGTACTTTACTCGCAAATTGTTTAATTGCCGCCGGGAAAGTGGCAGAGAACAACAAGATTTGACGCGCTTCATCACAACCATTAATAACAGTTTGCATATCGCTGATAAAGCCCATGTCTAGCATACGGTCAGCTTCATCAAGCACTAAATGCTTAACATTAGCTAAGCTGATGTTACCTAAACGCAGATGATCAAGTAAGCGCCCTGGTGTTGCAACCACGATATCGACACCTGCTTTCAAATCGTTAGCTTGACCCGCTAGATTGATACCACCAAACAAACACACTGTTTTGAGTTCTGTGTATTTTGCAAACGCTTTAAAATTATTAGCAATTTGCTCAGCTAACTCGCGGGTAGGTGCAAGCACTAATGCACTTGGTGCATTATTTTCACTAACCGCTGATTCTGATAATTTTTGGATAAGTGGTAAAGCAAATGCAGCGGTTTTACCCGTGCCTGTTTGCGCACTAACAAGTACGTCTTTGCCTTTTCTTACCGCAGGAATTGCACTACGTTGAACGGGAGTAAGCGTTTCGAAATTAAGTTCTTCTAATGCCTGTAAAAGCTCAGAAGAAAAACTAAATGATTTAAAATTCATGCTGTATAACCTGCGGCCATCATATCAAGGGTCGCAAATTATACAGAAAAAAAATGACTTTAGTTAGTTATAACTTAACTAAAGTGCCTTTTAATGCCACGCCAGCAACAAATGTGCCCGCACCACATTGATATTCTGTTTGGCTAACAAACTCACGCTTCTTGTAATACGACTGAATATTTACAACTGCATTCATGCCTTCACGAATAGCACGCTCTTGTAATGCTTTTAAAGCACTCAGCATTACCCACTCACACGCTTCTCGGTCAGTTTTATTAAATGCGTTGGTTTTCTTGTTGGTGATCACTTCACCATAGTTGGTTTTAATGCTGTTATGACTTTGATCAGCAAAATACAGCGGAACATCTAACAGCGCTTGTTTCGCTTTGCTAGTTTCAAGTAATGCTTGTACAGGTAGCGTTTGTATATCATCACGTGCAAAACTGTTTGTTGAAAACAAACAAGCAGCTAAAACACAGGCAAGGGTCAATAACTTCATTTAAAAATTCCTTCTATAAAATTTCCATGCAACACCAAAACCAACCGAAACATTATAATCTTGCTTAACGAGTGGGCTTGCATCTTGTTGACTGTTAGCAAGGTGATGATATTTAACAAAACCACCTAACCAATACTTTGGTGTGTCAAAATGTACCCCAATTGATACATCAGCGCCAGAAAAACCTGAACGACTTGAGTATGCTTGGCGAGTTTCATTGCTATGTAAGTCACTCACTCCATAGTAGTAATCAAGGTATTTATCGCTAGCAAAGTTGATATTGCCACGAAACGCTAATGAAAATTGTGAATCCGCCTTTTCGATGATCGGCACTCGATAATACACACTTGGCCCATAACGCCAGCCAATATCATCAATACCTGAGAAATCTGTCGCAATGGCTTTGCGTGCAAACAGGCTTAAATACAAATGCTGTTTAGCGTTTGGTTCACCTATTAGGTAGTAATTAAGGGAAGGCCCTAATTCAAACACCCAATCTAGATCATCCATACCTTCTCGGGCTTTGTTGTCCTCACTGTCTACTGCAAGACCTACGTTGGCAGATAAATCTAAATGGAGATTTTCTTGTTGCCACAAAAAGCCAGTGAAGTTATTACGGTCGATGGCCATTTTATCGCTTTGATAACGAAAATAAGGCACAGGCAATAGGTATTGCTCACTTTCATCTGAACCTAAATAATGGGGGATATCAGCATAAAAAAGGCCTGCACCGAACTCCATTTTTGCAGTGCCCTTTTCTACACTGTCTTCTGCAGCATAAGCATTAAAAGTTAGAATAAATAAAATACTTATGATGCAGCGCTTGATCATGCTTGCCACTTTTTAAAAATTAACGAGGTATTGATGCCACCAAACGCAAAGTTATTACTCATAATGTAATCTGTTTGCATTTCACGGCCATCGCCCTTGATATAATCTAAATCAGCACACTCAGGATCGACATCTGTTAAATTGATAGTAGGTGCAAACCAACCATCATTCATCATATTGATACTTGCCCATGCCTCAATGGCGCCACATGCTCCTAAGGTATGACCTAAATAACTCTTTAATGAGCTAATAGGTTTCTTACCAAGGGCATTGAAAGTCGCCAGAGACTCCGCAATGTCACCCCGATCTGTTGACGTACCATGAGCATTCACATAGCCAATTTGGTCGGCAGTAAGCTGTGCATCATTAAGTGCCATTTCAATAGCTACTTGCATTGTTTCTGCGGTAGGTTGCGTCACATGTTGACCATCTGAGTTGCAACCAAAACCGACGAGCTCCGCATAAATGGTCGCGCCACGGGCAAGGGCATGCTCATACTCTTCTAAAATGAGTGTGCCTGCACCTTCACCAATAACCAGACCATCACGATTTTGATCAAATGGTCGTGGCGTACTTTTCGCATCATCATTTTTTGTGCTGGTCGCATACAAGGTGTCAAATACCGCAGCTTCTGTGATGCATAACTCTTCTGCGCCACCAGCCACCATGGCTTTTTGGCGACCATACTTAATCGCTTCATAAGCATAACCAATACCTTGCGAGCCTGATGTACACGCAGAGCTGGTAGTGATCACCCGACCTTTTAAGCCAAAAAAGACACCCACATTCACAGGCGCTGTATGCGCCATCATCTGGATGTAACTGGTAGCCGTTACGCCTGTCATTTCACCGGTTTCCATCATTTTTGCAAAGGCAAGTAATGGTGGCGTTGACCCCGTTGATGAGCCAAAAGCAATACCTGTAGAGCCGTCGGTTAGACTTGAGTGCTCTAATAGCCCAGCTTCTTCTAAAGCAAGCTCTGTAGTACGGGTCGACATCATAGCAACACGCCCCATTGAGCGAACTTGTTTACGCTTATAGTGGCTTGGTTTAGTAAAATGAGTAACAGGTGCTGCTAGTCGAGTGTTTAATTCAGGCGCCACATCCCAGTCAGTCATGTACTGAACAGCATTTTCACCTTTTTGCAAAGCGGTTTTAAACTCGCCCCAGGTATCACCTAATGCAGTAATGGCAGACATGCCTGTAACAACAACGCGCTTCATTACACCATACCGCCATTCAAAGAAATAACTTGGCGGGTGATATATGCAGCGTCATCGGAACACAAGAACGACACAGTACCCGCGACTTCACTAACCGACCCCATACGTTTTAATGGGATCATTTTTAGCATTTCATCAACCGGTAAATCGTCTGTCATTTCGGTTTCGATTAATCCTGGAGCTACGCAGTTAACGGTGATCTTACGTTTTGCAAGCTCAAGCGAAAGCGCTTTGGTCGCACCAATAATGCCCGCTTTAGCGGCACTGTAGTTAACTTGCCCGCGATTACCGGCAATCCCTGACACTGACGCCATAGTGACAATACGGCCACCTTTACGACCTTGCACCATTGGCATCACCGTTGGATGAACCACATTATAAAAACCGTCAAGGCCAGTACGGATCACTTTATCCCAATCATCACCTTGCATCGCTGGGAACGCCATATCATTCGTGATACCTGCATTACAGATCACCCCATAATACGCACCGTGCTCGGCAATATCAGCTTCAATTTGTTGTTTTGCAAGCTCTCTATCGCAAACATCAAATTGCAATAAGCTAGCATGACGACCAAGCGCACTGATTTCTTCACAGGTTTGCTCTGCTTCAGCCACACCACTGCGACAATGAACAGCAATATCAAAGCCATCGTTAGCTAATCTAAGTGCGATTGCTTTGCCAATACCACGGCTTGAGCCGGTGACTAAAATACGTTTTGTCATTGATTTTCTCTTATAAACTGCATTGGGTCTTGTGGTTGAAAAACATTAATTTTTGCTTCTGCTAAACATGTTTCATCGCTATGTATTTGACACTCAAATACACTTAACCCTGATTCTTCTTGATATAACTTTGTCACCGAGACTTTAAGCGTTTGCTCGTTTTTAAATACCGGTGCATAGGTTTTATATTTGCGCGTACCAATTAAAAAACCGATTTGTACTTCATTTCCTTTGTCTTTTGCCAACGCACCAGCATACGCTGCGATAGTTTGCGCCATATATTCACAGCCAATATAACTGGCAACGCCATTTAAGCTCTCGTCATAAAACGGGCTGTGTGAACTTATATCCACTTCACAACAACCTGACTCTTCGCTGTAATTGGATAGGCGATTGAGCAATATCATTGGTTCGCTATGAGGGACTACTTGCTCAATTTTATAGTGATTCATTTAGATGTCCTAGTACTACACTGACATTATTGCCACCAAAGGCAAACGAATTTGATAAACAAGTGTTAATTTCTGCCGTTTCTGGTTGTGTTATTAAACCAATTTCAGCCAATGATTCGTCTTTTATAACCTGATTGCATACTAATTGATTAAATTCTGGGTAAGCCAAATAGAGCCAACATAAGCCCGCTTCTAAGGCTCCTGCAGCGCCTAAGGTGTGGCCGGTCAAATGTTTAGAAGAACTGACCTTGGTATCTTTGCCAAATACCTCACTGATTGCCAGAGATTCCATCGCATCATTTTGCGGTGTGGCTGTTCCATGGGCATTAATGTAGTCGATATCTGAAGGCGTTAAATTCGCGTCTTGCAAAGCCGTTGTCATAGCAGCAATAGCGCCAGAACCGTCTGCAATCGGTGCTGAAATATGGTGGGCGTCGGAGCTTTCACCACCACCTAAAAAGGCAATACTTTGTTTTGTATGCTGCTCTTTACTCATAACAAATAACGCTGCGGCTTCACCAATATTGATGCCTGCTCTGTCGCCACTAAACGGCTTACAAATTTCATCGCTGATAGACGATAACGAATCAAAGCCATTAATAGTGAGTTGGCACAAGCTATCTACCCCACCACAAATTACCACATCGGCTAAATCGGCATTGAGTATGGCGCGCGCACTAATAAGCGCCTTGGCACTTGAACTACACGCAGTTGAAATGCTGTAACTTGGCCCCTTCGCAGCGAGTTTTTTGGCAATATAATTGGCAGGTGCGACGAGCGCTTGGTCGTAATAATCAAATTCCTCTGGCCACTTTCCCTCAGCTGCATGGGCAATTCGGCCTCTTTCACCTTCTTGAATTGCAGCAGTACTGGTACCAATCACCACAGCAATACGGCTGCTCGGAATGTCTATGTTTGCTAATGTGTCAGCAAGTTGCGCCAGCGCTAAATCGATTAGCTGATAAAATCGCATTGATGCTGTTAATGGCAGTTCATTAACCAAACCCACAAAGGTTGGGCGCTGCTCAAATGCAAGCGACGTCACCTCTGTGAGTGTTTGTTTAGGTTGTAAGCTGATACTTTGCATTGTTTGTTGATGACCAACCCCCAATGCACTAACAATACCTAAGTCGTTAAGCCAAAATGGCATAATCAATTAACCCTTTGAAATTTAATTTTGTAATCCCGCTGAAAGTTTACAAGTTCTGTTGCACCGTCTAAATAGCGAATTTCACTAATTAACTGTTCACCTTGATATAAACGCCGTGTCGAGCCTTGTTCAACCAAGTTCAAACCATACAGTTGCGAGTTCAGCACAGTAACCGGCCAGTGTACTAGCATGATATCAGCAAGAATATAGCGAGGATCAACCGCGTTGATAGGGAGCATTTTTTCACTTTTAATCGGCCCTAGTGGCGCTTTTTCTAACTGAAAGATTGGCATACCTTGAGCCGTCATAACAGCCAAGTTAATACCCGTTTCACTGTTTAAACTCAGCTGCGCTAGTAATGTATGCTGCTCATCGCCATGGTGTACTTCAAGTACTTGCTGCCAATTATCGGCAACTAATGACGGCGGTGGATCAAGCAAATAAATCCCTGCATTTGGCGCTAAATCAACGCCCGTTTTTACTGCAAATTCACTGGCACAACTCGCCACTAATATGCTCAAAGATAAGAGCAAAGAGCGTGTTAGTCGCGACATAATTCAACCAACGTATTTAAGCGTTTGTTGCTTTGTTTTACAAATGGGTTTTGTAAATCCCATGCATAACCAGCAAGAATAGCACTGATCATCTCGCGCACTTGTTGGTTTTTCTCACTGTAAAAAATCACGTCCTGAAAGGAGCCATCATACCAAGCACTGACGTAGGTTCTAAAGCAATTAACCCCTTGTTGCAAAGGCTCACTGTAATCGTTTTTGAAATCAACTTGCTCACCACGTAAGTAGCTATCAACTAAAGGAGCGACCAATGAGGCTGATTTTAATGCAATCGTCACCCCAGATGAAAATACCGGATCTAAAAACTCACCAGCATTACCAAGTAGTGCAAAATGCTCACCATACAAGCTCGACACATTAGCCGAATAGCCTTTGATAGCACGCGCTTCACCAATAGCTTCTCGATTGGCTAATAACTCACTTAAATAGCTATCTTGTTCAATAAATTCATTTAAACCAGCGAGTGGTTGTTTATCCTCAAGCTGCTCTGGTTTACCAACCACACCAATGCTTGCCGTACCATCACTAAATGGGATCAGCCAATACCAAATATCTTTATGCTCTGGGTGAACATTAATTAAGATTTTTTCACGGTCAAACTGGGTATCGCTAATATTATCTTTAAAATGGCTGAAAAAAGCCCAACGTACTGGGAAATTTGATGCTGACTCTAAATCAAGTAAGCGAGGTAATACCCTGCCAAAACCACTGGCATCAAGGACAAAACGCCCTTTAATTTGATAGCCTTGCTGGTTTTCATCCGTAACATCAAGTAAAGCGCCATCCTCACAATCGGTGAACGCTAACACGCTATGTTGGTAACGTATTTCAGCCCCTTGCTGCATGGCACCATCGGCTAAGCATTTATCAAAGTCAGCGCGTTTTACCTGAAAAGTCGTGCCAGGGCCTTCGCTAAACTTCTCGGTAAAATCGATTGTGGTGTGGTCGCCACGACGCTGAAACGCCGCACCATTTTTAAACTGAAACCCAAGTGATTGTGCCTGTGCTTGCACCGCTTGCTCAAGGCCTGCTTCTGCTAAAAAGCTCATGCACTGGGGTAATAAGCTTTCACCAATCGAAAAACGAGGAAAGGTTTGCTGCTCTAACACCACTACATGCCAACCTTTTTTCACCAGTAAACTGGCAGCCACGGCACCTGAAGGGCCAGCACCAATAATAACAACATCAGCCTGTTGAACTTGATTATTCACCTATTATTTTTCCTTATTTTTAGGTAATGCAATACTGAGCGGCGCCAGGATATAGATACAAACTAGCCCCACTAATACCGTTAATCCGAAACTGAAAATGGCCGGTGTTTTCGAAACGGCCAACATGCCAAATACCCACATCGATGATGCCGCTGACAAACTAATTGCGAGTACATTGCTCGAGCTTAAATTATTAACCTGATAAAACACCAAGTAATCGATTGCCAACGCTAATATCAATAAACAGCCTAACAAATTAAAAATCGATAACTGAGATTGCAGCGCACTGCATAGTAGCAGTACAGCTGCGGTAGTTAGTACAAGTACTAACGTTTGTTTACACGCCGTTTTAAAACCAAATTTAACGCTAAAGAGTAGTAACGCAAAGGTCATCGCAATGGCCAATGTCACCAGTAACGAATTTGAGTAATGACTTAAACCTTCGCTTATCATCGCGACTTTATCGTAAACAATTAAATCTGGGTCAGCGTTGGCTAAATCCATCAGCTCGGATTTATTTACACCGGTTACCATAAACCAGCTTGCGGTTAGTGTATTGTTTGAGATCACTTGGTTAGCGATTAACGGCGCTAACGGTGAATTAAGTGCCGCGTTTAGATCAAGCATTGATGTTGAGAGCTCAACAGGCATCCCTGTCATTTGGCTAACTACACTCATGGCTTGCTGGGCTGAATGCAACTGCTCATAGTTTTGCTGTTGCAATTGTTTACTAGGCACTAAGTCACTAAGCATCAAGACACGGCCATTAAGGCCGAGTATAGTTGCTTTTACTGCTTCTTGTTGTACTAATAACTGCTGCGCATTATCAGCAAATAAAATCATGATTTGGCCATTATCTTTACCTAATAAAGACATATGCAAAGCTTCGTTTTGCATTAAGTCAGCAGGACTTGCATTTAACAGCTTTACATCATCATTAATCACAGGGGGTTTTAGTAAAGCAAAGGCACTTAATAGCACTGACATCAGCATACTGAGTGCGACGCGGTAATGCGTTAAGCGTTTTAAATAACCACTTAACATGTTTGCTAACTGATGCGCAGCAGTGTTAATGGTTAAACCTGCTTGCCAATAAGGCAATAAAATACGGGTGCAAAGCCAAGCTGTAACTAGCCCTGCAACAACAAACACGCCAACTTGACTGAGTAACTGCACGGGTGAGAAAAACAAACTCGCGTAACCGAGTGTGGTGGTTAGTAACGATAACAACAGTGCCAGCTTAAGCCCTTGACTAAAACCTTGCGGCTGCTCGGTTAAATCAAGCATGCCATGAAATGCATAATCAATGGCAATACCAATCAGTGTCACGGCAAACACCATGGTTAATACATGCACTTGGCTAAAAATACTGATCAGCGCAATGGTGCCGCCAATAGCGGCGCTTATCACGGTTACAGAGGCCAACCACAATGCGTTTATCGATCGAAACACCCACACCACCATCACAATAAGCGCCAGCAAGCTCACCGAACCAAACAAGGTCATTTCAAATTTGGCTTGCTGCGCATTTGCTGCGGTGTGAAATAAAGCACCGGCATAGCGAATTTGTGTATCGGGATAGCGGCTTTCAAGCTCAGCGATATTGGCAACTATCTCATTGCTCAAAGCTATTGATTGATTTATTGAAAAGGCATTGTCAGCACTTTGCACGAATAACATTAAATACTCATCACCTTGATAGTTAATGTTAATTCGGCCATCTTGCAGCTCAAATTGCTGCATGTGTGCCATTGCCTCAGATAAGAACCCCGCTGTGGCAAGCGTAGGGTCTTGGTTGATAGTGCTTGAAACAAAAGGATCAGCGACTTTACTCAACTGACTAAAGTAATACTGTTGAAAGCGATTAGCATCGCCAATAGCGTGTTTATATTCCTCTGAAACTAAATGCCCTGCGTACTGACCATAAAATGCTGCCAACTGGGAGATTTCAGGTAACTTAAAACGAGGCTCAATGTGTTTACTCGCCAGCCACTGATGTAAATCATCATAAGCTTTTACTGCATTCTCACCACGAAAAGAAAAGCTTAACTGCTGTTTATTAGCTGAAAAAAAGTGTTCTTCTACTTGCTGTAAACGCGGTTCTGACTTTGGCAACAAAGCCAAAATATCATTATTCAACGTAGGCTGTTTTAGAATAAAAACAACCACTAAGGCGCTAACTAATAGGCTCAGCCAAGCAAGCGTTAGGCCCCATGCTTTCACTGTTTTTGCTCTTTATGAGGATAATCAAAGCGTAATACAGTAAAGTTACCATTTGCTTCTTGCAGACGCACACGGCTCACTTGCTCTGCTGCTACACATAATTCGAACTGACTAAATAGCTGCTTTAGCAAGTCATCTTTAGGCAATAAAGTCTGACAACCGGACTCTGCATGCTCTGCCATCGTAAATTGCTCAGCAAGTGCCACTTCATCATGCTTTAAAATTGCTTGCAGTAAATTAACGTAAGGCTCCGCGCCTTTTTGTAGCTGCGGCTCATCTTGGTCATTCAGGGTATATACTTGCCCTTGCTTGATTAATAGCGTGCTTTTAACCGGAGATCCAACCTGCCAAGTGAGGCCATCTTCAGCAAGTTCAAACGAACCTGTTGATATAAAAGGTTTACTAAATCCTTTAAAATGCTTCTCTTGGCTAAATGTGCCTTGCTCTGTCACCGCGCTTGATGCAAACACAGGGAAAAGAACTAGCACACTCAGTAACAACACACTTAATCGCATTAAATCACCTTTTGAAGTTTTTCATGTAGCACAGGCGGCGAAACAAACTGCATTTCTTTTTTCTCTATATCAACCGCAACTTGGATAGTCGTTGCTTTGGTTAACTTTTTACCTGTAGCGCAATCAGTGATTACGTAATCGATACGTAATCGTGTTTCATATTCTTTTAAGTAGGCATCAACGCGGATTTTTTGTGTAAACAATGCAGAGCCGACGTACTTAATATGCATGTCAATAATCGGCCATGCATAGCCAGACTCTTGCATTTGCACATAATCATAATCAAACAAACGCAGTAATTCACAGCGCGCGACTTCTAAATAGCGCGGGTAATTACCATGCCATACCACATTCATTGGATCGCAATCATGAAAAGGGATTTCAATCTCAACATGAGTGCTCAGCAACGAGCCTCTACTATGCATATAAACTCCAACGTTTTGTTTGAATAGCCTCAACCGTAAAGCGAAGAACAGCCTCTAGAGGACGGTCTTCATCAAGCAGCGGAAAAAACTCGCTAATGTCTTGATACATACTTTGTACATCACTAGTTAAACTAGCAAATTCAAGCTCACCGCTATTAATACGTAAACGTAGACCCTGAATACTCGCAAGCAAAGTACTTGCAACCACTTGCTCGGTTAACTGTAAGATACGCAAACAGTCTCGTGCAGCGATGGTTCCCATGCTCACTTTATCTTGGTTGTGACACTCGGTTGAACGAGAAAACACACTTGCTGGCATGGTCAGTTTTAATGCTTCAGCCGTGTATGCACTGGCACCAATTTGGACCGCTTTAAAACCATGGTTAATGTAACGACGTTCATCATTACTCGCCGATAAATTAGAAGGCAAACCATTGTTATAGCGCGTATCAACTAAAGATGCGATTTGTCTATCGGCTAAGTCGGCTAAATTAGCAACAGCAGTTTTCATGCTATCCATTACCATTGCAATATGACCGCCATAGAAGTGACCACCATGCAGTACGTGTTCACCTTCACCATCGATGATTGGATTATCATTTGCCGAATTTAGTTCATTTTCAATCATTTGCCTAAACCACGGCAAACTATCTTGCAGCACACCTATTACATGTGGAGCACAGCGAATTGAATACCTATCTTGTAAGCGGTCTGCATTACGGGGGTGTTCTACATGGTTTAAGTCTCCACGGATCCATGCAGCTACTTGCTGCTGCCCTGGATGTGGCTTCACTGAAAACAAAATATCATCAAAGTGATGACTGTTACCTTTTAATGCAAGACTTGCAAGGGCTGTTATACGGCTGGTCAATTTAACTAGATAATCAGCTCTATCATAAGCAAGGCATGCCAAAGCTGTCATCACAGCAGTGCCATTCATGACTGCCAGCCCTTCTTTTGGGCGTAGCTTTAATGGCTGTAAGCCAAGTTCTTGCATCACCTCTAGACTGTTTTTAATTTCGCCTTTGTAATACACATCACGCTCGCCAACCATAGCACCAGCTACATATGAAAGTGGCGTTAAATCACCACTGGCTCCTACAGACCCTTCTTGTGGGATCACCGGTACGATATTGTGATTTAAAAAGTCACGTAATAAATTCAACATCTCCCAGCTAACGCCAGAATAACCTTGTGAAAGCGAAGTTAAACGAGTCGCTAAAATAGCGCGCCCTTGGGCTTGATTAAACACATCGCCAAGGCCACAACCATGAAAACGAGTAAGATGCAGTGGTAACTCATTGACTAAATCAAGTGGCACTTTTACGGTCACTGAGTCGCCATAACCTGTGGTAACACCATATATCACGCCATCGTCTTCAAGCAACTTATCTAAAAAGGCCACGGCGCTGTCTATTTTATTAGCAAATTGACGGTCTGATGTTAACGCAACAGCACCTTGCTCTAATGCAATATGAACAATATCTTCGATTGATAAACGCTGTTGGCCAAAAACGGTAGTCGAGTGCTCTGACACCTTAGTTCTCCTTGTTTTGACTACGAGACACTTGCTCGTCATTTTGCCAAAAATCATAAAAATTAAACCATTGATACGGATAGGCCGCAGCATAAAAACTGAGCCTTTGCGCATAATCGCTAACAATTTGTTGTAATGTTTGTTGCCTCGTTTTACGCGGTAAAACGAGTTTGTCGGCGTATTTTTCAAAAATCACGCGGTAAAATGTTTCGCCATTGGACTTCTTATCTTTTAAACAAAACAGATGAAACACCGGGCAATCTAACAGCGCAGCTAAAATGAATGGCCCTTGTGAAAAAGGGGCTGGCTTACCTAAAAAGTCAGCTTCGATAACTCTTCCTGCGGTGGTGGTACTGGTTCTATCACCGACAATCACCACAATTTCACCCTGCTCGACTTTTTCTTTGAGCATAATTGCCATATCAGGGCCAAGATCGGTTACTTGAATGAGGTTTACCGCAACATCCGGATTAATACTTTTCAGTAATTTATTAAATTCAACAGCATGATGCGTAAACACCAATACATTGATTTTTTTACTGTTTCGGTGTTGGCTAAGAGCTCTACATACCTCTAAGTTACCAAGGTGTGAGCCGATAAAAATAGCCCCTTGCTGTTGCTCATCAAGTTGTTTAAACAGCGCTTCGTTGGTGTAAAGAATATTATGTTGCTGAATTCGTCCAAGCCAGGCATCTATTTTGTCAAAGGCGCTGTCAGCGAAGCAGCGAAAATGACGAAAGCTATCGCGCCAAGTAACTGCTTTACTATTGCCATTCACCTTGCGCGCTTGGGTTAAGAATGCATGTGATGCTTGGCGGGCAGTTTTGCCTGTTAAAAACAAATAAAATACCACCGGAAACAAAACCAACCACAAGCCTTTTCGACCAAATACGCGATAACATACGAGCAATATTTGCATGCCTAAGCGATTGCCACGCTCTTGCATTTTTGACCAGTGCTTTACAGCCATTAGCCTGCCACCTTACGCCAAAGTAGCTTAGGTGAGCGTAGCAACATGCCAAAGAATAAGCGCGTGTGCAGCCAAGAAATACCTACATTATCGTGTAAGGCTCGAAAATGAGATACGCCATTTTCAGGGTAAATGACCTGGGTTGGCAAAAACGTGACTTTAACACCTTGCCAATAAAGCCTGACTAAAATTTCAATATCAAAGTCCATACGCTTGCCAAGCGTTTGCTTAGCCATTAATTGCTCAACGGCTGCTAAGGGATAAACCCGAAAACCACACATTGAATCAACAATATCAAAGCTGAGAGTTTCAACCCAAACCCAAAAGTGGGTGATGTAACGACTCAAATAACGGTGCTTAGGCACGGAGCTGTCATAAATAGGGCAACCACTGATCACCTTGTTAGGTGATGCATTACTTAGTTCAATCAACTTACTAATATCTGCTAACGAATGCTGGCCGTCAGCATCAACCTGAATGGCATGGCTAAACCCTTGCTGGTAGGCAGCCATCAAGCCAGTTTGAACTGCGCCACCCTTACCTTGATTTTCAGCATGGCTTATCAAGGTTAAAAAGTCGTACTGTGCGTTAAGCTTTGCAAATACTTGCTTGGCATCAGCGTCACTGCCATCATCAACCATGATTATCGGCAGCTTTAACTCTTTTAGCTCATCGAGTACAGCCGCGATAGCATGGGTGTGATTGTAATTAGGAATAACAATACAAAACTGGTTCATGGCTTAATCACAAAATACAATTCGACCAGATGCATGCTGGCCTTTTTCTGATTGATAGCTAAACAAACATTTGCCTTTTGCATTGCGCTCAAGGGTGAGGTTTACCGTCATATCAGGGGTTGTTACTACCTGAAACTTTAACACTTCTAAATCTTGTACTAGTTTGCCAAAACCCAAATATTGCTGAGCATATTTTACAGCCCAATCCAGCTGTACTACGCCTGCTAAAATTGGTGCATTAGGAAAGTGGCCGCGAAAATAATCTAAATCAGCCGCAATGGTTAACGCTAAACTCACGCTAGTTTCTGTTTGTGATAAAACGGCCACCTTTGGGGTCACGTTATTCAGGCTTGGCAAAATACTGCTCCAATGTTTTTAAACTTAATTTAGCTTGGCTGTTAAAAGGAAGTGCATCGATGTAGCGCCATTTACGTGGTAAGCAAATACGTTCAAAGCGGTTTGAGAGGTGTGCTTGTAAAGCGCGGTTAATTGCCAATTTCCCCTGTTGTTCAAGCTCTTTATTTGCCTCATCACTGAGTACAACCACCGCACCAATTTGCACGCGCTTAGCTGGAATAACCACCACTTTTGCTTCTTTTACCCAGTCGTGACTTTGCAGATAACTCTCAAGCTCATCTAGGTTTAAACGTTTTTCTTCAATTTTTATCGTTCTGTCTATACGGCCCAACAGTTTAAATTGACCATTTTTATGAATAAGTGCTCTATCATCTAAAGGGAAATTCGATTGCTCTAAAATCGCAGAATCTAGCATCAAGCGCCCTTCATGATTCAGCGATAAAAAATTACCATTAAACGGCTGCCATGGTACATCAACCGCTGCCTGTGTAACTTGTCGATAAGCAATACCGCCGGTTTCGGTACTACCAAATACTTGGGTAGCAGGGCGAGCTAACTGGTTAAATAAAGTTTCGGCATGTTCGTTGTTGAGTGGTCCGCCAGAGGAGAATAACCACTTAATTTTGTCGCGTTCAGGAATTAACACATTATCAGCACATAAACGACCAAGTTGCGCAGGGCTTGAAACGAGCGCTGCATAACGAATATTTTTTAGTCTTTGCGCAATATGTTCAGGATACTGAATTTGTTCACTATCAATTATATGGCCTTTCGCCAACGGCCAAAGTAAACGAAATAATAAGCCGTAAATATGTTGATGCGAAACGGTTGCTAAAAACGTAAACTGGCTGGGTAAGTCAAATGACATTGAAAGTACTGCAAGCTCTCGATTTAATACCCGCCACGGTTTTACTATCGGTTTAGATTGTCCAGATGAGCCTGACGTATAAAAAATAACCGCTGTGTTTGTTGGCCATTGTAAACGGTTAGTTTGCAAGGGCGTGTGACCAAGGCTGTGCTCAAGGTTAGTAAAAAGCACATCGTCATCGATATTGGTCGCATCGCCGGCAAAAAAAGCAGACTGTGCTAGCAATAAACTTAAGGTTTCGTGCTGACCATTAGGTGGCAAAATAACATTATAACCACTACACGCTAAGGCAAATAAGCGCACTGCAAATTGGTAGGTATCAGGATGGAATAACACCACATGGCTGCCAGCTTTAAGCGCTGTGAGCTTACTTTGATAAGCCGCAATATCAGCAAAAAACTGTGTTTGTGTTATTGGCTGCCCTGCAACAACAAATGCAGCTTCTGGGTGAAATTTCAGGTTACTCGCTACCATTACTTTTAACCTTTTGTCTTACAAGCCATTCCACAAGGCCTAAGAGAGCTATCAGAATATAGGCTATTAATCCGTTGTACAGAGTCCATGTCTGTAACGAAGTAAATAGGCTAGTGTATAACGCAATACTGCCATTAATAATAAAAAACGCGCACCATACTTTAGTAACTTGGCGCGTGTAATTAACCCCTTTTTCATCAAGATCAGGCTCTTTAATTCGAGCAAAACTTTCAATGACTGTTGGGCCACTTTTCAGCGAATAAGCAAAGGTTATGGCCATTACTGTATTTATAATGACTGGGTAAAGCTTTAAGCCCAGATCACTGTTAAAAAACTGCGTTGTTGCTAAAGCGATAATAGCCAAAATAGAGGCTGGCTTTATCCATGGCATAGATGTCAGTAACTTCTTGCTAAGTAAAAGCCTTAAACCTAACAATACCATCAATACCAAGCTCACTTGCCTTAATGAGATATGCTGTAATCCAAAATACACAATAAATGGGTATAAAGATAAGCATACTAAGAGCAGTGTTGTGGTTATCGCTTTGAGCATAGTAATGTTTATGAAACGAGTTTTTCTACTTCGTTTACAACATCTTGCACAGTACGCACTTGCTTAAATGCATCTGGCTCAATTTTCTTACCAGTGATTTCGCGTAGTTTTACAACTAAATCAACAGCATCAATGCTATCAAGATCTAGGTCTTGATACAGGTGCGCATCTAGGCTGATATCATCAGCATCGATCTCAAATTCATCTACTAAAATGCCCTGTAAAACGTTGTAAATGTCAGCAGCGGTTTTCATGCTTATTCCTACTTCTAAGTCTGTATTATGATTGGTGTTGGTTAATAAATTCTGCCAATGCATCTACCGATGCAAAATGGGCTTTTGTTTGTTCTGAGTTTGCGTCAATCTTAACGTTAAACTCTTTTTTAATGGCTAAGCCAAGCTCAAGCGCATCGATGCTATCTAGGCCTAAACCATCAACAAACAAAGGTTGGTCATTTTCAATATCATCCACGGTAATATCTTCAAGATCTAAGCTGCTAATGATTAATTGTTTTATTTTGTTCTTTAGTTCAGTCATAGGTGCCTGAGTTCCTCTGAAAAGTAATGTTGCAAATCACGGGTTAATTGTCGTGCTTGCATGGCGGGTTGTTCATTATTAAATGTGTCGTTAAACGTAAATGGGTCAGTGGCAAAGCGCATCTCAAAATGCGCTTTTGTTGCGGCAACGCAATACCATGGTGTGCCTTTGGTCAAAGTGCTGGGTTTCATACTAATCAGCACTGAGGTAATTGGGGCTTTACAACGCGCAGCAATATTCGCAGCGCCACGCTTAAATTTTAACTGTTCACCTGGGGTTGTGCGGGTGCCTTCAGGAAAGATAATCAGGTTATTTCCAGCAGCGAGTGATGCTTCACAATCATTAAGTAACTCTTGCGGGTCTTCATTACTAATATAACCTGTGCCTTTAATGACACCGCGCATAAATGGATTTTTAAATAGGTGTGCTTTGACCACGCAGTCAGCATTTTTAATCACAGATATCAGCACCACAACATCAATTAATGAAGGATGATTGGCAAGTACTAACTGCCCTTTAAGATCATGAAATTTCTGTTTATCTTGCACAGAGAAATGGATAGCACCGGTGTAATGCATTAAGGCAACAAAGAATTTAAAACTATAGTGAACCGTTAAACGGGCTTTTTGCTTACGTTTCGCTTGGCAAGGTTCAAATAAACGTTGTAAAGGCAAAACCAACAAGGTGAGTACAATACCGCCAAAACCAAATACAGAAAAACAAAACCCGGTTGCCAGTACCCGCCAAATTTTATTCAACTTAATGTAAACGTTAGTCGCCATGGTACTGTAGCATCCAAGCTGATTGTTGATGTGAAAGCAGCGATTGTGATCCTTTGCTTGTTAAAGCAGCTGCTAATTGCAAACTCAGTGGTAAACACGAGTCACTTTGAGTATGTTCTGATTCAGGAAGTTTCGTTAATTCAAAATACGGCTTACCGGTCTGCGCTGTTGATAATACGAACGATACACTATGAGCAATTTGTTGCTCATCGCTAAATGGTAAGTACTCATCTGGTAATACACTTTCGGCATGAGCAATCAAAATCTGCTGTTCAATACCACTATGAACACGCGCAAAACCATCTATCATGGCTGAAATAATACTGTCTTGACCACCAGCAATAGCATTCATCGGGGCTTTATTTTTTGCAATAATCGAAAATAATCCGGTTGCAGCATTATGTACACTCAAACCAAATGCGGTCGGAGAAAGAGGCTCTTGTTCGACAAGAGAATGTAACAGTTGCGATGTTTTTGGTAAGTCGCCATGACGCGATGAAAAATTAACAGCTAGCTGCTGATACTGACCTTGCGCTTGATGCATAGTATGAAGCGCCATTTTCATAAATGGGCTTAAGCGGCGGCGCTGCATCGGTGCAACCCAGCTTAAATCAAGGTCAGCAAGATTGAGATGGCTTAATTCTGCTATTTGTTGCTCGGGTGCAACCCATAAACTCAAATTATCAACAACAAATTTCACAAATATTATTCTTATAACGCCAAACGATTGCTAATTTTACCTATTAGCTACAAAAAAGTAAAACAATGGTGCTTAATTACAGCCGCAATTAAGCACTCATTCATTTTTATCGTAAAATAACGTCTTTTTCGGTTAAAAGTTGTGCTTTTTCGCCTACTATATCAGCAACATCAAGTTCGTTAATGTAACCTAAACCGATTTCTTGCTGAGCACTTGTTAGTGGCACATAAGGAAGACGGAACACAGGATTTACCGCGCCTGTCATAATAAGTGCCGTATTGATTGCAATTGGGTTAGGCTCGCAGAATAACCAGCCCATAAGTGGCTGTAGTTTTGCATTAAGTGCATCATTTTGCTCATCCATTAACTGACGGAATAAGCCTGGAATAATATTAGATGTAACCGAGATAACACCGTGGGCTTTATGAATGTGTCTTGCATCATGCGCTTCATCGTCGTTACCTGACCAACAAGCAATACCTTGCTGTTCATAATGAGCAATACGCTCATTGCCACCGCACTCTTTTACACCGATAAAGTTTTCGTGCTTAGCGAGTGGCTCAATGATATCGGGTGTTAAGTCTTGGCCTGTACGACCTGCTACGTTGTAGATAAACGCAGGACCAATATCAAGTAAACGATTAAAGTGCTCTTTCACACCCGCCAGCGACGTACGTCCGTAATAAGGGTTAATTTGTAGCGCTGCATCCATACCGGTGGCAAAACCATACTCGGTTGCTTTAATCGCTTCGCGTGTATTATTGCTACCTGTATTACCGACAATTAATAAACGGTCAGAGAATTTGCTAACACTGTGAGCAATTAGCATTAAGTGTTCTTCCCAATTCATTAATTGCCCTTCACCTGTGGTACCACCGACAATAATGCCATCAACACCAGCTGCAATTTGCTGTTCAACAAGGTCGTCATAACATGCAAGATCAATTTCACCATTGGTTAAATAAGGTGTTTTTATAGCGGTGATCAAACTTGCTTGTTTAATTGTTTCTAGGTTGCGCATAACTTTTTTAATGTTTGGAAAATTTGCGCTAGTTGTATCACAAACACAGGCATTTTCCGAGTAGTGTGCTGCAATAAATAAAAATACTTGAGAAAAAATCAAAGTTAAGCCAAAATCAAACACTGTATAAATTAACAGTATTTATTGTGAGTATTTGATAATGCAACTTTCAAAATTTTTGGCAACCTACTTTTATACCACCGAAGAGCTGTGCCATACCCTCTCAATTGATGAGGAAACGCTATCGGCATGGCAACAAAGTAGTTTATTTCCAAAGCCGAGTTACTGTTTGCAGAGTCAATTAGAATGCAGTTCGTATTCGGGCATTTATCAATGCGAAGAATATCAAGACTATTACCCTCGTGGTGCCGCTAGCTGGGGGCAATTAATTATCAAACATGACATAAGCTCATCTTGCCAAGCATTTAATTATTTTGCTCAGCAATATTCAAATCAACTCAGTAAGCTTGCTGAGCAAGGCTTTGCTATCGATGAAGAATTATTTGGCAGTGAAATTGACGAGCACTTACAGCAAGTTTGGCAGCAGTTTTTATGCAGTAAATACGGTGTGCTAACACAAAATGGCTTAGTTGAAGAAGCCGTACAGCTCGATGTGGCTAAGTTATTGATTGATGATATTACTGAACTACGCACTAAAACAGGTTTAAGCGTGGAAGAGCGCCAAAGCTTACATAAAGCGCTCAAATTAATGAACCGCGCGTTAAGTCATGGTACGGGCAACGAAGGTAAAAACACCTTACGCCATCGTTATATTGATGACGTAGTGGCAAAGTACGATCTATCGGTAAAATAACCTCTCATTTTTGCGCTTAAAATGAAGCGAAACTGAATGACCGCACAAAGTTACAACAGTGTTTATTTTGTTATGAATAGGTTAATACAATTTGCTACCTTTGTTTTGTAGGTTTTCATCTGCTTGATCGATAGATTGGTCTGGTTGAGTTATTGCTCTTGTCATATTTGTTATTTTGACACCTAGCAATAACTTCTTTCTTCCAAACTAATTACATCAAAATACAGGATGAAAAGATGAAACCTTTTCCTAGGCTTGGTCGCTTAAAGGCGACCTACTTAGCCATGCTCGGCTTATCGATTGCCCAACCAGCAACCGCAGAAGAATCATTTGTTACACAACAAAGTAAAGCGGATGCCCTTACATTCACTTTGATCACTGGGGACAAAGTGTCGGCTGTTGTCAATAAAGACGGCAAGCTAGGCGGCATTCGATTAGTGAATGCAGATGGTTCAGATACATTCACCAGTATCTTTAAACGTGGTAACAACACCTATGTTGTTCCAAACCATGCTCAAGCCTTAGTTGATTCAAATGCGATCGATTTAGAGTTATTTAACATTAATAAGTTATATGAATCGGGTTACGATGATGCATCAACCGACGCGCTCCCCGTCATTGTTGAATACCGCGACGGCACCCTTGCAGGACCTGCAGTCCCAGCAACGCTTGCTGGTATGTCATTAACCGGTGAAATTGAGCTAATCGACAGCGCCGCATTTGCAATCAACAAAGACAAAGCAGCGCAAACTTGGCAAACCCTGGTTGCACAAGCTGACGTTGAAGGTATTTGGCTTGATGCTGTCGTTCATGCTCACAAGGTTACCCAGTCAGAAACACTGACTCCAACAGTCCCACTAACCGGCGCATATGGTGAGTCAGCGATTAACTATAATGGCGAAGGTATTAAAGTTGCCGTACTTGATACAGGCTACGACACCGAGCACCCAGACTTACTAGGTCGTGTCATTGCATCACGTGATTTTACGTATTCGAGCAACGGTGTAGATGACTTAAATGGTCATGGAACTCATACAGCCTCAACCGTTGCAGGCAATGGCCATGAGTCAGCAGGCAAATGGGTCGGTGTGGCACCAGCCGCCGATTTAATTATCGGTAAAGTACTTGGTAATACAGGAGGAGGATCAACCTACGGTATTTTAAATGGCATGCAATGGGCGGTGCTTTCAGAGCAAGCTGACATTGTAAATATGTCATTGGGTGGCACAGCAACAACCTGTAGTGGCCCATTGGTTGAGATGGTTGAAGCGCTTAGCGATAAAGCTTTATTTGTTATCTCTGCGGGCAATAGCTTTACCCGTGAAACGATTGGTTCACCGGGCTGCGCGCCAAGTGCATTAACAGTGGGTGCTATTGATCGTGATGGCAATACGGCGTCGTTCTCTTCACGCGGTCCATCGCCAGATGGCCACTCAGCAAAACCAGATATTGCCTCGCAAGGTGTCTCTGTGGTTGCCGCGGCTTCTGGTGGCTTAGGTGATACGGCCTACCGCGTGTATTCAGGTACATCAATGGCTGCCCCTCATGTTGCCGGTGGTGCTGCAATTGTAATGCAAGCTCGCCAAGACCTTACGCCAAAAGAAATTAAAGACGTGCTTACATCATCTGTATTTAGTAGTGATTCCCACGTCCTTGAGCAAGGTGCCGGTGCCATGAATATCGACCGTGCCATTGACCAAGCTATTGTGGCCCCTGCAAACCGTGAACTTGGCTACTTTGATAATGCCAATAGTGCATTTACCGAAACACAGATCACGTTAACAAACACGTCTGATGAAAATATTAAATTAAAATTGAAATTAGATTTAATCGGTGAAGATGGCAAAACACAATTACCGGCGACCTTGGCAGGGTTAGATGTTAAATCTGTAACAATCCCAGCCAAAGGTGTTGCTCAAGTCCCTATGTGGATTGACCCTAGTGTGGCACTTAATAACAGTGCTTATGGTGCAATTACAGGTCGTATCACTGGCACAACCGTTGGCAATACTGATCAGCAAGTGACAGTGCCAGTGTCATTTTGGATTGACCAACCTCACGTTAATTTAACAGTAAACCTAACTGATCGCTGGGGTAATCAAGCCGGCTCGCCATCAAAGCTTTACTTAATAAATGAAGAAGATGATTGGGGCAGTCTTGTTAGGCTCACTGGGGGTAAAGCCAATATCGATGTACCTGCTGGCTACTATACGTTGATTGCTAACATTATGACTTACGATAATCCGCAAACCAGCTCTGGTTTAGTAGAATCAGCGGCACAAATGGCTGTATTAAATCGTAAGATTGATGGCAAAACAGAGATTAACTTTGATGCACGTAACGCTCAACCTGTCACCTTTAAAGCTGACCAGCCTCTTGATCCACAAGGTTATTCATTTGGCTTTACTTACGCGATTGACGATCAAGAAGTTGCGAAGCTTGCAGCTATCGAAATGGCTCCTGATTACGTAAATGATATGTATGCTTGGTCACAAGGTCATGACGACCGTTTTCGCTCATTTATCACCACCCGCGCAGTGGCTCCAGAAACAACCGTCAAAATGCAAAACGGGGTTGAACTTGATTACATCAAACAAGGTTTAGCACTGTCTTTTCATGGTGAAGGCTCTGCAGAAGTAGTGCCAGTAGGTGATGCTGGTTACAGCACTGACTGGAGCCAATTTGAGTTAGACGGAAAAATTGCGCTTATTGCTAACCCTAATTACCTCACGTCTTACATGGTCGGTAATGCAATGAAAAATGGCGCCAGCGGTGTGATTTTTTATCGTCCTGGTCGTGGCGGCCGATATAAAGGGGCAATCACAGGCACACCAAAAGTACCCGTGATTGGTATTAGTACCGAACAAGGTGAAGCCTTAATGGCAGAAATCGAAGCTGGCAACAATATCATTAGCTGGTCTGGTATTGCGGCTGAACGCTCACCTTATGCTTATTCAATCAACCATATTACTGATGGCCGAATTCAGGCTGGGCAAATCAATGTTGCGGAGCATAAAATGCATAAAATGAGTGCGTCTTATCATTCGCAAAATGATGAGCGCCCGGCATGGACTGATGTTATGGCAATGACCAACAGTACCGGAGAGTTCTACTCAACAGGTAGCTCACAGTTAATTATGTTGCCTCATCAGCGTGATGAATATTACACAGCAAGTACAAAAAATGCATGGACGAATGTCGTTATGCCAAACTATCAAATTCAAAGTGCTGGCGCTTATTTTGATGGTCCACGCGCTATGACTGAAGGTGCTGAGCAAAGCACTACTTGGTTTAAAGGTCCACGTGCTGGTAGCTTAGGCAGCAGTGGCTCAGCGATTATTAGCCGCGATACCAATGTCCTTTATTTTAATCTTGCTTCGTTTGGAGATGCCGCAAACCATGATGGTATCTTTGGCTTTATGGGTAGCTCAGCATTTGGTTTAAAAGTAAATGGTGAGCCAGCCTTTCCGTATCAAGGCACGTTAACGCTTGAACCGGGCTCTCATCAAATTACCTTAGAAATGCGTTCTTATGCCCGTGGTGTTGGTGAGCGCTCTCCAGTCAATGATAAGCTAGGTTCTCTTTACCAAGGTTTCTATACATTTACGGCTGACGAGCAGCAACAAGGTGTTCAGCCAATTTTAGTGCCTATGGTTGATTTACCTGTTGATATTAACAACAGCATGAAATCAGGTGACGCGGCTCACGTTAAGTTAACGGGTTTATTGGACGGTGTAGGTGAAGTGGCGCTGGCAGATGTACAGTTCCAATATGCGTACGGCCAAGAATGTACGATTGCTAACGTGCCTGCTTATATCTATTGCCCTGTATCAACGAAGTTCTCAAGCGAAAACTGGTTAGATGCACAAGTTGAACACATTGACGGTGAATGGGTAGCTACGATCCCTAATACTGGCAACGTCGGTGACTTTGTCCATATTCGTACGATTGTTTCTGATTATGGTTCAAGCCAAGCTGAGCAAATTACCATGCGAGCTTACATGTTAGATTAATTAGTTAGCGCTAATCAGCAAAGCCGCCTTCGGGTGGCTTTTTTCATGTAAAAACAACATGATCAAGTATTAAGAATCTAAATGCTCGTACTGACCACGATACACTTCGAAAGTCTTCACAACGGTGTGTTGCTCTTTACTTAGATTATCAAACCAGGTATCGAAACGCTCATCATCATCTTGTTCACTCAGAGCTAAATACTGTGCCAACAACTCAATAATATCGTTGTGAGTACACGACAAGGTGTCTACATGATTAGCTAAAACAGAATGGTCTTTATCGCGAAGCGTGTTCATTACATTTTGATCTAGTTCTTCACGGCTAGTTTTATCATTCACTTCCTTATCCTTCTTTAAAATAAGCACGCATACCTAGTTATAACAGCCTTACCGACAATATCCAGCTTTTTAAATCTAACTGCTTATTGATTGTTCAGCTTGTACAAAATTAAGACAACCCAATATAAATAAGAATCATTTTTATCTTGACCCAAATAGTCAACCACTCTATACTTGCTACATTATCACATAACAAAGAGTTCCATTATGAAGCCAAATATCCATCCTGATTACCAGCAAGTCGCGTTTCATGATACAGCGGCAGACAGCTATTTTATTATTGGTTCGACAATTAAAACTTCGCGCACAATTGAACTTGAGGGAAAAACCTACCCTTATGTGCCAATTGACGTATCAAGCGATTCACACCCGTTTTATACCGGTAAGCAAAAAGCCGTTGCAAGCGATGGCCGTGTTGCTGCGTTTAATCGTCGTTTCAAAAACTTAGCGAGCAAGTAGTTGCTATAGGTAAGAACATGAAAGTATTAAGTTCATTAAAAAGCGCGAAGAACCGCCCGGGCTGCCAAATCGTAAAGCGTAAAGGTCGTGTCTATGTTATTAATAAAGACAATCCGCGCTTGAAGGCAGTTCAGGGTAAAAAGAAAAAGCGTTAAAAAAGGTGCCTCGGCACCTTTTTAAAATTATAGTAAATCTAACTCAATAACTTTACTTACCAAATAACAACTCCCAAAAACCTGGCGGCTCATGTAGCTCATGGTATTTCTTACGTAGCTCATCAATAGATTTAAGCGGCGCTTTTGCAGCTTCAAGGCCACGGGTCGTTGCAAGTTGCTTAGCTTGCTTTGCTTGATTTATGACTTTATCAAGCCCTTCTAAAGACGCTGTTTTATGCTGTTTAAAATCAGCTGTTTTGGCTGTCTCTAACAACTCAATAAATTCATCGATAGCGGTATTAAAGGTGGCTAAATCAGTTGCTCGCACTGAGTTTTTATAAGCAAGCCCCATATTTTTCATATTGGCCTCAAGGTCAATATTGTTGGCCGCGCTCAGACTGGAAAAAACGATTAAAAAACTAATAAAAATGGCTTTCATACACTCTCAACCAAATACAAATTATGCACCCATTATAAAGCGAAACGCTACGTAAACCTAATGCCATTAAAATACCGAATACAGCAACAAAGTAAATATTCTGTAATCACCTTTTCACAACAAACAAAAAACACCTGAACCCCACAAAGAACCTAACACACTGTTTAAATTGAAATTAGATGTGTACAAATTGATACGTAGTTTTTGTTTGCAAATAATAGGGACAATGATAAAGTGCACCGCGTTAACATTTTAAGAACAACTGTTAACAACCCTTTAAGGGATAAAATAAAAACTAACAGGTGAAACAATGAAAAAACATAACATCTTAGGTGCAAGTATTAAGCTTGCCCTGTGCACATCTGCACTTGCAATTTCAGGTCAGTCATTTGCTGCTGATGAAGAAGGTGTACAAACAATCGACCGTATCGAAGTAACAGGTTCTCGTATTTTACGTGAAGGTGCTATTGCCCCTGCGCCAGTGACAGTTATCACTGGTGATGACTTAGTTAACACAGGCGCGGTTAATATCGGTGAGGCACTTAATAAATTACCAGCTCTTGGTAATACTTTTTCACTTTCAAACTCTGGCCGTTACATCGGTACTGCGGGTTTAAGTATTCTTGACTTACGTAATATGGGTACTGACCGTACGCTAGTACTTGTTAATGGTAAACGTCACGTTTCTAGCTCTGCAGGCTCTCAATCAGTTGATACAAATACAATTCCAAGCACATGGGTTGAGCGTGTTGAAATTATCACCGGTGGTGCGTCAGCTGTATACGGTGCCGATGCTGTAACGGGTGTAGTTAACTTCATTCTTAAAAAGAATATCGAAGGCTTTAGCGCAAGTGTAACTCGAGGCGAATCAGACCTAAGCGATTACAGCAACGAAAAAGCAACACTCTCTTACGGCACAAACTTCGATAATGATCGCGGTAACGTGGCATTCTCTGTTGAGTATTCGGGTCAAGATACTTTAAATGCGTTAGACCACCCTTGGACTGATGGCTCTTACCGCAATATGCGCAACACAGCTCAAACAGCTGAAAACAAAGATGATCCAGCTTTTCCTGACTACATTTATACGCCAAATGCAGGTTACTATGCGATTAATAACGCAGGTGTGTTTGCGCTAAGTAATGGCTTTGTAAATTCATTTAACCCAGATGGTACTTACCGCGAACTTAACATTGGTGACCAAGTTGATGGCCTTGCATGTGCTAACTGTGATTCATTTAACCTAGCACAGTTTAACCAAATTCAACCTGAGTTTGAACGCTACAACATTAACTTCAAAACGAACTACGATATCGCAGAGGGCATGAATGCGTATCTTGAAGCAAAGTATGTTAACAGCGAAGGCCAAAGCATTGGTCAGCCTGCATTCTTCTTCTTTAACCCAAATAACAGCATCAAGATTGATAACCCTTACCTTGACTCAAGCGTTAAAGATCTAATGGAACAAGAAGGTGTTAGCTCAATCATGGTTAACCGCATGATGACTGACTTAGGTCGTCGTGTTGAAAACAATACACGTGAAACAACCCGTTTTGTTGCAGGCTTAAAAGGCACGGTATTCAATGACTGGGAATTAGATGCGTCAGTTGTATATGGCCAAACTGATTTAGAGCGTGTTAATGGCGCTAACATGATCATGGCAAACTACTACAATGCCCTAGATGCTATTGATGATGGTTCAGGCAATGTTGTTTGTCGCAGCGAAGAAGCACGTGCTGAAGGGTGTGTACCTGTTAATATCATGGGCTTTGGTGCACCGAGCCAAGAAGCGATTGATTACATCAATACTGTTTCAGTAGGTACTTCAAAGATTACCCAAACAGTTGTGTCTGCTTCACTTGCAAATTCAGCAATTTATGAATTACCAGCTGGTTACATTGGTTTTGCAGCGGGTGTTGAATACCGTAAAGAAGAAAGCGAAACTGAAGAGCCAGACAACGCAGCCGGTACCTTCTTTAACGCGCTTGGCGAAGACAAAGGTGAGTTTGATGTAAATGAAATTTACTTCGAAGCATCAATCCCACTTCTTTCTGACTTACCTCTTGTTCAAGACCTAGTACTAGATACAGCGGTACGTTACGCTGACTACAGCACAATTGGTGATGCAACAAGCTGGAAACTTGGTTTAGATTGGACTGTAAACGATCAACTACGTGTACGTGCAACACAATCAGAAGCACTTCGTGCTCCAAACATTGGCGAAATCTTTGGTGCACCGAGCCAAACATTCTACAGTGTTGACGATCCATGTTTAGCTGATAACTTGAATGATCTACAAAATTCAGAAGTACGCCGCGCGAACTGTGCAGCTCTTGGTGTACCTGCTGATTTTGAATCAGACTACGATGCGCAAACCCTTGAAGGTTTAGTAAGTGGTAACCGAGATGTGAAAGGTGAAGAGTCAACCAGTACAACAATTGGTTTTGTTTACCAACCTTCATTCATTGAAAACGCTGTAGTGACAGTTGACTACTGGAAAATTGAACTTGAAGACGCGATTTCGACCATCGGTTCACAAGACATTCTTGACCGCTGTGTAGATGCAGAAGGTGGTATTAATAACCAATACTGTAACCTAATCACGCGTGATAGCAGCTCACATGAAATTACACTTATTCAAAACTCAGTTCTGAACGTGTCTGGTCAAGAAGCGTCAGGTGTTGACTTTGAATTAGGTTATGACTTTGATGCACTAGAAGGCAACTTCTCAACACGTTTAATTGGTACGTACTTAATTGAGCGTAAAACCTTCCCATTCCAAGACCAACCGAGCGACTACTATGAGTACGCAGGCACAACTGGCGAAGCGAAATGGCAAGCAAACCTTTCAATTTCTTATAAGCGTGATGGCTTCTTTACAACGTTTGATACACGTTATCTAGATGAAGTAAGCCTTTACACAGACCAAGAACTTGCAGATAACCCGAATCCAAATAGCTTAATGACATTTGGTACTTACGTTATCTCTGATGCAACAATTGGTTATAACTTTGAAAATGGTTTTGGTGTGAAGCTGGGTGTAGATAATATCTTCAACCGCAAACTTCCATACGGTACGTTAGGTACAGGTTCTGGTAGTGCAAGTTACGACAACATCGGTCGTTTCGGCTACTTAAGACTATCTTACGATTTCTAATCGTAAAATATTTGATTCTCTTGGGGCTGCACATTTGTGTAGCCCTTTTTCTATCAGATATTTAAAAACTATCCTATGCCAATCATTTACTTAAAACCTGAAAATTCAAGCTATACTCTTCCCTATCGGCCTTTTAACTTAATAAGACTATGCTCAAAACGGTATTTATCATTATCTGCCTATTTTGCTTACCGAGTGTTTTTGCCAAGCAAAAAATTATTTTTATAAACCCAGGTCATGCCGATACCAATGTCACAGGCCCGTTTTGGTTTGAAGTGTCGCAGTTGATGCGTGATGCTGCTAAAGACTTTGATCTCGATTTAACAATTCATTATGCCAACCGAAATCATATTGAAATGAAGTCATTAGTGGCTAATGCGATTAAAGCAAAGCCAGATATGCTGATTTTAGTTGATGAGAAAAGTGTGCTTACCCAACAACTTTTAAGCTTAAAGCACATCTCTACGCCCATCTATTTTTTACTTAACCGCCCATCAGAACAAGAGCTAAAACGTTTGATTGATCATGGCATTAATATCGCAGGTAGCGTGGTGCCCGATAACAAACAAGCGGGTCAATTATTAGCTGAAAAACTTATTGAAAAAGCTCAGCACACGGCAAATATTCTCGCGATTAATGGTGATTACACCACCCATGCAGCACTTAATAGAGAGCAAGGTTTAGAGCAAAGTGTTCAAACGCATGATAATGCTAATATCACCGCTAAAACAGTTGCCAACTGGTCAGCAACACAAGCGTATCGCCAGAGTCTTGGCTACTTTAGCCATCAATCTAACATCAATATGGTTTGGGCTGCCAATGATGCCATGGCATTAGGGGCTATTGCAGCGCTTGATGAGTTAAATAAACGCAAAGATGTATTGGTTGGCGCAATAAATTGGCCACTCAGAGTTGTGGCAGAAAAAATAGACGTCACTATCGGCGGTCATGTCACACTAGGAGCTTTAGCTATAGTAAATGTTCATGATCTACTCAATAATTACGCAACCGGAACTATGCATCATGAAGTGGCCATTTTCAGCCAACATAGCGAACAAACGCTTAAGCTAGTTGAACAAATTCACAGTGATAACTTAGCAATTAACTTTCGCGTTTTCAGTAATGCGAATAAAAATGCCCTTCCCTTCAGTGTTGAATCACTTCTTTTAGAGGTAACCAATAGCAAACTGTAAAGGGCATTTACATTATTTATTACTGAGCCAAACTGCTTGATATGGGGTTAGCGACATTGTTTGTGTTTGCTCAGTAATTTGCTCACCGCTAATTAAATCTCGCCATTGCTCGGTACCAATCAAATTTAAGTCGGCAAGCGTAAGCGTTTGCGGCTCGTCACTAATGTTATAAACACAAAACATACTTTGCGAACGGTTGATACTTTGTCGCCAAAAACCAAAGAGCCCTTCGCTTAAATGTAACGTATATTGCGTCGCATTAGGGTGAAATGCACTTTGCGCCTTACGAATAGCCATTAGGTTTTTCATCGCTTTAAACACAGTACGATGATGGGCATTTTCATTACTCAGCTTTGCTAGTAAATCTGACTCTTGCCAGCGGTGTCGGTTAATCGCTCGGTTATGTTGGCTGTTTTCAAAGCGTTCATAATCATTGGTGGTACCGAGTAAGCTATGAATATACAAACCTGGAATACCTTCAAGCGCAAACATAATGGCATGCGCACATAAAAAGCGTGCAACACCCCATTTATCTGGGCCTTTATGGGTACCTTGCAACGCATCAAATAAGGCAATGTTTAACTCATAAGGGGTATTGGTGCCATCTGGGGCGGTACGTAATGAAACTTTTCCGCCATATTTCGCAGTCGTATTCACCATTTCGGCAATTTCACTTTGCTCTAACAAGCCTTCAACGGGGCGCAAGCCAATACCATCATGTGAAGCTATAAAGTTAAAGTATGCCGTCCCTTCTTGAGGAGGAGGCATACTCATCATCCAATGTTTTAATGCGGTGCTGTCACCACTGAGTAAAGTGTGTAATAACAGCGGTGGTAATGAGAAGTTATAGATACAGTGCGCTTCATTGGCATTACCAAAGTACGATAAGTTTTCACGGTTCGGGATATTAGTTTCTGTGATAATAATCACATTAGGCTCAAAATGCTCAATAAGGGTGCGAAGCAGCCTGATCACTTCGTGCGTCTCAGGCAGGTTAATGCAGCGGGTATTGAGTTTTTTCCATAAAAAAGCCACCGCATCAAGGCGGAATATACGCACACCGTTATCTAAATAATGACGAATAATGCTGACAAATTCATTGAGCACATCTGGGTTAGCAAAATCAAAGTCGACTTGGTCATGACTAAAGGTACACCACACATGTTGCAAACCGTCTTTAGTTTCAACCGCCTGTAAAAGGGGTGATGTTCTCGGGCGAACAACTTGCACAAGGTCATCACTCTGGCTTGCCGTTTTAAAATACCCTTTTCCCGGCTCTTTGCCCTGAATAAAGTTTTCAAACCAAACGCTACGGCTAGAGCAATGGTTGATCACCAAATCTGCCATCAACCTAACATCCGCTGAAATATCGCGGATATGTTGCCAACTACCTAACGCTTCATTCACTTGCACATAATTCATTACCGCGAAGCCTTCATCTGAGCTATATGGGTAAAACGGCAAGATGTGTAGTGCATTAAGCTCAGGTAAGCATTGGTTTTTTACAAAGCGATGTAACGTATGCAAAGGCGGCTCTTCAGGCTTAGCAACTGCTTCATCCGTATTAGCATGACGAATAATCGAATCACCGTAGGCAATTAAAATCATATCTTGCTCATCCCAACGGTTTTTATGCGGCGTTGGGTCTCGAACAGGATCATCACCTAACATGGTATTGATTAATCTATCTGCGAGTTGTTCAAGCGTTGTTGATAACTCAACTTCGCCGTAGATGCAGGTTAAATGCTGAATAACCCTTTGTTGCAAAAGCTCTAAAGTCACGTGCCTTCCCCGTTAAATATATTCTTTGTTATCAAGCTCTACGGCTTCTTCTAAGCGAGCAAACACCTCCGGCATTGCCGAAGCTACTCGGTTCCAACTCGGCACAAAGGGTGCTTCCATTGGGTTTTCTAAAAAGTGCTGACCTGCATTCATAATATTTTGAGCAAACATTTCAACGGCTTTTTCTTCATGATGAATATCAAGTGTTAAGCCATTCATTAACGCATCGTTGTGATAAGTTTCAATAAAATCGAGAGCAATACGGTAATAGGTTGCCTTTAATGAGCGAATCGTTTCTGTCGTAAAAGTCACCCCTTGGGTAGCCAGCTTTCTGAATAAAGCTTTGGTGATATCAATCGACATTTTCGACAAGCCCGCCGCTTGGTTTTCTAGCGATAAGTCTTGGTGTTTGTGATCATAGTTATCAGCAATATCTACCTGACATAAACGGTTATGCGAGTAATTACGATACATCTCTGATAGCACGCCAATTTCTAAGCCCCAGTCACTTGGAATACGAATATCATTAAGTACATCACGACGGAATGAAAACTCACCCGCTAGCGGGTAACGAAATGAATCCATATATTCTAAATAATCGTTGCTACCTAAAATTGTTTTAAACGAACGCAATAACGGCGTTACCAGCAAACGTGACACACGGCCATTAATTTTGCCCTCAGCGGTGCGCGGATAAAACCCTTTACAAAATTCATAGTTAAAACGAGGGTGAGCAACGGGGTAAATTAAACGTGCTAATAGCGCTCTGTCGTAAGTCAAAATATCGCAGTCATGCAGTGCAATTGACTCTACTTTTGAGGTTGCCAACTTATAGCCCATGCAATACCAAACATTGCGACCTTTACCTAGCTCTCGTGGCGCAACGCCCAATTTTTGTAGTTCTTTATCAAGAGCTTGTAAACGCGGGCCATCATTCCAAAGTACCTTATGAGGCTGATCAAGCTCCGCAAAAAACTGCAGTGCATGGCGATATTGGCTTTCATCAGCGCGATCTAGACCAATGGTAATTTGCGATAAATAAGGCACATGTTTCAGCTCAGCAATAATATTTTGCAGAGCGGGTCCTTCTAACTCACTGTAAAGCGAAGGCAAAATCAGGCCCATTGGGCGTTGTTTTGAAAAGCCCAACAACTCTTTTTCTAGTTCTTCTACTGGGCGGTCAGCAATATTGTGTAAGGTCGTGATAATGCCATTTTGATAAAAATCAGCCATGAGATTGCTCCTGTTTTGCTGCAAAACGCGCTTTGATGATAGTTAACGCAGAAACTTCTTGAACCCAACCTGCTGGGGCGGGCTTTTCGCTGAGCTGCCATGCTTTTTGTAATATTTGTGATTGCACTTGGCTGCCAGGGTTATTGATTAAAATAGCGGTGTCGGCCGCCTTTAGCATGGCTACATCGTTTTGACTGTCGCCAAGCGCTATCACAGTAAAAGGATTGCGATAGGCTTTTTTGAACTGATTTAACAGCCACTTTTGTGCAAGTCCTTTATTGTTACCTTTGGTTAAATGGATAAAACGCCCGCCAACAAGCACTTCGTAGCCTGCTTGGCTCATTGCATCTATCAAACCTTGCTTTTCTTCCTCACTACCCGAAAAACAAACCGGATCTGAGTATTGTCTTTGTAGAGCCAATTCACTTTTATCGACGGGGAGTCCTGTTAACTCGGCTATTTCTTGTGCACTAAATTGGCTAAACAAACGTACACAATGACTAAATTGGCTAGCATATTGTTTAAGATCTTCATGCAATTTATCGGTACTTTGCGTCATGGCAAAGCGCCAATAACCTTTATATTCATCACAGCCAATCGGCTTTACTTTGAAATAGTCTTTCGGGATATAAACAGCAGCACCATTTTCCACAATAAAGGGCTGGTGATGATCCAAACCTTTTTGAATATCAGTGACTTCAGCAAAGGTTTTGCTGGTGTTAAAAATCACATTGACACCGGTATCATTCAACTTTGCCAAAAATGGTTTGATCACCTCACATTCGTAACTATCGTGATCGAGCAATGTGCCGTCTAAGTCAGTAAAAATAAGTGGCTGAGCAATCTGGTCAGCGAGAAGTTCCATCTTGGTGATATCACGCTCGGTATCAAGCAATAATAACGCATCCACGCTGTGCGCAAGAGTGGCTAAGTTTTCCCGCGTAATACGTTCAAAATGAGAGATAAAACGCTTTAAACTCACTTCGTCAAACGTGCCCTGCCCCTGGCCTTTTTTGGCAATTAGTTTATGCTCTTGCTCTAAGCGCCACGCATACACATCTTCAAATGAAGGCGCTTTTAACATAATGGTGTAATCGGCCATTGCGAATACATTTTGATATTCATTCGCTAAGCAACTATTTACGCAGCGACGCCAAATGCCGTCGGCATCTTCTAGTTGCTCTAATTCATTTACCGGAGTTTGCAGTTGATAAGGCTGCTGAGGTGTACTGGCTACACACCAGCCTTCAAAAAACAGGATATCAATCGGTTTTTGGTTGCTAGGCCACTGGTCTTTTGGCACCGGATCATCAGTTAGTTTATCAAATTGAGGTAATGGCACTTCCACTTTGCCTGCCAACAAAGCTGATAAGGTTTGTTCCATTAATTGCGTATCATGCGTACCCGGTACACCACGACTCGCAAACAAAGGATGAACATCTTTAGCAAGCTCGTTGCGTGCATCACGACTTAAATAAAAGTCATCGATTGATAATGACACGCTATTAAATTCGGTATTGCTATTAACCCAGGTCACTAAGAAATCAGCGAGGGTCGTTTTACCTGAGCCTTGGCAGCCATTAATCGCCACCAGCATAGGTTGGCCGGTCATTTTTGCGCTTAAGATATCGTGCGCGAGGGGTATAAAAAACTGCTCACTTAAGTATTGATACTTGAGTGGTAACTGATGCTTCGCTAAAAACGGGGTAATATCCACAACATTTGCCTCTTGCATAATCGCTCCTACCAGTATGACATAGAGATAAATGCAGTTAGTAGACCAGTTTTATAATTCCTTATTTTTTAAATGGTTACAAAAAAAGCGCATATTTAATGCGCTTTTTTGGTGCAATATTCAAGCAGTTTTTAAGTTCTAATCAGCTTGTTGCACTGCTTTGGGGAGAACAGCATTTAAGATAATCCCCAAAATTGCGCATAAGCTCACACCTTGCAAACTAAACTCATCACCACCGATATGCATACCACCAATACCAAACACTAAAATCAGTGCGATGATAGTCAAGTTGCGAGGCGCGGTAAGGTCTTCACCTGATTTTACTAAGGTATTTAAACCAACAACGGCGATAGAGCCAAATAGCAAAATCATGATGCCGCCCATCACCGGTACCGGAATCGTTTGTAAACCCGCGCCCATTTTTGCCACAAACGCCAGCACAATAGCGATGATTGCGGTCCAAAGCATCACTCGAGGGTTGAAGTTACGTGTAAGCATTACCGCCCCCGTTACCTCAGAGTACGTTGTATTAGGTGGACCACCAAAAACCGATGCCGCAGAGGTTGCTAAGCCATCACCTAGTAAAGTGCGGTGTAAACCCGGTTTCTTTAAATAGTCTTTACCTGTTACTTGGCTAATAGCCATCATGTCGCCAATATGTTCAATTGCTGGCGCAATAGCCACAGGCACCATAAATAAAATAGCCTGCCATTTAAACTCAGGATAAGTAAATGCCGGTACCGCAAACCAGTTTGCTTCGGTGACCGCATTAAATTCAACAATACCTATAAATAACGAAGCAAGGTAACCTGCTACCACACCAGCAAGAATAGGAATAAGTTTAAATACACCTTTACCCCATACCGCAAAAATCAGCGTAACCAGTAATGATAAACCAGAAACCCAAATTGCTTGCTCATAAGGAACTAATTGTGCACTGCCATCCCCTGCTTTACCCATTGCCATATTCACAGCGACTGGGGCTAAGGCTAGACCAATCACCATGATCACAGGGCCAACAACCACAGGCGGTAACACCTTGTGCAGCGCATTCACGCCTTTAAATTTTACTATCAAGCTAAGCGCAACATAGCAAAAGCCTGCCACCATCAAACCGCCCATAGTTGCGGGAATGCCCCACATTTGCACCGAGGCGATAATAGGTGCGATGAAAGCAAAAGACGATGCTAAAAAGATGGGAACTTGGCCTTTAGTAACCACATGAAACAGTAAAGTTCCTAAACCTGCGGTAAATAAAGCCACATTGGGATCAAGGCCTGTTAGTAACGGCACAAGCACCAGTGCGCCAAATGCTACAAACAGCATTTGCGCGCCAGTTAGAATGGTTTTTAACGAAAATGTTTGATGATTTTCCACGTGAGCGCCTTACACTGTGCCAAAAATCTTGTCACCGGCATCTCCTAAGCCTGGAATGATATATCCTTTTTCGTTTAAATGACTGTCTAAAGATGCTGTGAAAATTTCAACATCAGGGTGGGCTGCAAGGGTTTTTTCTACGCCCTCTGGTGCTGCCACTAATACAATCACTTTAATATCTTTACAACCTGCTTTTTTAAGCATATCGATAGTTGCAATCATTGAACCACCGGTTGCAAGCATTGGGTCAATAACAAGGCTTAAACGCTCATCAATTTTACCAACCAGTTTTTCAAAATAAGGCACTGGCTCCAATGTTTCTTCGTTACGCTGAAGACCAACAACACTTACTTTTGCAGCAGGTAATAACTGCATAACACCATCCATCATACCAAGGCCGGCACGTAGAATAGGCACAACAGTAATTTTTTTACCTTTGATATGTTCTACATCTAATGTTGAACCATCCCATCCAGTGATTTGTACGCTTTCTAATGGTAGGTTTTTTGTTGCTTCGTAAGTAAGCAAAGTACCTACTTCAGACGACAGCTCACGAAAACTTTTAGTACTAATACCTTCTGCACGCATAAGGCCAAGTTTGTGTTGAACTAACGGATGAGTAATTACATGGATAGACATAAGTAGAACCTAAATGAGATAAATTACGCCTATTTTAGCGCAAAATAGTCTTCTCGACTGCAAAAAATGCATGTTCATCGCATTAATTCTTTGAATTGGTCTAAAATTACACTATCAGCTGCAAATATTAATTTTTTTGCAACAACACGCACCGGCAATGTTTAACATTTTATTTATTTTGGGCCTGCAGTAATGAAAACGTTTATCTTCACTTCGATACTACTTTTGTGTATTTGCCTACCGGTCCACAGTGAAACACTCGATATTCAAGTTATGGCAGACTTTGTTCCGCAAGATGGCGGTAACCCTGAAAATGAGGCCACCACGTTTTTGCTGGCTGCCGCAGCTGAATTAGGCGATGAAATCAGCCTACATTTTATACCTGCAAGCCGCTTAAGAGAGTGGCAGCAATTAAGAAAAATGAACAATGTTTGCTTGTACAATAAATTAAAAACCCCAGAGCGTGAAGCTCATGCTGTGTTTAGTCAGTACCCTCTGATGGCATTTCCTTCAAATAAACTGGTGGTATTTAATAAGCCCACCATTCCAGACGCTATTACCCTACTACAAGCTATCTATTACTATGACTTAACAATTGGCGTCACTAAAGGCCGTTCATACTCAGAAGAGATTGATAAGTTTGTTCGTTTAAATGATGAGCACTTTTTTATACTCGATGGGGCAACAAATGCACCAAGGCTCGGGCAAATGTTATTTCAAAATAAAATTGATGCCGTTTTAGAATACCAAACTGTATTTAGCAACCGTTATAAACGTTTCCCCGGTCTGAGTAGTATTCGTTATATAAGCCTTAAACCAGAAAAAGCCGCCGTGTTTGGTTATATTGCTTGTTCACCAACAGAGGTCGGCAAACAAGCAATCGCGCTGTTCAATA
Organism: Pseudoalteromonas sp. P80D2; assembly: GCF_036680945.1. Taxonomy (NCBI): domain Bacteria; kingdom Pseudomonadati; phylum Pseudomonadota; class Gammaproteobacteria; order Alteromonadales; family Pseudoalteromonadaceae; genus Pseudoalteromonas; species Pseudoalteromonas sp. P80D2. The sequence goes on from NZ_JAZDAR010000022.1 coordinate 208,508, forward strand.
AAGCGCTTAAAACTGAAAAGGTACGCACATTAATTAGTGAGCGCCTGATGGAGTTATTTCACGAAGGTGAAAACACACAAATAGTAAATGCCTTCAATGCAGCGTTTGAGCACTAAGCCGATAAAATCTGCTCCATAACCCAACTTGTGTGTAGTGCGCTCTCACCGGTTGATGGGTGGGGTTGCTGAGCATGAAAATAGTTCGCCATATTTTCAACATGATATTGTTGAATATGTGCAGGGTTATCAATTACGAACTGTTGTTTGCCCTGTGCGTTGTTAAGCACAATCGGTTTTTCGTCAAACACACTAAAGCTAAGCTCGCCTTCACTGCCATAAATCATCACATCATCAAAACGATTTGCTGAAGCAAAGTTCCAGCTCCCGGTGCCGGTAACACCAGATTGATGCTGCCAGTGCGCGGTAATAGCATCGAATGCTGAATATGAGCCCTGTTGATTAGCACATAAACCATGCACCGTACTAAAGTCACCTAAAAGGTAGGCAAGTAAATCAAGACCATGGCTGGCTAAATCGTCGAAGTAACCTCCTCGTGCCACATTTTGATCTGTGCGCCAGTTGTACTCACCCGATAAATCAAGAGCGTTAGGAGCTTTACTTAAATGCCAACTAACATGACGAGGCTTACCAATCGCACCTTGCTCTAATAACTGTTTAACGTGATTAAAGCGTGGTAATGAACGGCGATAATAAGCCACAAATAGCGGCTGTTTAGCCTCTTTAAACGCTGCAACAATATCAAGGCTGTCTTGATAACTTGGCGCCAGTGGCTTTTCAATACAACAAGGTTTACCTGCCGCAGCAACCTCAAGAGCATACGCTTTATGGCTATCTGGCGGCGTGGCAATATACACGGCATCAACACTGGTATCGTTAATGAGTTCGCTTGGCGATGCGAACACCTTTGCGACATTATGGCGTTTAGCGTAATCATGTGCTTTTTCTAAGTCGCGGCGTGTCACCCCAATAAGCGCAATACCTTTTGCTTGTTGATAAGCAGGGCCGCTTTTCACTTCAGTTACAGCACCACAGCCGATAATGGCAAATCGCATTGGCTTATTCATTGCTAATCCTTTATTTTTAAATACGTTACAAATTGCTGCTGCATGTAGCCGTTTATTTTTGCATGATCAGGGCTCCAACCTGCTAAAAAGCGATAAAAATCGCTCCATGCGTAACACCAAAGCGCTCGCCAACTGCTAACAACATGCGCTGGGTTTACATTCGGTTGATAACGTTTTAGTGCCTGTATGAGGGTGTCAAAATAGCGATTTAAATAGTCATCTGCAACTGATTTTAATGCCGTATCATCTAAGCAACTGCCTAAAAAATACATTACATCAATCACCCCAACACCCTTGCCAACATATTGAAAATCATAGCCAAGAACATGCTGGTTTTGTGGCGCAATCGCAAAATTGGCAAGCTTAGCATCACCATGAATTAATGTTTGGTAAGGTGACTCATTCAACGCTATATCAATAGCGTGCGCCTGCGCTTTTAAGCTTAAATCGCTCATACGCTTTAGCTCATCGGGCCGCGTTGCTAAATGCCAATAACTACCTCGCGGCCAAAGGCCATCGGCAGAGCTTGCTAAATGAAAAGCATGAAAGTGTGCAAGCCAGTTTATAATTGCTTGAATGTCGCTGTGTGTAGCACTTGCAGGCTGGTAGCCAAGCGCACTGAAATCACTAAATACCAGCGCTTGTTTACTGCCCTGTTGTATTGCCTCAATACAGTGGATAGCCGCAGCTTCATGGGGTAATTGCTCTGCGTAATGCCGATACCAATTAAATTCGAATAAGTAAGATTGGCGCTTTCTGGCAAGTGCAAAATCACTTTGTTTTATACGACTATGATTGATCTGACTAGGCACTTCAATCGCTTTAATTACCGCAGCAGCACCATTCATTTGGCAACGAATAATCTCACCGCATCCACTCCATACTGATGCAGCTTGCTGTAGCTCTGTAATATTTGAAAAGTGACAAGTAACGAATTGCCTAAGATCCATAACGCTCTGTAATTTATATAAACCGATGGCAATGGTAGGTGATATTGGCTATTGGCACAACGGCCTATAGGCAATAAAAAACCCGTGCTAAGCACGGGTTTTCGAAGATAAAGTCCTAATACTACTCAGGACTTGCATTGTTGAATTACTCGTTTACCACACTTTTAAGTGGGTTTACTGGCTTTGCATTGTCATCCAGTAGGTTCATATCAAAGTCGAACTCATCAACACGAATCGCTTTTTCACGCTTCTTGTTGTAATCAATCAGTTTTGCATATTCTTCTTCGTTGATAACACTTGCAACAAGTGCATTATCAAGCGTTTCTGCAAAACGAACGCCCGGCTTAATAGTTTTAGCACGCAGAGCTTTTTTAACTTTCTTAAGTAAATCAAGGCACGCCATTTTCGCTTTGTACGCTTGCTCATTGATGTAATGACCATCACCTTCAATTGGGTTAACCAAGTGAGTGATTTGCGCTTTAAATGCCGTATCCATTTGCGCTTGAGTCGCAAGTTCACGGATTAAATCATCGCTGATCTTAGGCATTTTCATTGAGTAGTTCATCGTAATGAAACGCATAAATTTACGAGTACCACTTGCAGGGAAGTTATCTAAGAACTTATGCAATGCTTCTTCAGCGCTTTGTAGTGCAAAGCGAGTCGCATAGTGGAAGTAAGGCGCAGCTTGCTCACGTTCACTGCTTGCTACTTTTTGCTCGTAGTATTTAATTGATGCCATCGCCGCATATAAGAAGCTCATTACGTCGCCTAAACGTGCAGATAACATTTCTGCTTGCTTAAGTTTGCCACCTAGTACCAATAACGAGAAGTCAGCGTAAACTGCAAGTTTTGCAGATAATTTATGCGCTGCTTTTTCGTATTCACGTACTTCTGGTAGTGACGATTTAGCACCCGCAGTAAACGGTAATACGCCTAAACGGAAAGCTCGTAAGCTATTAGCTACGCTGTAACCCACTGTTTTACGTAAGATGCTGTTGAATTCTTTATCTGCATTTTTGTCTTCGCTGTGGATAGACTCAACCATAGTTTGTAGGTAAGGGTGACAACGCATTACACCTTGACCAAAAATCATAAGGTTACGAGTAAGAATGTTTGCACCTTCAACCGTGATTGCGATTGGTTGTGCAACATATCCACTTGCTAATGTATTTTGCGGACCATTTTGAATTGCTTTACCTGCTTGAATATCCATTGCTGAATCAAGCACGTTACGACCAATTTCTGTCATGTGGTATTTAGCAATCGCAGTAACTACAGATGGTTTTAAGCCCATGCCTAAACCTTCTGTTGTTAGAACACGCATTGCTTCTTGAAGGTAAGTTTTACCTGCGATATCAGCAAGCTTCTCTTGGATACCTTCGAATTGACCAATCGCCAGACCAAACTGCTCACGTACTGCTGCGTACTCAGAAGCACCTTTGAATGCCACTTGTGATGAGCTAACACCTAATGCCGGTAGAGAGATACCACGGCCTGCACCTAAACAGCTAACCAGCATTTGCCAGCCACGACCGATGTTCTTTTGACCACCAATGATGAAGTCCATTGGTACAAATACTTTTTCGCCGCGAGTCGTACCGTTGTAAAAACGGATACCCATAGGATCATGACGATTACCAAGTTCAACACCTGGGTGATCTTTAGGAATAAGCGCACAGGTGATACCTAAGTTTTCTTTACCACCTAGTAAACCATCAGGGTCAACTACCTTAAATGCTAAACCTAATACTGTCGCAATTGGCGCAAGTGTGATGTAGCGTTTGTCCCAGGTAATTTCTAAACCTAATACTTCTTCGCCATTGAACTGACCACGTTTAACAACACCGATATCTGGAATACCACCCGCATCTGAACCCGCTTCTGGGCTAGTTAGTGCGAAACATGGAATATCACGACCATTTGCAAGACGCGGTAAGTAGTGATCTTGTTGCTCTTTAGTACCAAAGTGAAGTAATAGCTCACCTGGGCCTAAAGAGTTAGGAACCATCACGGTTACCGCAACCGCAGAACTCTTAGTCGCGATAGTCGCAACGATTGTTGAGTTTGCATAAGGGCTGAACTCTAAACCGCCGAATGATTTAGGAATGATAAGCGAGAAAAAACGCTCTTTTTTCAAGAAATCAAGAATGTAGTCAGGAAGATGAACACCGTTTTGAATTTCAGAATCATCAATCATAGATAATAATTCTTTCACTGGGCCATCTAAGAATGCTTGCTCTTCAGCGCTCAGCTTAGCTGCTGGCACGTCACGAAGTGCATCGAAATCAGGTTTACCTTGGTAGATTGAACCTTCTAACCAAACATCACCCGCATCTAACGCTTCTTGTTCTGTAATTGAAATACTAGGTAATACTTTTTTTAATTTTGTACGTAAGCTCATAATAAACTCATCCGACCAGATAGTAATACCTACATTACGTCATAAAACGAGCAATAGATCAATTGGTCCAACCAGTTTTTTTAACATTTTTTTATATTTATTTTTTCTTTGCACGCTAAGCACTTGAATACAATGGGTTTACACGTGTACGCTCAAACGCCTTTTTTTATCCCGAAATGGTTAACAACTAAAGGCTGAAAACAAAAAGCCCAACTAAAAAGTTGGGCTTAGGTATAAATACTGAAGGAATGGCTTAGAGCTCATCTTCGATAGGGAATAACGAAATAAACCACACTTGAAAACGTCGCCACGAAGACGTTTGTGGCTCTTCATCAAACTGCTCATTACTCACTGTGTCGAGCCAAACTAAGTCATTATCTTTAAGCTCGACTTTCCAGGCATATTCAGGCATTTGCGTATCAACCCAATGGGCCAAAAAGCGGCTAAGCTTTTCGCTTTCGATTAAAACGCCCATCTCGGTATTTAAATCAAGCGAGCGAGGGTCGAGGTTCATGGTGCCCACAAAAATCTTTTTATCATCAAAGGTCATGGTTTTTGCGTGTAAACTTGCTTGTGATGACCCAGTTACTTTACGCCCCGCTTTGCGCTTAATGGCCATTAAATCACTGGGTTTTAACTCCCACAGCTTAACCCCGCCTTTTACGAGATCTTCTCGGTACTTTTTATAACCAGCATGCACCGCAGATACATCGGTAGCAGCTAAAGAATTAGTCAGTACAGTGACATCAACACCCTGCTTTGCCCAATTGGTCAGTAATTTAACGCCCTGCTCACGAGGAATAAAATACGGCGACACAATAATTGCTTTTTGTTTCGGCTCGCCCATTTCTTTAAACAACATTGGCGACATATTGGCCGATTTTTCACTGACGTCGTTCATTACCTTATCGGGATGATCATAAAACAACACAGACTTTTGCCAATCGAATTCTATTTCATCGTGCAATAAGCGTTTTACAAAGGCGCTTTCGCGTAACTGCTCAACGTAATTACTCTGCTGATTCTGCTCAACATAGGTCGATAAGGATTTAGTGATATCAATAAGTGATTGCTCATCACGTTCACCGTGCAAATCTTCAACAGGGTAAGACAGCTGATGATTCCAATATAAATCAAATGCTTTTGATGCCTCTGGCACAATTTCGCCAACACTCATAACATCTAAATCAATAAATTCAGAATGATCTTCAGCCGAGAAATACGCATTACCTATGTTGCGCCCACCGGTGATAAAAATCCGATTATCAACGATAAAGTTCTTGTTATGCATGCGTCTAGAAAGCTGGCTAAAGTTGGTAACAAAACCAAGCGCTCTAAAACGACGGTTAGGAAATGGATTAAATAATCGAACTTCAATATTAGGGTGAACAGCCAGTGCTGCTAAATCAAGCTCACTGTCGGCTTGCGATAAGTCATCAAGCAACAAGCGAACTCTTACTCCCCTATCTGCGGCTTTTAATAAAAAGGCCGTAAATAAAATGGTGGTTTGCTGTCTGTGGTATAAATAGTACTGCACATCAATAGTGTGCTCTGCAGAATCAATGAGTGCCAACCTAGCTACAAAGGCATCGACCCCATCTGCTAAAGGATAAAACCCTGATAACCCAGGATGATTATTACCCACTGCATCTCCTATGGTACTGGGTGTATCCGCTGCAATGGCATAGCTTGGTTGAATGGACTCTCGTGAAGGTAACTGCGCACAGCCCGCGGTGATTAAAATGAGTACTGCACAAAAAAGTGATTTTGAAGAGTCTATTATCATGGCTTCCTACCAATGACCGTGTGATACACGTATCTGCTTTGTTATAACCCTAATAAATGAAGGGGTTAAAAGCAAATAAAAACTCGTAAGTATGGGGATAAATTAGAAGAATTAAACGAAGGAAAAATTGTTAAGCACGCATGCTTAAGAGCAAGTAATTAAGCTACTTGCTCAGTGATATCTGCAATTTCGATCAGTTTGCGATTAAGTATTTTTTTACAACAACCACAACACTTGCCGCACTGGCTACCCACTTGCAGCTCTTTAGATAAATCGCGCATCGTCATAGCGCCATCATCAATTGTTTGTTCGATTTTTTTATCAGTCACACCATGACATAAACAGATATACATGAATGCAAACCACTCTCATTTCTCTTGATGGTCAGCATATTAATCTAAACGGTAATAGTTCGCAATAGTGTTATAGGCAATATTTGCATAACTTTTATACCTAAAACTCATAATTAGCACACAACTAAAAATTTTCCCTTATGATTTGGGCAGTTAGTTAAAAGCGAGCAAAGAAAAAATTTTTAACTTTTTTGAGAGGGTTTGGTTTGGAGTTGAAAGAAAAAGAGAGGATGGCTCAGATACAGAGCATTGGTAAATAACAGAGAAGCCGACACTTCAACAACTGGAAAAACATGCGCCTTGATTAAGGGAAGAGCAACTCGTCCTTAGCTGCTTTTAAAAGTTCATTCCATCCCTCAGGTGGATGACCAGAATTTAACATCTTTTCGAATACTTTGTAGGCATCGGTTTTACTACCGTATGCACGTTTATTATTTTCATCATTGACCCATGCATAAACGATGATTTTTGACCCTAAATGATATCGAAAAAACAAACGGTATTGTTGGAAGAACTTTGCTCTAAACCAGTGCTTGTTATCATCACCTAATGTGCTTCCTTGGCGAAATTCAGGGCTGGTAGGATCGTGCGGTATGAGTTCAAAGATTAACCGTTGAATAGCGGCTAATCGTTTCGTGGCATTTTTTTTAAGGTAGCCCTTTGGATCTTTATTCCGAAGAGCCTCAACTTGAACTTTAAGGCTTATGTATTGCTCTTTAAACAATGGATGAGTGTAAAGTGTCCAACCATTTACGACCATTGGTATCGTTTTTTGCAAACTTACTCGTCCTCATCCAATAACGGAGCATCTAAATCGATTTCAACACCTTCAATCAACACATCAACGTTTTCTCGCATACTTGCTGATAACGGTTCTATTCTTTCAGGATGAGCCTGCATATCACGCGCTATGAATGATAAGAACTCGCCAAGCACAGGATCGCTTTCTTGCACTGCTGCACGCGAAATAACAACGCTGCCATCAGATTGAATCGTGTATTTAATTTTATCTTTTTTACCTAAGTGCAACGCCTTACGAACAGGGCTAGGCACCGTAGTTTGAAAACGGTCTGTCAATGTTGATTCAGTTTCTAAAGCAACTTGTGCCATAACAACCTCTGTCTTTTATTTGCTTCATTAGCTTTGATTTTAGTACGAACGAACAGGCAATGCAAATGCATTACCCTTTAAAAATGAGCTAGAAAATACTCAAGTTGCTTAATGCTGTAAGGGGGGACTTGTCTAGACACTCAGCTAGCTGAGTGTGCGCTCATTCCCTCACGACGTAACATGATACAAAGCACCTGCAAACTCTAATCGTAGTAGCCTAGCCATCCTTTCACGTATCAATCTTGGTTAGTTAATAACTAAAAATTAGGCTTCAATAATCTTAAAGGCAAAAAGAAAGACCTGACCTGTTTGTTTTTCCTTTGCCGATTTCAAGCCAATCTGGAGCTATTGCTTGTCTCATTAGTGGCTCCGACACAGATTGCACAATCAGCTATTAGTGTAGTGCACTGTTCTACTGGGGTTTATTGCTATTATTTTCAGGAAAAACATAAGAAACAACAATCTTTTTCTTTTCCTGATCAATGGAGTTAATTTTAACTGAAACAATTTCACCTTCAGACATCTCAGGTATAGACTTTTCATTATGTAGCAGAGCTCTCAATCCTTTTTCTAGTTCCAGAAAATAGCCAAAATCAGTTCTCGTAACTACTTTTGCTTTATGAATAGTATTTATTAAATATTTACTTACTTTATTCCACGGACTTAGCTCTGGGTGAGCGTCTTTAAAAGAGGCATTAAAGGGTACTGTTGAGCTATCAAGCACCATTGCATCTAAAATATCACCTATGGAAAAATAGTTGCTCATTCCCTTTTGAACTCCATAAATATTCCATGATAAATTAGGAATAAGAACAATCCCTTCATAACCATCAGCCTCTACTAGAACACCATATTGCTCAATGCTTTTAACTTTTACTGAAATAATTTCATTCGATTGAATTTTCAAACCAAAATCCTCACTAAATATTATTTAGCATTAAAAACGGAGCATCTATGGGGCAGGTATTTCTTTTGCCACTACCCGACTCAAGTTTGAATAGTGTAATTGAAAATAATCACCCAATTCTTTTTTTTGCTCGACAAATAGCGCAAACTTAAGGCTTGATGTTGCTTTAGATTTTCCAAATAGGGGTAACACTTTGCCGATTTCAAGCCATTCTTGAGCTTGTGCTTGCCCATCGTAAAATGCCCTACACGTTGAAAACTTCTATTAAACCATTGCTTATATGACATTGGACGAGCTAATAGGCAAAAAAATACCTGACCCTATTGGTTTATATGAAAATAGTGCTTTAAACCTAGAGTAAGTTTTAAGTCCTGACTGTCACTAATAACTAAAGTAATTTGCTCATCAAAATTTGTAAAACAGTAAGACTTAACCCCACTTAGTATACATAATCATCCCATTTCTAAAAAATATTGTTGCAACTTTTTCAATTGGACTAGTGAAAGAAATCCAAGTATCAAAATGGTAATAGTTTTCCAGTAATGAGGTTTAGAAAACATATCAACTGCTGCAAATAAAGCAATTACAACAATATACGATACAAAAACATGCTTATCTAATGTTCTGACATTACTACGAATATTTTTAATGTAGGGCAAAAAGCTATAGCTACCCAAAAACAATAAGCACATCAAAATACCTAATTGCCAGCCATGTTTAGCTAAAAGTACAAGGGGTGCACCATACAAAATAAAGCAGGCTAATGCTTTGTTATTTGAAGATTGCTCCATTGAATTACCTATATTCCTTTATTAATTATGCAAGTGTGCGATATGCACATATGAGGTCTGGGCTTGTATTTTTCTCTCAACTAATAGCTTAAATTTAAATGGTTTTCATAATTCAGTTAGGGAAAGTAAAGCTTAACCGTATTCTCAAATTTTGGTGTACATTTTTTATGATGATGGTAGAGATAACCATGTCTCTTTACTTATCAAAATTACACTTATAATTGACTTTCCCTCCAAATTCAGCACCGGCATATTCAGCGCTCGTCTTCAAAACCAATACCTTCTCTCCTCTAAACTTTGCTGAAATAAGGCAATAATCAGAAAAACCCAAAAACTTTTCAAAAAGACTGACTTCTATAATTAAAAGCCCACCGTCAAAAAATAAAGTACCACTTTCAAATTCATCTCCGGCGCCAATCAATACTGATTTAAAACCTTGATCATAAGTGTACTCAGAGTAGGCAACACCTTCCTGTGTTCTTATTGAACTAAATTCTGTATCAAAGTGAAAATAAAAAGGCTCAAACTGATTTTTAATAAATACACCAGCATCTTTTGTTATGTACCAAAATAAAGTTAATACAATAAAGATAACTAAAAATAGTTTTCCAAAGACTTTCATAAAAACACTCATTAAATTTGAAAAACAAAATCGAGATTATGGATTATCAATACAACGGCCAGCCTACATAGCTGAAGGTCTTTCATATTTACCTCAACTAAAGACTAAACTGCATTGGTTATTATGATTTAGAAGGAAAAATGTAGCTTGACCTCTTTGGATAGATAAAAGCTACTTACCATTATTCTTTATTTTTAAAGCTTAAATCATTTTGACAAAAAGCATCTATTAAACCATCACTATCCGCTTTATTTATTTTTGCTTCTTTAGGGAGCTCTATATACAAATAATCATAGTTATATTTACCTTCATCAGTCATTCGATTAAGTTTATATCCAATCATGAATTTATCACCTCTACTGTAATCTAAAACTGATATGTTACAATGAGTTGTGTAGTTAATCGAAAATACTAATGAAGCTTTAGCATCTTCGAATTCATCATAGCTCCCAAATAGAGGCACTGAGAAACTATCTATCACTCCAGTGTATTCATCAAAAGCTTTTTGTTTATCTAAAAATGAATCTACTTCAGAATTGACAATATTGATAAACTTTTCTATTGAAGGTTTAATATCATCGAATTCAATACTTGTGTTTCTATTCTTAAAGAAAGTCATATCCTCAGCAGTGTAACCATATACTAGGCATTTTTTTGCTGTAAAAATATCACCTCCGATTCGGCCTAACAGATAAGAGTCTTCACAATATTCTGATATAGGCTGTAACGCCATGCAAATGCCACTTTGGAATAAAAGGATAAAAATTAAATACTTCATAGTATCTCCACCATTTAACTTGAGTCTCTTCGATTAGCTCAGAAAAAAACTGTTACGTTTTTGGCATAGTGCTTAACCATAATCCACGAAAGAAAAACAAGAACCGACTCCTAGCTCTGTTGAATTCCATTCAATTTTATTAAAAAAACCATAATGAAAAACATTACTACAATTGCTATAGATGAGTATTTAATGGCTTTACAAGCCCAAACTTTGTCTTCCCGATAGGATTCAACTTTGAACAGCTTAAAACCATGATAAATTGCACCTGTTCCGCCGTAGTAGTTTATGAAAAGCTCTTTTTTGCGTATTTTGGAGCTAAGATAAACAAAACCATTACAAACAAAAATAAAACAGCCGAAAGTACCATCAAAATAATAAGAAAATAATCTATCATTTCACCAGTTCACATTTACATATTTATCAGTAACTTACTATACCAATAAAAAGCAAGTTGTGCTCCAACCAAACTTAAACACAATCTGGTGTTTTTAGTTGATAGTAAGGTACTGCATTTGTTATTTTACTCCTAATACTAAATATGTAATCGAGGACACATGGAAGCGCCTACTTTTGAATTAACCCGTGATAACTTTAACTTAATCTTTTTTCAGACTTTCATAAAAACGAAAGTGCAAGCTGAAATACCTATCTTGAGATGCGCAGTCCCTTTACCTAAAGCACAGAAATTCAAAGCAAAATTAATCACCGGTGCTATATTCATCATTGCTTGCCACCTTGTTTGGAAAACACAATCCGGTGCAGGTGCAATTGCCGCTGTGATCATTACATATCTCAGTTACTTTTTAGTTCAAATGTTTATCGCCAATAAGCGTTACTTCATCCATGAATCCCCGTTGTGCGAAATTAAAATAAACCAAGAACAGGTTTACCTGCCTGCACTTTTATTCGATGACAGAAAACCACGAACAATTAAAAGAGAAGATTTACTTAATGTTGAGGCCATATGGAATTTTACACGCACCAAAAGCGGCTACGATATTAACGATCCACAACCTAGGCGTGCCTATCTATTTTCTGTTATTTTTAAAACTCGCTATGGTGATTCAATTCCTTTAAATGACTGGAGCTTAGAACATCCTGAGCTTTTCAAGAAACTTGTTGAGTATGATTACCCAGTAACTATGATCAGAACAGCCAAACGCGGGTCACCAATAACAGTTCACATAAAATGGTTCTTCCTATTTACCTTTATATGTACTCTCATCTACTCACTTATAAAGTATGTAATTTAGCGGACTTATAAATATGCAATTGGCAAAGTAACTGCGAACAAGCGCTTTGCCTTAAACTTACGCTTTATTGTTAAACAGCATACCAGAGTGATTACTAGAAGTAGGAGCAAACAATAAGTTTATCATCGTAGAAACATTACTTTTTACGGCAAGCTGGACTGCATTTATTTCTTCATCAAGTTGTTCATTAAGCTCTAGCAACTCACTTTCTCGTTGTTCTGGAGCTAGGTCTTTGTTGCTTTTTAAACTATTAATCTTATTTTGTAACTCCTTTATTTTCACTACTAGCTCTTGCTGTGTTTGTGATGTCTTTGATTGAGCTTCTGCTTGTGGATCAGAATCAACGCCCGCTTCTTGTTGTTTAGAGCCTTGAAGGTTTGTTGCTTTTTCACTTGCTGGGTTTAGCTCATTTTTATTTTGCTGATCTAATAATGGCTCTTTTAGGAATGAGGATATGTACGAAGTTAGCTGCATAGTTTTCCTATCGTTAATTTTTTGACGTTTAGCTATAAACCTTTTGAAAACAAAATAGATGCACAATCCGTACCTATTTACCACCCAAAACTTTTATGTTGCTAAGCATGTTTTTTCCTTTAAAGTTAGCGATATTAAACTTTAACTATTAATCCCCTCTTTCAACAAACCAATACTAAAGAATCAGTTTTTAACTTTTAAATAACCTTTTGTGATCTCTTTTTAAACACCTGCCGTAAGCCTTATTGAAATGGACACGTCGTAACGTCCGAACATACAAAGATATAAGGAAGAACGATGAAATACATACTCCTGGCTAGCAGCTTACTTTTTCTCACCGCGTGTAGCGATGATGATGACGATAATACCGAAGTTGTTACCCCTCCCCCAGTTCAAGAATTCACTCCAAGTAAAACCTATTCTGTAACTTTAAGTGGCAAACAAGAAGTGCCAATGAATGACTCAATGCAAACAGCAACTGCAACGGTAGAGCTTGACGAAAGTTTAATGCAATTTCGTGCAACACTTGATGCAAGCTCAGTCGAAGGTTTTAGCGCAGCACACATACACGACGGTGATTTAGGCGCTAATGGTGATGTTGCTTTTGCATTTGAAGCCACTACCGATGGTATGTATGAAGTCGCAATTACCGACCTTGATGAAAGCTTGATTGCTGATTTAATGGATGGCGATTGGTACATTAACCTTCATACCGAACAATATGCAAACGGCGAACTTCGTGCGCAAATTGTGCCTGATACAACCAGCATCATCACGTTTGTTTTAAATGGCGATCAGCAAGTGCCTATGAACGACAGTGACGCAATGGGTTACGGCTATGCATCTTATGATAGCGCCACGACAGAATTACGACTTCGTGCGGTGACTATGGGTGTTGATGACGCTACAGCAGCTCACATCCATACAGGAAAATTAGGTTCAAATGGTGATGTATTTGTGACTTTAGAGCAAGACGACGAAGTCATGACTGACTGGGTTGTACCTGAAGATACCATGATAGACAGCGACACTCTGGCAGTACTTTTAGACGGCGGTCACTATGTTAACGTTCACACACCAGAATTTGCCGGTGGCGAAATTCGCGGCCAAATCTTAACAGACAACTATGCAGTTGCGACCTTTGACTTGAGTGGTGCACAAGAAGTGCCTATGGTCAGCACCATGGCTGATGGTGATGGTTATGCCCTTGTTGATACAACAGACTACAGTGTAGAGCTTACTGTTGTCACGTCAGGCTTAGACGATGCAAGTGCTGCGCATATTCATACAGGTCGTATCGGTACTAATGGCGATGTATTAGTAGCTCTTGAACAATCAATGGACGACAGTAACGTCTGGATGACACCAAGCAACACGCAAATCAATGCAGATATTTTTGCAGTGCTGGCTTCTGGCGGTCACTATGTCAATGTTCATACACCTGCTAATGCTGGCGGCGAGCTTCGTGGGCAAATCCTAACCAGTAACTATGGCTTTACGAGTTTTAAACTAAGCGGTGAGCAAGAAGTTCCTGCCATCGAATCTGATGCAAGTGGTGAAGGTTATGCATTAATCAACATGGATAACTATGCCTTAGAGCTATTAGTAAACACAATGGGTGTTGATGATGCGACAGGTGCACACATTCACACTGGCCGAATTGGCACGAATGGCGACGTACTCGTTGCACTTGAGCAGTCAACAACTGACGCGGGCATGTGGATGACACCAGCAAATACCATGATCAACGCAGAGATATTTGAGGTACTTGCATCAGGAGGTCATTACGTTAACGTACATACGCCTGCTAACACGGGTGGCGAAATTAGAGGTCAGATCCTAACAGACAACTATCAGCTCGTTACTTTCCCACTCAGTGGTATGCAAGAAGTTCCAGCGGTTGATACGATGGCATCAGGTAGTGGTTATGCCTTAGTCAATATGGATAATTACCATCTAGAATTAAGAGCGTTAACCGAAGGTGTGAGTGATGCTACTGCTGCCCACATTCATACAGGTCGTATAGGCACCAATGGCGACGTTCTTGCCGCGTTAGAGCAATCAAGCGATAACATGAACCTGTGGCAAACACCTGAAAACACCATGATCAGTGCAGATATTTTTGCAGTACTCGCATCAGGTGGTCACTACGTTAATGTGCATACTCCAGCTAACCCAGGTGGTGAACTACGTGGTCAAATCCTTACCGACAACTACGTGTTTGTAACCTTCCCGCTTTCTGGTGAACAAGAAGTACCCGCGGTCACAACGGATGCATCTGGTGATGGTTATGCGCTAGTGAATACCAATGATTACAGTGTTGAGCTGCAAGTATTAACATCGGGTGTAATCGATGCAACTGCTGCACACATTCATACCGGTGTAGCCGGTGAAAATGGCCCTGTGTTAGCTCCTCTTGTACAAGACAGTGATGATATGAATCGCTGGATGAGTAGCACAGGCTTAATGATAGATGCCGATATCTTTTCAGTTTTAGCTTCAGGCGGTCATTATGTAAACATTCATACGCCTGCAAATCCAAGCGGTGAGATACGAGGCCAAATTCAATAATTTTATAAAGTCAGAGGCCAATATTTTTGGCCTCTTTTATGACTAAGCATGAGAACATTACTTCATAAAAAGTTATACCATTAACTTTATTGGCTCATGATATTTGGCACTCTAATCCGCTCTGATTCACTCTTATCTTTATTCAAAACTGCGAGTGTCTCATTATCAATCCATCTAATATCGCCTAGTAAGCCATTAAACAGAAACTCATCAGGCTCAGCACTAAATAAACGTTTTGAAAACAGCACTTCCCCGATTTTATTTTTGATTTTTACAAAACAATCAAAGCTCATCGATTCGTGATGGCACTCTAATTCTGCAATAAGTTTTCTGTTACGGTTATGCTTTTTTCGAAAGGTATAATGGTTAACAAAACTATCTCTCAAAACCGCTGCATATGCTTGATTAAACGGCTCTATTGGCCATTCATACATTACTGTTAATTTAACTAATGCTTGCTGCAACGTATCTAATAGGCATAGTTTCTTTTCATTCTCACCTAATCTATTAAATGCTATAAAATCAAAAGGTTGATAAAATTTAAGCACAGAACTACTTAACTCTGTGGTCCCATCACGTTTATCCGATTCACTTAACTTAATAATTACTCGGTAAATTCCGTTAGTCTCTATCTGACAAAAATACCGTTCATAATGGGCGTATACACTTCTAGAAAATAAGATAAATTTTCTACATTCGGCTAGCTCTTGTTTAAAGGCCCACAGATCAAATTCTTTTAATTTCATGTTTATTTTAACGCTGCTTTTTTAATAGCTCAATTAATCTCACAATAGCACCCCTCAGCATCTGAGTTAATAAACTGGCTATTAAAACCCGCACGTAAGTTTGCGATTACTAGCTCAACAAAGCCATTCTGACTTGAACAGGCGAGTCCCTTTGATAATGGCCCTGCATACACAAGCTGTTGATTTTCTGAAACAAGTACTGCGGCAGGTTGAGCGGGTAATATTGCAGCAACCGCAGATGTTGGTTTAAGTTTTATTACTTCAATACCTTGCTCTGCTGCATAGCTGCTAAGGCTTGTTATGTGCGGTTGTGAGCGCTCTGAGCATACACAGGTATTTTCATCAATAATGTACAAGGTATCGGCATTGTTGATGTCAAGCCGCATACTTTGTTGAAAAGCAGGTAACCAATTAGCTGTGGCTAGCTTTTTATCTGGATCAAAGGTGCTTGCTTGTTGAGAATAAGCAAACACCAAGGCTAATGCTACAGAGGCAACCCAAAGTAGAGTTGCCATTATCAGCCATTTGCTATTTGAATTTAGCAATACCTTGCTCCAGTACATCGATACTTACATCAATTAACTGTACGCGATCGGTGAGCTTTTCAATCATCAAGTTGTCGTTGGCTTGGTTAGCAATTAAGGCTTGTGAGTTCTCGGCAATAGCACGTGTATTACCCGCTTGATTTTGCACTACATGAGCAACCGATTGTGAGCTACTTGCGGCAACATTCACCTGCTCTGTCATCTCGGTAATTTGCAGTTTCATCTGCGAACTAATGGCCGACAACTGCTCTATAAGCGCAACACTACCCTGCATCGACTTAGTTGATGAGGCACTGTTTTGCATCAAGCTTTCAAGCGTATTAGTTATTTTATCCGTCGTGTTTTTACTGCGTGTTGCCAAGTTTCTAACTTCATCAGCCACTACCGCAAAGCCGCGGCCTTGTTCACCTGCACGTGCAGCTTCAATTGCAGCGTTAAGCGCAAGTAAATTCGTTTGCTCAGCAATTGACGAAATTTCATTAAGTAATTCTGAGATATGCGAACATGCACTCACCAGTTGGCCTATATTTTGATCTGCTTCTTGAAGGTTATTAGCAAGCTCAGCCGTTTTGCTGTCTGTATTCGCCACTTCATTTAATGCCTCTGTAGCACTTAAATGGAGCTGCTCAAACTGTGTTTGTAGCTCATTACTTTCTTGTTCAACATGAGCAAAGCCTTCGGCGACTCGTTCACCTGACTGCGCGATATCCGTCGATAGCTGCTCACGATTAAGTGCTTGCTCATGCAGTTCGTCGTGTACTTCAAGTAATTGTTTAGACTGGTTTTTTAAAACACTACTTTGGCTTTGAACATCACCAATCACGCTCGATACAAAACCTAGTAAGCGGTTAAAACCCGCCACGGCTTCACTGTGGCTATCATCCGCTCTTAAGCTAATATTTATGCTGTTTTCGTCGGCCATTATCTGCTCTGTAGTTGTGCTTAACGATAAGCCAGAACTACGTTCAAGATGAAGGGTTTTTGCAATGTAGCCAGCTACAATCGCTTCAACAATGGCATACACGGCATGGATAAGTACGGTGCTAAAATACAATCGATCTGGGTCAAAAACGTATAAACCGACTTCGTTTATCTGTAAAAAGTAAAAGCTCAAATGGTGAACTGCCACAAAAGCAAGTGCAGTAATAAACACGCGCCATTCAACAAACATGATCAACACGGCCATTAAAATAAATATTTCAAAGTGAACTTCAATTAAGCCGTAGCTTTGTTGGATGTGTAAAAACGAAAACATCATGCAACCGGCAGCCACAACATGGGCTGTTAATTTGCTCGTTGGGTATTGATGGAGCATCCAAAGCGGTAAAGATAGCAATAATAAACCGGTTACCACACCTGTAATTAGGGTCGAATAGATAAAACCCAAAACTAAAGATTCAACAAACAATAAAAGGAACAAATAAGTAAAAAGGCGGCGCACACTCGTCATAGATAAAGCCTTAATTATTAAATAATATACAAAAATACAATTAATCGAGCCAATACGGTTTGATGCGCATCATGGTTCACTTTATTAATTGCAATAATGCTCTAAATTGATCAGTCCCTGCTTTTTCTAGCCATTGAAATATCAAACTTTCTGTACAAGTAATAATAGCACCTGCTGCCGATAGCTGCTTAATTGCTAACTCTTTGTGTTTTTCGTTACGTGATGCAATGGCATCTTCCACTACAAACACTTGGTAACCATTGGCAATTAAGTCTAAACATGTTTGCAGTACACACACATGCGACTCTGTACCCGTTACCACTATTTGCTTACGGTTAAAGCCAGCCAGTAGGTTGTTAAATTGAACCTCTTGGCATGCGCTAAAATGTATTTTGTGATAGCAGTTAGTGCCACTTATAAAAGGTAAAAGCTGTTCACTACTTTTACCTAACTTGGTTGGGTTTTGTTCGGTAAATAAATAGGGAATATCTAAAGCTTTAGCTGCTTTTATTAACTTTTCGGTCTGATTAACAGCTAAGCCAAAGTCGTTAATTACCGGTTCAAGCCCTGCCTGAAGGTCAATAATCAATAACAATGCATTACTTTTTTGGCTTATAAATGAATGGCGCATCACGTTCTCAAATTGCTGATAATTGAACTAGTTATAGCATAGGTTTCAGTTTCAGCAACAAGTAGACCTTATTACTATTTTTTCTTTTCAGAACCATTAATTACGGTCATAATTGTGCTATATTTTGTTAAAAATTATGCGCAAATAATAATTTAGGGTTAATCAGTCAGTGCCTAAACTTTTTCTTTTGATTTTCAGTTTGCTGTTCTTCACGCTTTCCTCTTCGGCGTTGGCACAAAACTATGCTTTGCAAATGCAGCGTATTTCAACCGATGAAGGCCTTACGCAAGGCAGTGTAACTAAAATCGTGCAAGATGATTTAGGCTTTATCTGGATTGGTACCTATCAAGGCTTAAATAGGTATGATGGTTATCAGGTAGCGCCTTTTGCTGGTGAGTACATACTTGATCAGCGACAAATTACCGCAATGCATAAAACTGACGACGGAAACATTTTCGTCAGCACTGAGTTTTCAGGTGCTTTTCTAATAGACCCAAAAACACTAAAAGTTGAAAAAATCTATTCTGGCAAACTAGACCCTGAAGATGTTTTCTTTTCGCCTATTTTAGCAATCACTGAAGACGATTACTTTTTTTACTTCGCTATTGCTCAGCACGTTTATTCATACAACAAGCAATCAAAAAAGTTTTTGCATGAGTTTTCTATCAATAAAGAAGAGCATATTGTTCGGGCACTCACCCTGCACGACAACTTTTTATATATCGGCACATCAAATGGGCTTTTCTCAAAAAACCTTGCAGATGATCATATTTCGCATATTCCGCTAACCGATAAATCTCAGGTCACCGAAGATAATAAAAACGTAAAATTTTTAAGGGTCGATGCGCAACTGGGCTTATTTGTTGGCACTGTAGAGGGCATGTTTGATATCCCTTTTAACGCTAACCGTTTACTGGCATTTGATAAAGTAAGGCTGTTAATCCCTAACTTAAATATTTGGGACTATTCTGTTAGCTCATTCGGTGAATATATCGTCACAGAAAAAGGATTGTTCGAATTTAATCGCCAAACAATGTCGGTTGAGTTCATCTTAAACTTTGAACAAAGTAAGTTTTTGATGTCTGACAATTCAATTCAAGATGTCATGATTGATAAAACAGGGCTGCTGTGGCTTGCCTCTCGCTCACAAGGTGTTTTTACTTGGTCAACACTCGCAAGACGTTTTAAACATATTGAATTAAAAAATAACCAAGCTCGCTTCAACAATAATGTCTGGTCGGTATTACAAGATCAAAACAATACCGTTTGGATAGGTACAGATAATGGCCTAATGAAGTACAACCAAGTTACTAAAGATATTACACCCTACTTAGTTAGTAACGATGAAAAAGCCTTTCATGGTGAGCATGGTATTTATGGTATTACCGAGGCTAACATTGATGACAACAACCGTTATCTGTGGCTAATGAAATACATAGGTCTTGCCTTGTTTGATAAACAGACCGGCGAACTAGTGCCTATAAAAGGCAATGCTGAGACCATGCACCTCATAAATTACGGCCCAAACTGGGGCTTTCGTGCTATGGGTAATGATCAATTTGCATTTTTAGATGAGCAAAATTTTTATAAGTACAATGGTAAAACAGGCGAACTTACCACTATTAAAGGATTAAAAGAACAAGTTGACCTAGTTAATGCCCATGCTTTTTTAAAGCCACTGCCTGATCATCCTGATGAATATGTACTGAGTATGTCTGGAAAATTGTACCGCTACAATGAGCAGACTCAAAAGTTAACACTGATATACCAAACAGATAACTATAACCCTTTAGCGTTCACAACAATTGATGACTGGGTGATGGATTATAACAATACGCTTTGGCTTGGCTCGGCTGACGAAGGACTTATTGGCATAGATGCTAAAACTTACGAAGTTAAACACCGTATTAATATACAGTCGGGCTTAAAAGCTAAATCTGTTTTTGCATTGCAAATAGATCGTTTTGGTTTTTTATGGTTAGGGACTCAAAATGGCCTTTACCGCCTTGACTTAAGCTCCTTAGAACTTGACCGTTACTTTATTCGCGATGGTTTAGCCGTTAATGAATTTAACATTGATGCCGACACCACCTTACATAACGGACAACTTGCATTTGGTAGTACCCGAGGCGTACTTTTACTTTCACCAGAAGACTTTTTATCGTCGCCTGTAGAGGCTGGTAATATAAATACCGAAATAACCAATGTAACTTTGCTTTCGCGAGAGCTTAACTACCATCCATATAAATATGTGAATACGCCTCTGCAGATCACCTATGATGATATGGGCTTAGCAGTCACCTTTTCTAATTTTGATACCATCAATAAAGATAAAACATCGTACCGAGTGACCCTTGATGGGCCAACCTCACTGCAATACGACAAGCTAACAACCAATGAAGTCTTTTTCACTAAGTTACCGCCTGGTGATTATGTGTTATCAGTGTCGTCGTCAACCGAGTTAAGCGATGCAATATCAGCGTCTAGACAACTAAGATTCAATGTTGCACATGCACCTTGGTCATCCCCTTCTGCAAAAGCAAGTTATGTCATTATTGTTTTAGCTGTTTTGTTTTTCCTATTTTGGCAATACCGTGCTCGTCAGCAAATGATCGGCCGTGCGCATGCAGAAGCTGTAAAATCACAACAACAAACCGAACTCGCTTTAAGTAGTACTAAAAGTGGTGTTTGGGAGATTAACCTAGTAGAACAATTTTTAAGAACGACTCGCTTTTCTGCTGAGCTGGGCTATGCCGAATATAAAGATGGTATAAACCTCAACAAGTTTGTGGGCTTAGTGCACCCGCACGATCGCAATAATGTAACTAGCCAGTGGCAACTATTTTGTAAGCAAACAAATAACCAACAATGGAATACCACTTACCGTTTAAAACATAAAAATGGTAGCTGGCTTTGGTATGAAGACATTGGTCGTATTGTTGCAACCGATGAAAACAACCGCCCATTAAAAATAACCGGTATTTATACCAATATTACTGAGCAACGCGCTAATGCCCAGCAAGCCAGTGTGCTCGGCGAAGCATTTGGGCAAATAAACGACTGGTTGCTAATTTTAGACAATCAACTCAAACCATTTTCTGCTAATGCGAGTTTTGGCGAAGCATTCGCCACGCCAAACAATGTTGCAGAGCTTACTAGTCGCGACTTTATTGGGGCTATTGGGCGCGCAAAATACCTTGAATATATAGACGTATTAAAAACACTTAAGCCAAAGCAAAACTGGAAAACAGAAGCTGTTATTCGCACGCTAAAAAGCCCTGCACACCCGGTTCATATTAGTGTCACGGCTGTAGCCAAGGAAAACCAATCAATTAGTCATTATGTAATTGTAATTTCAGACTTAACAGAGCAAAAACGCGCTGAAGACGATTTGCGCTATTTAGCAAATTATGACCCGTTAACGGGCTTGCCTAACCGCTCCCTAATGCATACAAAAATTAGTAACTGTATAAATAACGCAAAAAAATACAATAAACTAGCTGCATTATTGTTTATTGATTTAGATAAATTTAAGCCTGTAAATGATTCATTCGGTCATGCTGTCGGCGACCAATTACTTTGCGATATCACGCAAAGAGTAAGCCTAATGTTACCTGATAACGCCGTAATAGGCCGTCAAAGTGGCGATGAGTTTTTGGTACTTGTTAAAGATTTACACTCCCCGCAAACACTCAGTGAGCTCGTTAAAAAGCTCACAGAAGAACTGGCAAGCAAAGTTATAATTGACGACTTTTCAATCAATATTTCTGCGAGTGTTGGTGTCGCTCTTTACCCATTTGATGCGAAAACAGCAGATGATTTAATTAAAAATTCAGATATAGCCATGATGCACGCCAAGCAATCTGGCCGTAACAATTTTAAATATTTCACTGAGCAGATGAATAACCAGCTAACCAAAAAGCTGTTACTTGAAAATGCCTTGAAAGATGCGTTTAAAGACGATGAGTTATTTAATAACTATCAGCCTATTGTTAATGCTAAAACTAAAAAAATAAACGGCGTTGAGCTTTTAATGCGCTGGAAGAACGAGCAAGGTTTTATATCACCTGCTGAGTTTATCCCTATTGCCGAAGAAATTGGTTTAATCGATGCGCTGACTGAGCAAGCCCTTGATAGAGCGCTAACAGAGCTGCTACCTATGCTGCGTGCTAACCCTCAGTTTTATTTATCATTAAACCTGTCACCGACGCATATTTTAAAATCGAACTTAACTGAACGTTTATTACTTATTTTGAATAATCACATGGTTAAGCCGGTTCAGCTACGTCTTGAAATTACAGAAAATACGCTTTTAGAAGATAAAGAGAAAGCCTCTAAGCAGCTGCAAAAACTTAAAAATGCCGGCTTCAAACTATTACTTGATGACTTTGGCACAGGTTACTCGTCACTAACTTACCTAAGTCAATTCCCGATTGATGTGATCAAAATAGACCAAAGCTTCGTGCGTAATATCGGCCAAGATAAAAGTAATGAATCGATTATTAAAACCATCCATGCGCTGTCATCGAACTTAGGCTTATATTGTATTGCTGAAGGGGTTGAGACAGGAGAGCAAATCAGCTTCTTAACAGAGATGGGCTGCGAAGATTTACAAGGTTACTACTTCGCGAAACCCATGCTGGCCGATGACCTCATTGCAGAAAGTACGATTCAGGCAATCATTGATCGACTAAACGCGCTTTAAACCATTTATTTAAGCAGCGATAAAGCTCATCTTTATTTATGGGCTTTGAGATAAAGTCATCCATACCCGCTACAAGGCAACGTTTTTGATCTTCTTCAAAGGCGTTCGCCGTAATAGCAATAATGATAGCTTCGCCATACAGCGCAGGATTCTGTTTTATTTCTTGTGTACATTGATAGCCATCCATGTGAGGCATTTGGCAGTCCATCAAAATAATATCTGCCGCAAAGCTTTTAAGCTGCTCAAGCGCCTGTAGGCCATCGTTTGCCATTTTGATAGTACACTGGGTGTCTTGCATCATTTTTTGCAGCACGATTTGATTGACAGGGTTATCTTCAACAATTAATACATTTATGCCACTAAGTGTTGGCTTGTCTGTACTTTGTTCTGCCGTTGCTTCTGCGTCGCTCACAGTGACTGGGATGGCAACAGTAAACTCACTGCCCTCACCTTCTTGACTCACCAAAGAAAGCTCTCCATCCATCAACTCTATAATACGTTTACTAATGGTTAGCCCAAGCCCAGTACCACCATATTTACGGGTGGTCGATATATCGGCTTGAGTGAACTCTGTAAACAGTTTGGCCTGTTGATTGGCTGAAATACCAATGCCTGTATCACGAATTGATATTTCAAGAGCGCCATCGACCATTTGGCATTGCATGTTTATTTCACCTGACTCAGTAAATTTACCCGCGTTACTCAAAATATTATTGATTACTTGGCTAAACCTCAGTGGATCTAAACGGATATACTCAGGTATGTCCTTTGCTATGCTTAAGTTAAATTCGACACCCGTTTTCACACTGGTATTGCTAAATACTTTTGCTAATTGTTGCAGTAAAGCCTTAATCTCAACGGCGCGGTTTTCTAATTTAAGTGCCCCCGCTTCAATTTTCGAAAAATCTAAAATATCATTTAAAATCAACAATAAGTTATTGGCACTTTGATGGATCATCGCCAGCTCATCACGTTCAGTTTCGGGAAGTTTAGGATTTTCTAATAGCAGTTGAGTCATGCCTAAAATACCATTGAGCGGGGTGCGGATTTCATGGCTCATGTTCGCTAAAAATTGCGACTTGGTACGGTTAGCTTGGTTCGCTAAGCGCACAGCTTCGACTAGCTCATTAGTTTTATCATTAACTTGTTGCTCGAGCTGGGCATTAAAATCGGTCAATTTGTTATTCAACACTTCGTTTTCGTGATTCGCTTGATGTAAGCGATTAAAATTAAGCGCCAGCTTATTTGCTAAACTCGAAAACTGCGACTGCAAACGACTCACTTCTAGCCAAGTTTGTGGTAAGTCGGTATCTGTGATTGCCCGCTCAGGTTCAAATTTGTCTATTTGTTCAGCTAACTTTTCGATAGGAGCAATTAACCAGCGGCTTAACTGCGTTATGAACACACTGGTTAATAAAATAATGAACAATATCATCACCAAAGACTGACCCCATGCACTCACCGCAACATTGTTGGCATGTTTGCGATTGAGCATGGTCATTACAATCCAGTTATGCTCTGTTGAGCGAGCTTCTCTGGCGTAAAACTGCTGTTCGTTCTCAGCATCAAACATTTTAAAGCGTGCTTCGTCTGCAAATGAATCTATTTCTTCATCTGTTAATTGTTGTAACTCTTTAAAGTCATCTAATGTGCTAAATACCACTTTGTTGCTGGCATCTAAAATCAACAACTCGCCTTGGTGACTAAATAGACTGGGCCTAAGGCCTGCAAAATAATCAAACATCAGTGAGCCTTCAACGACGCCGGTAAAGGTATTTTCAATATAAATCGGTGCTGATACTGCAACTATAGGTAAAGAGCCAAAACCGCGGCCCTTAAATATTGTTGAGATATAACCAAGCTCATTATTAGGCGCATTGATAAAGTAATCTCTATCTGCCACATTGGCGCGAATGTTTGACTGCTGCAAACTAATCGCTAACGATTGTGGATAAAAGTGAGTGACATCAGCAAGGGCATCAACAATGATTTGTGTTCTAAAATCAGGGTATAGATTTGCCATATTTTCAAGGGCAATTTGACGAGGAACTCCATTGGCTATACTTCTGGCAGTAAGTACCACCCCTTTTTTATGGTGATCGAGGTGACCATCAATTGTGCGTGCGATTTCTTTGGCTTTTTCTTTTAACTGTGCATTTATCTCATACTCAATGCGCGCATAATGGTTATTGGTTAGTACTACAGAGGTTAATATGACTACCAACACAACTAGCAAAGTAACAACATAGTTAAGTATTTTATAGAGCGACGAATAATGTTTATGCCACGAATAGCGACTAAAGAAAAAACTCAGTAAATCAATAACAGATAAGTAAATTGCCGCATTTAAGCAGTATTTAGCAAGTGCGATGGCAATGGTTAAAATTGGAAGACCTAAAAAGAAATGGCCAAAACTCCAAAGTAGAGGTAAACCAATTACAAACCAAAACAGCATGCCTCGTAAAAAAACTGGCCGTGCTTTTGACAAACAGAATACCTGCAAGCAGATCAATTCTAAGGCAAATACAATGGACGGCCAAGCATGCCCCCAGCGGTAAAAAATAAACCCTGTACTTAAAATAAAGGTGATTATTGCGAACCGCCAACCGAATAGCAGCAAGCTTAAGATCACAAAAAACTGACCAAGAAGAAATTCTGAGCTATCTAAAAACCAAATTGGTAATAAATTAACAACTCCCGCAATACAACCAAGCAGTACTGCGGCTAAAAAGTTGAAATATGAAGGCTTATTTTGAAGCAAAAAAGGTATCCTAACTTCATAGTGATACCTTTAAATTAAAAGAAAATTAAACTTTTTGCCACTTTAATTAACATGGTGGCATTCATGACTTTCTATTTGCAGCACACTTTTTCCAATTTTAAAGCGCGATTGCAATAGTTTTTCGACCTTTAAGCGACATGCTTCGTCGTGCTTTTCAACAGTACAATGCTGTTTTAAAACAACGTGCGCGCCTACAATAATGTCTTTATCTTGGCGCATTACCGTAACATTGTGGACATTTTCTACGTGCTCAACAGAGGCAATGCTTTGTTCAATATCAGCTACATTCGGCAGCTTACTTCTGTTCTCAAGTAAACCTTGAATACAACGAATGATCACTTTAACCCCAGTAAACAAGACAAAGGTAGCAATCAACATACTCGAAATAATATCAATTTCGGCCCAGCCAGTTAGGTGGATTAAAATACCAGCGAAGAAGGTTGAAACCGTTGAAATTAAATCAAAAAACGAGTGTAAAAACACCGCATACACATTAATGCTTGCTTTGCGCCCTTTGTATAGCACCCATGCTGCAGCACCATGAAACAAAAAACCAATAGCTGAAATGACCGACATTAAATAGCTATTAATTTGTAAATCATGACCATCGCTATGATGAAGGTAGCGCTCACCCCCTTCATAAAGAATAATTAAGCTAATGCTTAAATATAAGATGCCATTGATCAAGCCACCCGTGAGCTCTGCGCGCTGATAGCCATCATTAAAGTTTTTTGCAAAATATATCGCCATGCTTGAGGCAATAAGCGCGATGAATAAAGAACTGTTATGAACAAACAAATGCCCAGCATCAGCAAGTACAGCAAGCGAATTCGAATAATAGGCGCCAATAACCTGTATCACCATAAACGAGCACGTTATGGCTAAGGCAATCAACAAGCGGCGTCTAGATGCTTGGTGTGTTGTAATATCTGTCATGAAGAAGTGAAATACCTATCAGCTGGAAATGCGGTAATGATATAAAGTCTCAATTGTAATACGCAGCGCACTTAAACGCACTAAAAACTTAGTTAATAGTCCCTTTTTGAAAGTTTTTTGCACGATGTGTTACTAATAAGAAAGGAATTAGCAGCGAATAAGTAAACTGAATCACTCACTTGTAAGCTAAAAAATATTAAGGCGTTAACAACACATGTTGTTAACGCCTTTTACTCGAAGCAGATTTAAAAAGCAGGCTATTAAACTTTAAACTGACTGACTAAATCTTTAAGGTGCTGAGCACGCGATAATAAGCTTTGCGTACCACGCTGTTGTTGCTCTGCGTTATCATGTATTTGCATTGCACTGTCTGAAATATCATGAGCCGACTGATTGATATGCTCAACCACCGTGCCCTGCTCTTCTGTGGCTGCTGCAACTTGGTGATTGCCTTGGCTGATAATCTCAAACTTCTGCTGAATAGACTGAAGTGCAGACACTGCAATATGCGTAAGCTCAGTCACTTTTTGACTACTTTGCGTACCTTCGGCAATCGCTTCTTGTGATTGCAATGATGAGCTTTGTAAGCGCGAAATCTGTTCTCGAATTTCAGAAGTCGATGTTTGCGTACGCTGTGCAAGTGAGCGTACTTCATCAGCAACCACCGCAAAGCCACGACCTTGCTCACCCGCCCTTGCTGCTTCAATTGCCGCATTGAGTGCCAATAAGTTAGTTTGCTCTGAAATTGCATTGATCACTTCAACAACCGAGTTGATCTCAGCTGCTTGATTAGCAAACTCACCGATACTTTTATCAACCGTGATCAAAATATCATTCAATTCATTCATGGTTTGCGCTGTGGCAGCCATACTTTGATTGGTTTGCACGGTTTCTCGTACCGCTTCTTCCGTGTCGCTTGCTGTGCGATGAGCAATATCAGACACCTCGTTAATAGTTTGCCCCATTTCTGTAATAGCTGTGGCAACTTGATCGGTTTGCGCGCGCTGATCTTCGGTAGCAACAAAGGTTTTATTGGCAAAGCTCGCAAGATCGTCAATCCCTTCTCGCATAGCTTGCTCGGTAACACTTATTTCATCGACAAGCTCGGCTACTTTACCAATAATGGCATTAAAGCCCTTAGCAAGATGTCCCAGCTCATTATCAACACTGTCATCTAAACGTTTTGTTAAATCACCGCCGTGACCTGCCATGCCCAGTAGTTCATCACCAACACTGCGTATTTTCTTACTTAGCCAATTAGCAAAATAAAGTGTAAGCACCAAAAAGATACCCGCAAGCACGACACTTACGATAATCGACATCCAAACGACTGTATTAATCGCGCTTGATATCTCTTGCTTAGGCTGAACCGCTACAAGAGTAAGGCCTGTTCCTTCAATTGGCATAACCCCAGCATAAACATCTTCATCTGCGAGCTCGACTTGCGATAGAGTAAAGCCAGTATGTTTACTGCTCAAAAAGCTTTGTAATGCGCTTAATGAAGCGACGCTTGTGACTTGTTTACCAATATAAGCATCGTTTGCGTGTGCAATAATTCGCTTGCTGTCATCAATTAAGAATAAATACCCTTGCTCACCAATTTTACGCGACGTAACAATGCTAGAAATATCTGAAATATCATAACCAAGCCCCGCAACACCGAGTCGTTGCCCTGCAATTTCAACCAAGGTGTTAACGTATAAAGTGAGGTGTCCACCCTGCTCACTCACATCTAAAGCGAGCGCTTGGCGTTTATCTGAGCTAATAAAGTCAAAAAACCAACTGTCTCTTGGCTCACTTTGTGAGATTGATTTGAAAAAGCCGTCTTGTGTGTAATAACTCATTGAGTTTTTGCTTACCCAAAACACTGATGATGCACCGCTTTTTCTTTGTAAGTCAGCAAAGTACGCCATGACACGCTGATGAATTGGCGAGCTTTTCTCACCTTCGCTCATCCACGTATGCAGCATTTGGTTTTCAGCTAACGACTGTGACACAGAGATGGGGTAACGCATTTGAGCGTCAATTTCGGCAGCAACTTTACCCACAGCGTCAGGCAATAATTGCTTTTCGGTTTGTTGGTAATAAAGCCGAGAAAATTGGCTGGTATTGATTAAGGCGCTAACCACAGTGACAACAAACAATGCAATTAACACAAAACTAATAAAAATAGTGCGCAGCGATAGATTTCGCATTCAGCAAGCCTCATACTTAATGGTGGAGTTTTGGTTTTAGATCATCCTTGCGTCCTATCAATAATTTTAGGTAACAAGTCGGTGTTAAGCAATTGCTATTTAAGCTTTTACTGTTGTTTTTGTATGAATAATTATCAAACTCAAACAGAATAGGAACAAACGCCAACTTGTACCTTTTTACTAGTTAAAATAATAGCTACAAACAGCTCACTGAAAAAAGCCGTGCTTATTATGACCCTGCTATTATTGCCATTTTTTGCCTGTAGGTTTTTGGCGACATGCCATACCAGCGATGAAATGCATGATGAAATGCACTAATTTCAGAGTAGCCACATAAAAAGGCTATTTCTGTGACTGAAAGATCTGTTTCGTTTAACAACGACACACTTTTTTGCTGTCTTAAACTTGCTAATTCGTTACTAAAACTTGTGCCCTCTTTTGCAAGACGGCGCTGCAGCGTTTTTTCACTCATATTAAGTGCTTTTGCCATTGCTTTACTGGTGGTTTGGCCTTGAATTAAATGCTCTTCAAGTAAAATTCTCAGTACCTGCGTCACATTCGTTTGCGTCACTAGTTTCATCTGGCTTGATAACACAGGCTCACTATCGGTATTTTCGCTAAAAAACAGGCTATGGGTCGTTGCGCCGTATTCAATGTTGCAATTAAAGTGCGTATTAATCTCACTATGTGGCTCTTTACGCTGCAAACAAATTCGCGTTGGGTGCCAATCTTTTCCCTTTACAGTGCGTGCTATTTTTACACAAAACGCCATGGGCGCTTCGTAGCTTAGCAGTGACATATCACGTTCACCATCACTAAAGTTAAAGCGAAGCTCATACTCACTACCGTGATCGATCAAAGATACATTATGGGTATCGCCCATTAATTTTTGATAACGCAATATCAGCCGAAAAGCACTCAATAACTGAGTTGACTGAATAATCGCCATGCCTACCACCGGAATAGCGCGTACATTCATGTTACTGCCAACATAAAGACCTAAATGGGTGTTTGGTAACATGGCTTGCGCCTGCTTCCAAAGCATACTGACACTGGCTTGTGGGTATCGGGCTGTTTGGCTACTTAATTCTGCCAAAGGAATATTTGCCGCTGCAAACAATTCATTAATTGGTAAACCCTGCCACTTAAACGACTCAGCCATAGCACGAAGCCACCAGCTTGATAAGGTTCTCATGCACGTCCTAAATAAACAATTTAATGACCTATATTATCAAGTAAATAAAAGAATAAAAGCCTATTGTTAACCTGTAATTAACAACGGAGACAACAATATGGGCACTGTAGCAAGTAAACGCGAGTTCGCGAGCTTTAAAGAGTTTTACCCCTATTACTTACAAGAACACAAAAATAAAGTCTGTCGACGCTTACATTTCATTGGCAGTTGGATTGTTTTGGCTATTTTGTTTGCCGCTATTTATCAGCAGCAATATAGCTGGCTAATTTTATGCCCAGTTGTGGGCTATGGCTTTGCTTGGGTTGGTCATTTCTTTTTTGAAAAAAATCGCCCCGCTACTTTTACACACCCTTTTTATAGCTTTATTGGTGATTGGGTCATGTTTAAAGACATTATTATTCGCAAAGTACCATTTTAGGAAAACACCATGACCATGAAACACACAGTATCAGAGCAAGAATGGCAAGCCCGTGTTGAGCTTGCTGCCGCGTATCGCCTAGTTGCTTTATATGGCTGGGATGATTTAATTTTTACCCATATTTCAATGCGCGTTCCCGGCACAGACAACGAATTTTTGATAAACCCGTATGGCATGATGTTTCACGAAATTACCGCATCAAGTCTTATCAAAGTAGATCAACAATGTAATAAGCTGCATGACAGTGAATACCCTGTTAATCCTGCGGGGTTTAATATCCATAGCTGTATTCATATGGCGCGTGATGATGCCCATTGCGTTATTCACACCCACTCACTCAATGGCACGGCAGTGTCTGCTAACAAAGACGGCTTATTGCCTATCTCTCAGCAAGCTGTTGTTGTGCACTCAGGTTTGGGTTATCACGACTACGAGGGCATTGCCCTTAATCCTGCAGAGCAAGACCGTTTAGTGAATGACCTAGGTTCTAATAACTTTCTAATGCTACGTAATCATGGCCTATTAACAGTAGGTAAAACGGTCGCTGATGCATTTTTGTTTATGTATGTTTTTGAAGCTGCATGCGCTGTACAAACTCGTACTTCACAAAATACCGAGCAACTCGTACAAGTACCTAGCGCGATTATTGAGGGTATCAAAGGGCAAACTGAAGTTGCTACTAAGGGACTGGGTGGCGCAATTGCTTGGCCTGCCTTACTGCGCTTACTCGACAATAAAAGTCCGGGTTACGATCAATAAGGATATACCATGCAAATTGATATCATGACTAAAATAGTGCTGCCTTTAGCACTATTTATCATCATGTTTGGCATGGGGTTAGGGCTTAAAAAGCAAGACTTTGGGGCATTATTTATTAGCCCCAAAGCACTTTCAATAGGCTTAAGCTGCCAACTACTGTTATTGCCTAGCGTTGCGTTTGTATTAGCAATGAGTTTTACCTTGACCCCAGAGCTCGCTATAGGTTTGATTTTAGTGGCTTGCTGCCCTGGCGGTGTGACCTCAAACCTTTATACCTATTTATTCAAAGGGGATGTTGCGCTGTCAATAAGTCTAACAACGCTAGCCACATTTATCTCACCCTTTACCTTGCCACTGATTATGCATTTTGCCATGCAAACATTGAGTGTGCCGGGCCACGAATTCGCTTTGCCAGTGATTAAAACCATAGTGCAAATGCTTATGATAACGGTGCTTCCTGTTTGCTTAGGAATGGTATTTAATCACTTTAAACCCCATTTGAGCTTGAAAATAGAACCCTTTATACGTCGTTTTTCGAGTGTGTTCTTAATTGTGATAGTGCTTAGCATTATTCATAAAAATGCTGACCAAATGCTGAGTTTTTTTGCGACCAGTGGCATTGCAACGCTGACATTAAACCTCAGCACGCTGTTACTAGGGCTGTTTTTTGCAAAAATATCGGGCTTAGATCACAAGCAACAAATGAGCATTGCGGTTGAAGTTGGGCTACAAAATGGCACCCTTGCCATTTTAATTGCGAGTACCTTAATCAATAATGCCGCCATGGCAATTCCTGGAGCAACCTATAGCTTATCAATGTTTGTAACGGGTTATATTTTTTGTCGCTTATTTAGCGCGCATCATACAAAACACCTTGCCATTCTCAACAAAGCATAAAAGCCAAAGTGATGACTAAAAACAAGGAAGTTTTTAATCACACAGTAATAAAAAATAGTTAAAATTTGAGATAACCAAACGAGTCTAAAACACACCTAATAACAAAGTTCATCACCCATTCCAACTATTAATTTTTTATTTATTTTTCAAAACTATACATAAATCATTAGTTATAATTTTTGCTCTGTGGTCAGTCTTGTTTAATAAGATATTTTCGTTCACTATCAATTTATGGCTTGTTATATAGGGACATATTGTGGCCGAACTTAATAACTCTAAATTGCCCGTTCATGTTGCTGAATTAAAGTTTGCACTTGATAACGTACCCGCATACGTTTACATAAAAAATGAGCTCGGGCATTACGTTTATGCTAATAAGCTTACCTTGGGTTTATTTGCTTGCTCTGAGCAAGAATTACAACATAAAAGTGATGTGGACTTTTTCCCAATTCCTGACGTAAAAAAGCTAGCGAAAATAGACAAGCGGGTGCTCAGCGGTGAGCGTACCCGT
Source organism: Pseudoalteromonas sp. P80D2 (assembly GCF_036680945.1). Taxonomy (NCBI): domain Bacteria; kingdom Pseudomonadati; phylum Pseudomonadota; class Gammaproteobacteria; order Alteromonadales; family Pseudoalteromonadaceae; genus Pseudoalteromonas; species Pseudoalteromonas sp. P80D2. The sequence continues at coordinate 241,361 of NZ_JAZDAR010000022.1, forward strand.
GAAGAAGTTGAGCTTACCTTTCCCGACGGACACCAATATATTTTCTGGGAAGTGAAAACCCCTATTATTTGCGACACAGAGCCGAACAAAGTCATCGGCATTTTAGGTATTGCAACAGACATTACCGAACGAAAACACCTTGAAGAACAACTCCTTTATGCTGCCTCTACCGACCCGTTAACTGAACTTTTAAACCGCCGCTATTTTTATATTCGTTTATCGCTTGCGTTACAAATGAGCAAGCGCGACCAAAACTATGGCGCGGTGATATTTATCGACCTGAATAAGTTTAAAAAGTTAAACGACCAATATGGCCACAACACAGGCGATGCTTACCTTGTTGAAATTGCTAATCGAATGAAAACGGTTGTGCGCGAAAAAGACTGTTTAGCTCGCATTGGTGGCGATGAGTTTGTTGTATTACTTGAAGGGCTTGGTCGTGATGAGCAAACAGCTAAACACAACGCTCATCGTGTTGCCGATAAACTGCAAACAGCAATAGAAGCTCAATTTAAGTATCAAAATATAAAATATCTTGGCTCTGCAAGCGTCGGAGTCACCATGTTTTTAGGTACACAAAAAACTGCTGAAGAGATCGTGGCGCAAGCTGATCAGCACATGTATTTGATAAAACATGCACTGAATTATTAATACAATACATAAAGAATAAAACTGCACTTAAATAGGTAACGATTACAAATCAATAGCGTGCTTTGCTTTGTGGTGGTAATCTGAGCAGTGAAAAATAATATTAATTGTATTAAGGAAAGTACATGGACCCCGTTTCTAGCATTTTAGACCTGTTGTTAAATGTAGAAGTCTTTCTTCTAATTTTTGTTTTAGTACTACTAAAAAGTAGCGTTAAATTTGTGCCGCAAAATCGTGCCTGGTTAATCGAGCGTTTTGGTAAATACCATTCTACCAAAGAAGCCGGCTTAAACTTTATTGTGCCATTTATCGACCGTATTGCCGCTGACCGCAGCTTAAAAGAACAAGCGCAAGATGTGCCTTCGCAGTCTGCTATCACTAAAGATAATATCTCGCTTATCGTCGATGGTGTGCTGTATTTCCGCGTGCTTGACCCGTATAAAGCCACGTATGGTGTTGATGACTATGTATTTGCGGTTACTCAGCTATCGCAAACAACGATGCGTTCTGAACTTGGTAAAATGGAACTAGATAAAACCTTTGAAGAGCGCGACATGTTAAACACCAACATAGTTACCGCGATTAACCAAGCATCTGAGCCTTGGGGTATTCAGGTTTTACGTTACGAAATTAAAGATATTGTGCCACCTAATTCTGTAATGGAAGCCATGGAAGCACAAATGAAAGCTGAGCGTGTAAAACGTGCGCAAATTTTAGAGTCTGAAGGTGACCGTCAGTCTGCCATCAACGTGGCAGAAGGTAAAAAGCAAGCCCAAGTCCTTGCTGCCGAAGCTGAAAAAGCCGAGCAAATTTTACGCGCTGAAGGTGAAGCGAAAGCGATTATCGCCGTTGCTGAAGCACAAGCAGATGCACTGCGTAAAGTAGGTGAAGCCGCTGACACCGAGCAAGGCCAAAAAGCAATTCAACTCGACCTTGCCACAAAAGCTATTGCCGCTAAAGAAGCCATTGCGCGTGAGTCATCTGTGGTATTACTTCCTGAGAGTGGTACTGACGCAAGCTCGCTTGTAGCTCAAGGTATGTCTATTATTAACTCTTTAAATAAAAAGCAACAAAGTTAGGTGGGCTGATGGCATTTTTAGATACCCATTTAGCCGAAGCACTGATGATTATAGGTGTTATCGCGCTAATTGTTGAAGTTGCTGTACTGGGTATGAGTACCTATGTATTACTGTTTTTAGGCTTATCTTTATTTGCCAGTGGCTTACTAATGAATATAGGTCTACTTGATACGAGTTACACTACCGCGCTTTGGAGCAATATCGTGTTTACTCTTGGTTTTGCTCTCGTGCTTTGGAAACCTCTCAAACGCATGCAGGATAAAACCGATACTAAGCCGATACATAGCGATTTTGCTGAGCTTACCTTTGTCGTTAATGCCGAAGTTGATGATAAAGGGTTAACCACACATCAGTATTCGGGTATTACTTGGCAATTAAAAAGTCAGTCCCCCATTGCTGCGGGTAGCACAGTAAAAGTGACCGACAAACAAGTTGGCGTACTTTGGGTAGAGGCGGTATAACTCAGCAATAGTTAAACCTCATTTAGAGCCAAAACTCTATTTAGTTTTGTAACCGTGTTTGCTATGGTTAGAAGCACTCACGGTTACAAGCAAGGTTGCGAAAATGAACAATAATAAGGCACTCGTTGTAGAAGGCGGTGCAATGCGTGGCATTTTTGCCACTGGCGTACTGGATGCTTTTATTCAAGCCAATTACCAACCTTTTACTCAATGCTATGGTGTTTCTGCCGGAGCCACTAACATTGCAGCTTATTTGTGCGCCCAATACAAACGTAACCATGCAGTGATCACCGATTACTCTTGCCGACCAGAGTTCATCGATTTTGTTCGTTTTATCAAAGGTGGCCACCTGTTTGATTTAGACTGGCTGTGGCAAGAAACCATCCGTGATATTCGTCTAGATCTCGACACCTTCGAAAAACAAGCCAGTGAGTTTTATATAGTCACAACCAACATACAAACTGGACAGGCAGAGTACTTAAAAGCAAATGCAACTCATCTTGAACAGCAATTAAAAGCCTCTTGTGCGCTGCCGATTGCTTATCGAGAATTTCCTGTTATCGACAATTTGCAACTTACTGATGGTGGCGTGGCAGATTCTATTCCAATCCGTAAAGCATACGAGATGGGTAATAAGGAAATCACCGTTATTTTATCTCAGCCTCTTGGCTATAAGAAAAAGCCTTCAAAAGCGCCTTGGTTCGTCAAACGTCTTTATAAAAACACCCCTGCATTAGCAGAAGCCACCTTAAGACGCGCAGAAAATTACAATCAAAGCATTGATTTTATTACCAACCCACCAAGCGATTGTAAAATTAATATTATTGCACCGCCACCCAACTTTGCAGTTGGTCGAACAACAAAATCATTTGAAAAACTCAGTGCGGGCTATGAAATGGGCTTAAATGCGGGCTCAAATTTTTTAACTCAAGTTGCCTAAGCTAACGCTTTAAAAATAGGAACAATTTTTAAGCGTTTTCGATGTCATTGGCTATACTTTTAAGAGTTATGTTAGCCAAGGATTGACCATGAAACTCCCCCTACCTTTTATTATTGCCTGCAGGCTTTTAATACTCTCTTTTCTATGTTTGTTTTCATTTTTTAGCCAAGCCATTGAGTGGCCTCAACAAGTGCAAACGTCACAAGGCACACTCATTGTTTACCAGCCACAACCCGAGAAACTAAACGGTAATACTTTAACAGCCCGTGCAGCGATGTCATTTTCGGTTTCAGGCAATGACGCTGTGTTTGGCGTATTTTGGTTTAGAGCTAAACTAGATACTGATCGCGAAAACGATACCGTCACCGTTCGCAATATCACTGTCACCGATGTACGCTGGCCTGAATCAAAAGATGCAGAAGAACAAAAATTTACTGCTGTCGTTAATGAAGCAATAAAAGCCAGTCAATTCGAAACCTCGCTTTCGCAACTCACCGCCAGCCTTGAAAGTGCAGAAGCAGCAGAACAAAGTTTAACGCAATTAAAAACCGACCCTCCAACGATTATTTTCAAAGAGCAACTGTCGGTATTACTGAGTTTTGATGGTGAACCTAAGTTTAGTAAAATTGAAAACAGCCAATTTGAGCGTGCTTTAAACACCGCCATGACAGTGATTAAAGATAGCAAAAGCAAACTTTGCTATCTCACCGATGGGCAATTTTGGTATCGGGCAAAACAAGCCAAAGGGCCTTATGAATATACTCAGTCGCCACCGGCTGAACTTGTAAAAATGCTTCCTAAAGATACCGAAAGCTCAGATCTAAGTGCACCACCAGCTATTGTTGTAGCCACTAAACCCACCGAACTTATTGCAACTGATGGCGCAGCTAAATGGAAAAGCTTAACCGGTGGCGAGCTCATGTATGTGTTTAACACTGAAACCCCGTGGCTACGTGAAATGCAAACGAATAACATGTATGTCTTGTTATCTGGGCGCTGGTATCGTGCAAAACAACAAACAGGCCCATGGACATTTGTACGCGGCGATGAACTACCAGAAAGCTTTGCCAATATTCCACCTGAATCAGATTTAGGGGGCCTCAGAGTTTCAGTTGCCGGTACTGAAGAAGCTGAAGAAGCTGTATTAGATGCAAAAGTGCCGCAAACAGCGGCTATCAGCCGTAAAGATACCAGTTTAACTGTGTACTATGATGGCAAACCTAAGTTTGAACGTATCCCGGGCACGCAAGTTTCTTATGCTATTAATACGGATGCACAAGTGCTGCAAATTAAAGGCAAATATTATGCAGTCGATAATGCGGTGTGGTTTAAGGCAGATTCCGCACAAGGGCCTTGGCTTGTTGCTGATAGCATTCCAAAAGATGACATCGCAAAAATTCCTCCAAGTTCCCCCGTTTACAACGTCACTTACGTCGAGATATACGAATCAACTCCTGAGGTGGTGTATGTTGGTTATTACCCAGGTTACATGTGGTCATACCCTTATTATGGCGTGCCAGTGTATGGTACAGGTTGGTATTACCCACCATACTGGGGCGGTGGCTACTACTACCCTCGCCCACCGACTTGGGGTTTTAATATTGGCTATAACAACTGGACAGGTTGGTCGTTTGGCTTAAGTTGGAGCAATGGTTTTTTAAATCTAGGGATGAATTGGAATGTTGGATGGCCAACCCATTATCGACCTTATCATTGCTGTAATGGCTGGTATGGCGGTGGTTACCGCGGCCCAGTTATTATTAATAATGGCAATATCAATATTGGTAACAAAATTAATGTCGGTCATAAACCGGGCCACCATAATAAGCAACCAAGGCATAATATTTATAAACGCGATCAGAGTAAGTCTCGTCTCGCTTCAAAGCAGCAAGTGAAACGCGATTTAAAAACAGCCATCAGCCAACGCGATAAAGCAAACAACGTGTTTGCGGATCAAAAAGGTAACGTGCTCAAGCGTGATGCCGATAAATGGCAACAACGTGTTGAGGGTAAATGGCAAACATTACCTACCGATAAACAGCAACAAATCAAAGATCGGGCACAAAATATTGACCGCCAACAAGTGCAAAATAAATTGCAAAGCATAGATAAAAGTAAAGCGAAGCAAACATTGCAGCAACGCCAGCACACTCAAAATAGGCAACAAAATCGTATGCAGCAATTAAATAGGGCAAATAGAGCACGTCAGCAAGGTATGCAGCGCCAACAAATGCGCCGTAATACACAAAGACAAATGCCTCGGCAAATGCCTAATCGCGGTCATTAATGTACAAACAGGAACAAAACAAAGCCAGTGTAAATACTGGCTTTGTTATCTTAACCAGAGCCAACGCACCTCTGTGGCTACCTTTAAGTCGTAATAGATATGCCTCTTAAGAAAAAGCCTGCAAAACAATTGCAAAAACTTGCTTAAAACTATTTCTCTATTAGTTTTAATACTAAGTCCTTACAAAAATTTGCACGCTCATGTTAAATAACTACACCGTTCGTACGCGATTAGCCGTCTTGGCTTTGTTACCGGTTACAGTTTTTGTGATCACCTCTATTTTTACAATGTCTATTATGTCGGGCATGGTAAAAGGCATCGACAGTTTGTATGACGATAGAGTCATCCCCCTTGAGCAGATAAAAACAGTATCGGACAATTACGCAGTTAGCATTGTTGATCTATTCCATAAATACCGCGCTGATCAAATTTCAAAAACTGATTTTCTAGCCGCCGTTGAAAATGCAAAAGACGTTGCTGACAGCAAATGGAAAAGCTATTTAGGAACCAAACTAACCGCAGAAGAGCAGCGCTTAGTTAATATCGTGGAAAAAAATCTTGCTGTGGTAGAAAGCGCACTCAACGCGTTTTTAACCCAAGTTAAAAGTAACCAACTTAAAGCAGTGCCTAACGAGGTGTTCGTAAAAAATCTTTACGATGTGTTTGACCCACTCAGTGAAAGTTATCAAGGGCTAATAAACTTACAAATCAATGAGGCTAACAAGTTCAAAAACGCCGCAGATAAAGACTTTGCTCAAGTCACCATCGCTATGACTGCCTCTATCACTGTATTAATAATTTTATTATTGGCAATTGCCTTTATTATTTATCGCTCTATCCATAACCCATTGTTATCGCTGAGTGAAACGATAGGTTCTATCTCCGATAATGCCGATTTACGTTTGCGCGCAAAAACCCATGGTAATGACGAAATAGCCCAAGCAGCAAACCACTTTAATGCCATGATGGAGCGCATTCATGCATTAGTAAATGATGTAACTAGCGCAACACTCACCCTTTCATCTGCCGCAGAGCAAATGAACTCAATTAGCGACCAAGTTGCAAGCACAGCCACAGAGCAAGAACATCAATCAGCAATGATTGCCACTGCCATTACACAGATGAGCAGTGCCATTGAGCAAGTGGCCGCAAATGCATTATCAACATCAGAAAAAGCCACTCACACTGATAAAACAGCCAAGCTGGGTCAGCAGTCTGTGCAAGAAAATATCGATGCAATAAACCGTCTATCACACATCGTTAATGCGAATACAAAATTAATCAATGAGTTAAATACACAATCAACCGATATCAATCAAGTGGTAATGATGATCCAAGGCGTTGCAGAACAAACCAATTTACTTGCATTAAATGCGGCCATCGAAGCTGCACGCGCAGGTGAGTCGGGTCGCGGTTTCGCAGTCGTAGCCGATGAAGTAAGGCAGCTTGCGCACAACACTCAAAAAGCCACAGCCAGTATTAACGAAATGATCAGTAAACTACAAACAATGGCGCAGCAAGCAGTGAACGCCATGGGCAATGCAGACGAAAGTGCTAAACAAAGTGTTGAATATGCAGAGCGCTCATCACAATTACTGACTGAAATTACTCAAGAAATGGCTCTTATCGCCGATATGAACAACCAAGTATCCACCGCAACGGATGAGCAAACCACTGTTGCTAACGAACTAAGTTGTAATATTAATGAATTTAGTAGTAGCATTTCACTGGTTAGCGAAAGCTCGCAACAAAATGCTCAAGCCAGCCAAGAATTGGCCTCACTGGCTTCGCGTCTACAACAACAGGTGCATGTTTTCAAAGTATAGTCGTATAAACGTGCGCTCAAAAAAGGACTTAAATTAATGAACAGAGCAATACTGATGTTTCTAATGACATTTGCTCTGTCGAGTCTACAAGTATTAGCTCATGAACAAATCGTTATTCAGCTTGCTAAACCCAGCTATACTGATGCGGTAAAAAACCAGTATATTCACGATATCCTCGACAAAAGTTTTGCCGCAATGGATGTGGATGTTGTGCTGCTTTATAACGTTAAACCTATGAACGATAAGAGAATTATCGAACAGCTCAGCCATAATAAAACGATAACCTTAGCGTGGCTTTCTTTACCTCATAAGCAGCTTGATTCATTAGTCAGAACGACAATCCCACTCTATAAAGGGTTACACGGCAAGCGTTTGCTTATTATCCGTCATGAAGACCAAGAAAAGTTTAGCAATATTAAAAGCCTTGCTGAATTAACCCCCTTAGTTGGCCTGCAACAACAAAGTTGGTCAGATTATACCGTATTGAAAAACAATGGTTTAACAGTTAATGGCGAGCTTGATTACCCAGGGATGGTAAAAGCCCTTGACACAGGGCTCGGTGATTACTTTCCACGCTCAGTACTGGCAATTGGCACCGAACTGAATAGACTAAAACAGTTCAATTTTGTCATTGCGCCAAACATTATGTTGCAATACCCCAGCGACTATTACTTTTACTTAAGCAAAGAAAATCAACACATTAGAGATATGCTAGAACAAGGTATGCAAAAACTGCAGCAATCAGGTGAACTTGAGAAGCTCTATTTGCAATACTTTGGTGATGTTGAAAAACAATTTTCTTTAAAGCAACGTCACATCATAACGCTAAAAAATAAGGAGTAAGCATGCTAAAAGCGCTGATAATTACCATTATGACATTGGCGATTTTTGCAGCGGGTTTTATAGCTGGAGTGTACAGTTTACCTATTTTAACTGAACAACCAGCACCCGATATTGCTATTTTGAAGCAGCATCAAGATCGATCGCAGTTTAGTGCAACGTTTAAGCCCGACCTCAAAGGCTCAGATCGCTTGCATTATGGTGATGGCAAGGTGTATTTAACGAATGATGCTATTTCTATGCAGGGCACGTTATCACCTGGGCCTGACTATCAACTTTATCTATCGCGAAACTTTATTGATAACGAAGACGATTTTTTAGCACAAAAAGGCACCATGCAGCGTATTGCGGGGGTACGTTCGTTCAATGGCTTTAAGCTAGTTGTACCACAAGGTATCGATGTCAGTGATTACAATACAGTAGTTATTTGGTGTGAAAGTTTTGAGGAGTTTATAACCGCAGCACAGTATCAATAGCTGTATTAATAAAAACAAAGCCGCCTTTGGAGAGGGCGGCTTTAAAGCGGCAGCTATGGGTGTGAGCTGCCTAATCAAGAGTCATTGTTTATGCAACTAATTAGGCTGCATCTTCTGTGCTTTGAGTTTCATCGCTGTGGCGAATTAAGTAATCAAATGCACCTAAGCTTGCCGTTGCACCACTGCCCATAGCAATAATGATTTGCTTAAACGGCGTTGTTGTTGCATCACCTGCCGCGTAAACACCCGGTAATGATGTTGCACCTTTGCTATCAATTTCGATTTCGCCAAAGCGAGTCAGTGATAACGCTGAATCTTTTAACCATTCAGTGTTTGGCACCAAGCCGATTTGCACAAAGATACCTGCAAGCTCAAGTGATTTTTCATCGCCAGAGATGCGGTCAATATAGCTTAAACCTGTTACTCGTTTACCATCACCAACAACTTCTGTCGTTTGCGCGTTTTTGATAATAGTAATGTTGTTTAAGCTATTTGCTTTACGAATAAGTACTTCATCAGCACGTAAGGTATCAGCAAATTCAAGCACAGTGACATGCTCAACAATGTTTGCAAGGTCGATTGCAGCTTCAATACCAGAGTTACCACCGCCGATAACCGCTACAGCTTTGCCTTTAAATAACGGACCATCACAGTGAGGACAATAAGCAACCCCATGACCGCGATACTCTTTCTCACCTGGCACGTTCATTTCACGCCAGCGTGCACCGGTTGCTAACACCACTGACTTAGCATTTAAGACCGCGCCATTTTCTAGCGTAATTTGATAATTATCTTGCTTAGTAAGCGATGCCGCACGTTGGTTTTGCATTACATCAACATCGTATTCTTTTACGTGCTCTTCAAGTTGTGCAACCAATTTAGGGCCTTCGGTCGCTTTAACTGATATAAAGTTTTCAATTGCTAATGTGTCTGATACCTGACCACCAAAACGCTCTGCAACCACACCCGTATTTAAGCCTTTACGTGCTGAATAAATTGCCGCAGAAGCGCCTGCAGGGCCACCACCAACAACAAGTACATCGAATAACTCTTTATCGTTCAGTGCTTCGGCTTGGCGTGCAGCCGCTTTGGTATCTACTTTATTTAAGATATCAGTCAGGTTTACAGCGCCTTGGCTGAATAACTCACCATTTAAGTACACAGCCGGTACTGCTAACACATTACGCTCGTTCACTTCGTCTTGGAACAAGGCGCCATCAATCATCGTAGCCGTAACATTTTCATTGTGTGCCGCCATCAGGTTAAGTGCTTGCACTACTTGCGGACATGTTTGACAACTCAATGAAATATACACTTCAAAGTTAAGCGGCCCAGGCAATGATTTAATTTGTTCAATTTCAGTCTCTGATGCCTTACTTGGATGACCGCCTGTATGCAGTAGAGCAAGGATCAAACTGGTGAATTCGTGGCCCATAGGCACACCCGCAAATGTGATTTGCGTATTGTTAATAGGTGAAGATACCACCATAGATGGACGACGCACATCTTGGCTAGGGTTATCTCGCACCGAAAATTTGTCGCTTAACGAAGCTAAATCGTTTGCTAAGTTTTTAAGTTCTGTTGATTTATTGCTGTCATCCAAGGCGATAAGCAGCTCAACAGGGCTGGTAATAGAAGCAAAGTGGCTTGTTAATTGGTTTTTGATATTCGTATCTAACATGGCTTAGCCCTTGAGTTCAGAATAAATAATCTAGAAAAATTTTAGGGATAACTGCCCATCACCCGCTAATGTGCTTAATGTGAGTTGTGATGGGCAATTAAGGTTGCATTGAGATAGCAAAGCAAAGCTTTGCTATCGTTTAATGCTGTGGCAAATTAGATTTTGCCAACTAGGTCTAGTGAAGGAGCAAGTGTCTCTTCACCTGGCTGCCATGATGCAGGACATACTTCACCGTCGTGGTTAGCAATGTACTGTGCAGCTTGTACTTTACGTACTAACTCTTTCGCGCTACGGCCGATGCCTAAGTCGTGAGTTTCGATTACTTTGATTTCGCCTTCAGGGTTCATTACGAATGTACCGCGAAGAGCAAGACCTTCGTCTTCAATCATCACACCGAAGTTACGTGTAATACGACCTGTAGGGTCACCAATCATTGGGAATTTGATTTTACCAATTGTGTCAGACGTATCGTGCCATGCTTTGTGAGTGAAGTGCGTGTCAGTTGATACTGAGTAAACTTCAACACCCATTTCTTGAAGTTGCTCGTAGTAATCTGCAACATCACCTAGCTCTGTAGGACATACGAAAGTGAAATCTGCTGGGTAGAAGAAGAAGATTGACCACTTACCTAGCACGTCTTTTTCTGTTAGTTCTACAAAGTCACCGTTGTGGTAAGCTGTTGCATTGAATGGTTGTAGTTTTGTGTTAATTAATGAAGTGCTCATAGTATTCCTCATTGATGTATTTAAAAATGTTTAATTAACGCAGCCTTGCGTCTGCTTGATTAATACAATAGAGGTATGAGCGATTAAAATAAAATTGATTGTTTAGATTAAATTGATTTGTTTTTTAGATTGAAATACACAGAATAGCAAAAACTATAAAGCCCTCAATCACTTATGTAATCAAGGGCTTTCACTTCAGGGAATAAAATTACTTACTAAAACCATATAAACTCTTTGGTTTAATGTAGTTAGGCTCAATTCCTTGCTCTTTTGCGGCTGCTAACATCACTTGCTCAATCCAACCTGCATCCATAATGTTCATATAGTTACCATCTGGGTCAAAGTTAATGTTAGACCCCATAACCACCATAAAGGTATCGGTCACTTCAGTGTTGTCTGCTGGTACTTGAAATTGATGAATAGAACCGCCTGGCTCAAACAAATAGCTACCAGCCACTTGTAAATCGTCAGGGTATTCTGTGTAGTGCCAGCTGCCTGCTAGGGTATATAAATGTACAACCCCAGTATGAAAGTGCTTTGGCAAAACCGTACCCGGCTCAAATAAAACACGTAATACCCATACCCCATTTTCAGAATCCAGCATGAGTGGATAAATGTGCACGCCTGGTAAAGCGTTTTTAATTAGCTTTTCATCATTTGTATGAATAGTCAGTAAGAAATCTTGATGATTAATAATATCTGGTAATGCCATATGTGTGCCCTCTTTTCACTTGCTTTCAATAAGTTAACTAGTTGCCTTTAATTTGCTGTGGCGGTATCTGTGCGTGGTTCTTCTTTACACAGCCCTTGTTCATACGCCCACTGCAATGCATGTTGCATACCTTGCTGTAATGTAAATTCTGGTTTATAACCAAAAATGTTCTGCGCCTTTTCATTACTGTACGCTGCACTTTTACGACTTAGCATGCGCATGGTCGACGGATTGATATCTGTGGTTTTACCAACAAGGTGATAACACCACTCAATGAACCCTGTTAGCTTTAACGCCAAAGCCAAATTCACTACTGTGACGTGCTTTTTCCCTTGTGCCTGTGCCAAGTAATTAAAATAAACTTGATTAGTCACTTGCTCAGGGCCTGATAGATTAAAAATTTCACCGCTTGCATCGTCGCTCATGGCACTTTGGTAAATGCCTTTGACTAAATCATCAATGTAAACAGGCCCAAACATGCCCTCTGGTACCATAAACTTGCCTTTGGCGATTTCTTGTAATGGGTAAGCTATCCACGGTCTTGAGCCGGGCCCATAGACATCGCCAGGGCGAATTATTGTGACATTGAGTTTTTTACTGGCGTGATAGCTTAGCGATAAATGCTCGCTCATCATTTTCGAATCGTTATAGGCTCTGCCATCAGGGAACAAAGGCGCATCTTCTTTAATATCAGTTTGCCAATCACTGCCATAGACGGCCGTCGACGAAATATGAATAAAGCGCTTTACTGTGTTTACAGCCACCGCTGCATCCAGTAAGTTTTTCGTCCAACCCACATTCGTCTGCCATGTTTGCTTATAGCTAAACGCATTTGAAACAATAGCCGCTGTATGAATAACTAAATCGCAGTCATTCATTAATGAGCGCCAACTCGCTGGCTCATTCAAATTACCTGCAACAATGTTAAATTCTTCACAGGGTGTTAAATCAACGCCGCATACATCGACTCCATGCGCCTTAAAGTAGCGCGCAAGTGTGCGGCCAATAAAGCCATTACCACCACTAATAAAAACTTTTGAGTAGTTCATTGTGTGTTCCTCTAAGCACGTTACAGCCTTAATTGCAGCTAGCAGGCCAAATGGTTAATACATTGTTAAACTTTAATGACCTGTATTACTTTACTTTTCACGCAATTTTTTTTACTTTTTACGCCAACGCACTAAAAAAGAGCACACTATGCCCCGTTTAACACAAGCACCTGATCTTATTAGAGTATCTGCTCTACACGGCTATATTGAAATGATCGAAAGTAAGTTGGTGAACCCTGACGCACTATTATCGCGCGTTGGTTTAGACAGAAAGCAATTACAAGATGCCAATAACTTTGTGCAGTATCAGCAACTCATTCAGCTATTAGAACTCACGGCGAAAGAATTAAACCTGCCCTATTTCGGGCTAGAGTTAGGCCGTTGGCAAAGCTTGAATATTTTAGGGTCTGTTGGTTATTTGATGGGCAATTGCGACACCCTTGAAATGGCGCTAAAAAATTTAACTAAGTACTATCATGTTCATCAAAATAGCGCTGACTTACTCCTTGAAGTAGACCAAGACTATGTAAAGCTATCTTTTTTAGTTCGCACTAGCCTAAAGGTGAGTGTTTATCATGGTGCCGACTTAGCCTTAAGCGTTGGGGTCAATTTATTAAAGCAGTTAACCGATGATCAAATAAAGCTGTCTCGTTTGGAGCTTCCCCATAGCTGTGATGACAACCAAAGTGTTTATCGCCAAGCACTAGGGCAAATTCCAATATTTAACTGTGCACACACCGCAGTGGTATTTGAAAGAAAATACCTAAAGCTCCCTATTAAGAACTCAGATAAGCAATTGTTTTCTATACTTAGCCAACAGCTTGGGCAGCTTCAAGATACAAAACGTGAAAACATTTCAGACCATGTTGAAGTGCTGATCAAGCAATACTTACTCCACGAAGAATTTGGCGTAAACCTAATAGCCGAAAAGCTATCAATGAGTGCTCGCAGCTTGCAGCGTCACTTAACAAAGCATGACACAACGTTTCGTGAATTAGTTGATGATGTACGCTGTAATCTGGCACATCAATATTTAACTGAATCTAGCCTCAGTTTATCGAACATCTCAGATATCCTAAGCTTTTCTAATTACAGCGAATTTACTCGCGCTTTTAAGCGCTGGTATGGCATTCCACCAAAAGATTATCGTAAGACACACTCGAGTTAATGGCGCAAAAAGTTAAAAACGGGTCGTTTAAAGCTAAGTTTTCTGTTAACAATTTATATATATTGACTAGCTAGTTTCGCTAATTAGTGGTCGTGCAATGTTAAGAAGAGTGTTTATTACCGGTGCCAACAGTGGCATTGGGTTCGAATTGGCAAAGCAATATATTAGCCGTGGAGACGATGTCGCTTTATTCGATTTACATTTCAACGAACAAACAAAACAATCGTTAAGTGAGCTTGCTGATGATTACCAATACATTGAGTATTTTGCTACGCATATCTGCGATAATGAAGCGCTGCAAACTCAAGTAAATAATGCAATCGCAGCGATAGGCAAACCAGATTTAGCCATTTTTAGCTGCAGTACCAATGAGCAACTAAGTAAAGAAAATAGTATTGCTTGTCAGCACTTTGCAACACTAATAACGCCACAATTAAGCATGAACGGCCACCTAGCAATTACATCCCCCCTTATTGATGCAACTAAATTTACGCCAGAGCCAAACGCTTTGATTTTAGCCAAAAAGCTACGCAAGAAATTTAAGCCAAATAACATAAAAATCAGCTTAATTTGCGCAAGCAAAACATCTAAAGCCATAACAAACCCAGCCAATACTGCAAAACAAATTTTGCGCAGCTTGGATAAACAAAAATTAATGGTGATCCTAGGCTTACAATCTAAACTAACCTATATCATGAGTCGTTACTTACCGAATTGGATAATGGGTTCTGTGATGGATCACCTCATAAAACAACAATTAATAAGAACAACACGCTAAGGAATCCCCATGAACACACATGATAACCTAACGCAATTAATAGAGCATACGTGTCAAACTTATGCTGACCTTCCTGCCTATAACAGTGCGGGTAAAACACTCAGCTATGCCCAAGTTGAACAACAGTCTCGCTACTTGGCACAGTGGTTTCAACAACAAAGTGGTCTTGTTGCTGGAGACAGAATAGCCATTCAACTACCTAATATTGTTGATTACCCTATTGTTACCTATGCAGCAATTCGTGCAGGTTTAATCATAGTCAATACCAACCCGCTTTATACTGCCCGTGAAATGCAACACCAGTTTAATGATGCAGATGTGAAAGCCATTGTTATTCTTGATGCTCTTACCGATAAATTAGCAACGGTTATCAATGATACGTCGATCAAAACAGTTATTGTTGCAGCGGCTGTTGCTGAGCCAACATTGCAAGAGGGTCAATTTTCGTTAAACGAACTCATCCGCCAAGGTGAAAGACTCGCCCCTCTTGCTGCTCATCAAGCAAGTCGTGACGATATTGCTGTTTTACAGTACACCGGTGGTACCACAGGGGTTGCCAAAGCTGCGATGCTGAGTCATGGCAACATTTTAGCCAATGCCGAGCAAATGAATGAGCGCTTTGATGACATTTTAAAGCCCGGCCAAGAAACGGGTATTTGCCCGCTTCCGCTTTATCATATTTACGCCTTTACGGTGAATATGGTTGGCCTATTTGCCATGGGACAATTTAACGTACTGATCCCAAACCCTCGTGATTTAGATGCGTTAGTTAAGCAAATCGAACCATTTGAGATTAATTACTTTTCAGGGATTAACACCTTATTTATTGGCTTGTGTATGCACCCAGGGTTTAAAGCACTTAATTTTTCAAACCTAAAAATGACCGTTTCAGGGGGCGCAGCTTTAACACATGCTGCAGCTGATGCGTGGATGAATACCACAGGATGTACAATCACAGAAGGCTACGGCTTATCAGAAACCTCGCCTGTTGCAACCTTAAACGACTTTAAAAAAGAAGAAATTGGCAGCATTGGCCGCCCACTCTCTAACACTGCTATCGAAATTTGGGATGAAAACGACGAGCCTGTTGCTGACGGTGAGTCTGGCGAAATTGTTGTTAAAGGCCCGCAGGTGATGATGGGTTATTGGCAGCGCCAAGATGAAACCGACAAATGTATGAAGCGAGGTTTTTTCAAAACCGGTGATGTGGGTCTAAAACTACCAAGTGGTAATTACAAAATTGTAGACCGTTTAAAAGACATGATTATTGTTTCTGGCTTTAACGTGTACCCTAACGAAGTTGAAAACGTACTTTGTCAGCACCCAGCTATCTGTGAAGCAGCCGTTATTGGTGCAAAAGATGAAAAAACCGGTGAGCGTGTCTGTGCCTACATTACTTTAAAAGAGCAGATTGATGAGCAACAGGTGAGTGACTATTGCCGCGAAAACTTAAGTGCTTACAAAGTGCCTAAATCAATCATTTTTATGGAACAATTGCCTAAATCGACGGTTGGCAAAATTCTACGTCGAGAATTACGCCAATAATAAAGCGATCGTTTTAGCCGCCTAACTGGTATAAAATAACAGTGAGATATTAATTAAAGCATACCGTTCGGTATGCTTTTTAATTTAAGCGGTCAAAAGGTCATTATGGAAAAGTTTATTAATCACATTCAACTTGGTTACTTAGGTTTACTACCGTTTTTAGGCTGCGTAGGTTGGCCACTTATTGCGGGTAGTAATGCTGTCAACTTAGACTTTTTCACTTTTTATAGCATCGCTATTTTAGCCTTTATGGCTGGTAACTTATGGCATGCAGGACAGCAAACGCATGCTGATGCAATAAAAGCGATTATTCCTATCTTACCGATTGGCTTTTTAAGCTTTTTACCAGCAACTTGGACTCTAGTCTGGCTCGCAGCAAGTTTTTGGTTAGTACTGTTATTTGAAAAAAGCTCACCGCAGTGGCAAACCTATCACGTTGATTATCAAAAAATGCGTTTTGTTTTAACGTCTGTGGTATTTGTATGCCACATATTTGTAATTGGCATGAATATCTATCCTGAGTAGCCCTTTTCTTGCGTTTGCGGTAACATCCGCGGCTCAGTTTTTTAAGGACTTGCTATGATAGATCAACTGCGCGCTAAACTAGACCACCTTGGCGAAAATTACGTAGAAAAAAACGCTCACTTTAAAATAAAAGTGATCCCATTTTTTTGTGCGATTCACATTAAAAAAGATCATAAAAACCAAGGCAGCTTAAAGCTATATTCTAATCAGTTGATTGAAATATTTTTAGCTACCATGTTCTTGTTATTCGGCTTAATGCTTTTTGATACAGACGCAGGTTTTACCCATGGTCCTATTCATATCGTTATTGCCGTACTAATTAGTTTTAACTTAATCTTTAAGCAAATAGCTATTGAAGGTCTTAAAACTCGCTTAGCCCTTTGCCCTGAAATCGCACAAGAAACAACGCCAGCACAAGGCAAATAACAGCATGTTTTTAGACCCTAGTTGGCGAATTTTAACTGTAGGCGATGGTGATTTATCATTTTCACACTCTATTGCGCATTATATAAAACCGGCCAAGCTTGTTGCTTCAACTTATGATGATGCAAACACCATAGAACAAAAATATGCCGACAATGCACTTAGCGCCTTGCGACAACTTAACATTGAAACACTCACCGAGTTTGATGTAACAAATCCAGACTCGTGGCAGCGCTTAGATGGCGCTTGTTTTGATGTGGTTATTTTTCAATTTCCACTTATACCCGCGTTTAAAGGTGAAGCTGCATTTAAAGCAAATACCCAACAAGGTGGAATGAATGTTTTAAACCGTGCTTTGTTGCATCGCTACCTAGACTACGCAAGCCAGTTCGCATTAGATAAAAACGGCCCGATGCTCTGCTACATCACCTCTAAGGATGTAAAACCTTACCGCGAATGGAATATTGAAGGCAGCTTAAATCAAGGGCTAAACTGCCATTATCTAGGGCAAATGCCATTCGATATTAATTTATTCCCAGGCTATAAAATTCGCAATGTAGATCGCGATAAACACGTTAAAGATACCAGCGGCATTACCTATGTATTTAGCGAAAAAACTGACAATAGCATTACCGCCAAGCTGACTTTACCCGCTTATTTAGGTGATAAACACTGTGCATTATGCCGCGTAGGCCCTTATATGGCACAAGAAGATGAAGACAAACATTTGTTAAGCAAAAAACATAAACAAATGGAAAAGTTTGAACAGGATTGGCAAGCATGGCTTGCACAAAACAACGAGGAGTAACCATGAACTTTGTGATTGTAGGCACCAATTTTATAAGCGATACACTACTGAGTGCAGCTAAACAAATTGAACAATTCTCCTTATATGGTGTGTGCTCTCGAGAGCAGCAAACAGGCGAGGCTTTCCTTGCAAAGCACGACGCTCTAGACGCAAAAGTGTTTACCAATATTGAGCAAGTATGCGAAGACCCATTAGTCGATGCTGTCTACATCGCTGCACCAAATAGCTTACACAAAGACTACGCCGTGTTGTGTTTGCAAGCAGGTAAACATGTTTTAGGTGAAAAGCCTTCGGCTGCTAACAGTAAAGAACTTGAGGCCATCATTCAGGCGGCAAAAACACATCAACGCTTATACATGGAAGCGATGATGACCACCCATTTACCAAACTTCGCACGCTTAAAAAATGCCATCGAAAAAATTGGCACACCCCGCAAATATATTGGTCAATATAGTCAGTACTCATCACGTTACGATAAGTATAAAAATGGTGAGCGCCCAAATACCTTTTTACCGGAGTTTGCTAACGGCGCATTAGTCGATTTAGGTATTTATCCGCTGTATATTTTACTCGCTTTATGGGGCGCGCCTCAGAGTGTAAAAGCCAGCGGCGTGTTACTTGAAACCGGCGTTGATGGAGCTGGCGATGTATTATTAAATTACGCTGATAAGCAAGCGGTGATCAGCTATTCTAAAATCTCGCAAGGCGATAATTTTACTGAGATACAAGGTGAAAAAGGCCGTATTCGTATCGAAGCAATCTCTTTATTAAAGCGTATGCAATACATAGGTAACGATGGCACGGTTGAAGAACTCTCTGAGCCATTTGATGAACACTTTATGCGCCATGAAGTAAGCCACTTTATTCAAGCAGCGAATGCCGGACAAATTGAGTCCTCAGTTAATACTCATACGCTGTCAAAACAAGTTATGGCGGTGCTTGATGAAGCGCGAAGCCAACTTGGCGTTGTGTACCCCGCCGACCAATAAATTTAATATTCAAGGGCAGTTGACACTGCCCTTGTCATTTTAAGCCTCTTTATTACAAGCTTAAATGATGACCTCTAATTAACTTACTCGTAATTTTTATTGAAATTAGATTTTTGTACTATGGTTAATAATATTTACTTTCAATGAGAAGGGTAATATTTTGACTATTCGCTTTTTACTCAGAGCTGTTTTCGCAGCAACCATTGCCCTTGCAGCAGGCCTACTCCTCATTATTCTATTTTTGCAATCAGGCCAAGACGAAAGTATGGAGTCGGCCCAACAGCGTTATGAACTGAGTCATCTTGCTAAGTTTTCATCTTCAAATTCGATTCACCTTACAGAACTTGCTCGTCAACATGTTGTAACCTTAGATCCTCGCTATGAAGCTGAATACCATCAACTTGTTGATCAAATTCAAGGCAAAGCAGCTTGGCTAAATGGCGAAAAGAAAAGTTATGAACAGCGTTTAAAGGCCTTTAATGTAGCCGCTGATGATTTAGCCCTCTTGCAAAAATCTAACGACTTATCACTTAAATTAGTTGAAACAGAAGAAAAAGCATTTAGCTTGGTCAGTGATTTGCTTGGCCGAGATACCAATAACTTAACCCCTAGCGAGCATAAAAGGTGGGTGCAAGCTATCGAGCTTTTAACCAACGATGCTTACATGGCAGAAGTTGAGAAAATTCAGCAACCTGTGCAAGCGTTTTTAAGCTCTATTGAGAAAAAAAGTGCGGCTGAAGTCAAAGGAAATCACGACCGTGTGGTTACCTTGAGTTTAATTAGCACAGTTTTAGTCCTGACTATTATTGCTACCTTAATAGTGTGTTACTGGCAATTAGAGAAAAAGGTAATTAAAGCAACCCATGCCTTAATTGCTGAAGCTAAGCGTATCTCTGAAGGTGATTTATCTCGTTATATTGACCACAAAGCCGATGACGAAATAGGCCAGCTTGCGAGCAGCTTTAATATTATGGTTGATAAGCTATCTCAGCTTCTTAAAGAGATACATGATCAATCAGAGCAAGCGCAAGTGGCAGCAAAAAGCCTAGATGAAATTTCACAGCAAGCTAAAACGCTAAATGATATTCAAAGCCAAGCGATTGAGGTGATTTCAAGCTCAGTCTATGAAAACTCAACGGCCGTTAAAGAAGTGTCTCAAAACTGTGCAGAAGCGGCAAGCAGTGCCACCGCAGCTAATCAGAAAACCCAAGAAGGTCTACAGGTTGTACAACAAGGAGTTAGTTCTGTTGAGTCAGTGGCCGATACACTCACCAAATCACTAACAGACCTTAACCAATTAGAAGCATCAGTAAATGAAGTCACGGTTATTTTAAGTGTTATCAGTAATATAGCCGAACAAACTAATTTATTGGCACTCAATGCCGCAATCGAAGCTGCGAGAGCAGGTGAACAAGGCCGAGGTTTTGCCGTTGTTGCTGATGAGGTAAGAACTTTGGCTAGTCGCACACAAAGCTCTACTCTTGAGATCCAAGATAAAATTGACTCATTACAATCTGCAACCAATGCTGTGACGCAGAGGATACGCTCTAGCGATAATCAAATTAAAGAAGCGGTGATAAACTCAGAAAAAGTGGGCCATATGCTCGATGAAATTAGCGTACAAGCAAAAGCCATTTCTGATGCCAATATGACCATAGCTTCTGCATCTGAGCAGCAATCTCAAGTAACAGAAGAAATCGCCCAGCGTTTAAACGAAGTACAAGACACCAGTCGAAAGTCGCAGCAACAAACGCAAAGCATTTCGGACTCATCGAGTAAGCTGGCTAACTTGGCGAATAACTTAAACGGGCAAATTAATCGCTTTAAATTAAGCTAGTCGCTGATCAAGCTTAGCGACTAGCGATTAGTTTAAAATCGGTAAGTAACAGATGCACCGATAGTTTGCGGGTTAACCACTGCCACATAGCCTTGTGGGTAACGACCACTGACAGGTTCTTGTGAGGTATATGCTTCTTCATCTAAGGCGTTGTTGATGAAGGCACTTATCAACCATTGTTCAGTATCATAAGTCATCGATAAACGCGTAATGGTGTAATCACCCGCAACACGCTCTTCTGTGTTTGTTAAGTCGCCATAAAACTCATCAACATAATTGGCACTTAAATTCACTTTTAGACTATCGGTAAACCAATGCGACAGACCTAAACTCGCCGTTAACTCCGGTGCAGAGTTTAAATCATTGCCAACGGCATCAGGAAAGGCTGATGATTCATCAATTTTAGTTTTCAATAAACCGAAACCGCCATGTAACTGCCACTGATCGCCCAACATGCTGTAAGCTTCAACTTCTAAACCATAGCTATGAGCATCTTCAATATTAGTGATTTTACGTGCTGAGCTAAGCGCTTGATAACCGTTGAAGTTATTGTAAAACACATTAGCACTGATATTCATGTCACCATTATTTAAAACGCTGCGCGAACCAATTTCATAGGTATTAACGGTTTCTTCGTCGTAGTAGTAGTAATCTTCAGCAGTAAAATCGAGTGCGCCACCACCCGCGTTGTAGCCACGACGTGCACTAGCAAATAATGTCGTTTCGTCACTAATATCATATTGAATCGCGAGCTTTGGTAAACGAAGTGTGTGTGAATTATCAAGTTGCTCAACGAGCATATCACCACGAAATGCCATATTGAAATTACGTAATTGTTCTTCACGCTCAATACGCAGACCCGCTGTTAATGTTAATTCGCGGCTTAGGTTAAAGCTTGTTTCACCATAGACTGCGGTCGATTTACTGCTATCGTCGCCGTAATAGTTTGTTGCTCCCACACTTTCAAAGTCTTGGTCACGATCAAAGTAAGCAAGACCAATGAAGCCTGAGTAAAAATCATTGCTTAAACCAAAGTTAAGTTTAGAATCTACAGTGATATTACTCTCATCCATTGATACGTCAGATTCTGCGCTTTCAAGTGGCTCGTATGCTTCAAAGCCCCATTTGTAATCCATGTAAGCAACTAAAACATCTAACGATAAATCATCATTAATCTTGTAATCAACATTTACTTGCGTGGTATCAGATTCAGTATCCATAATACGTTGATATAGCGGCTCATAATCAAATGGCTCATCCGCTAAAAAGTATTTACGACCCGAATTACCTTCTTCACTGTAAGTTGAATAAGTTAGCTGTACAGCAAGATCTTCATTTGGTGTGTAAAGTAATTTAGCGCGTGTGCTGCTGGTATTTAGCTTGTTTAATTCACGATCAGTTGGATTTGTTTCGTATACCGGTGGATTCGAAAACGTTTCGCCATCAACATACTGAGTTGATAAACGAAATGCTAATACATCTTCAACTAACGCCCCTGATACCACTGCGGCAGTATCTAGGTAGCTATCTTGGTTACGATAACCGACACGTACTGCTCCTTCAAATTCTTGAGTAGGTGCTTTTGTTGTCATGTAGACAGCCCCCGCAATACTGTTACGACCATTACTGGTTGATTGCGGCCCTCGGTAAACTTCAATTTGTTCTACATCCCACAGACCCGTATCACCGGTTAAATCGGCTACAAACGGTTGGCTAACACCATCAATCAAGGTTGAAACACGAGCCTTTGAGCCACCACTAAATGAGTTAAAACCTGTTGCACCACCATTACCAGATACGCCTCGCATATCTGGCACCGAGCCTGTTAAAACTACAACGTTCGCCATTTCTGATAGTGCTTCAGATATCGACGCAAGTTGGCCGTTTTCTAAAAGCGACTTATCAACAACCGCCACTGACGACATGGTCTCTTTAAGTGACTTCTCTGTTTTTTCACCTGTAACAACAATGGTATCCATGGATTTTCGACTGCTTTGGTCGTCAGCCCATGCTGAGCCTTGCGTAACAAGTAATGATGTAAGCATAACTTTGGTGAGTGAATTAAGTTTAAATGCAGTAGCCAATGTCCTTTCCCCGTAAGAGATTATTAGAATTAAACAAATTAAGTTTGATAAAAAAGCGCTAGGAAATTAACATAAGCTTAATGATATTGCAATTGAGTTTAGTTATCATTTACAATGATATTTAACATCAACTACAACTATAATCTTATGCTCATTTTTACCGTTACCCTGCTTGTCGTTTTCGCTGTCAGTATTTTCTACTGCACCAGAAAGCAGCAGCGATTCTTAAAAAAACCAATTAAAAAACAATGGCGATTACTTTCAATTACGTTAACCGTTTGCGCACTAATACTTGCCCTTCAACAGTTTTCAACCACGGCAACCGTGTTCTTCATCATCTTTAGCATCATGCTAATGTTGATGCTGATCCCTTTTATTAGCCTGCTGCAAAGAAAAGGATAATTCATGACAAGCTCATCTAAACGCCAGCCGACTTGGTTAGGAAAAACCCTAGCAGGTACATTCTTAGGGCTGGCACTCTCATTTATTTTCGTTGCTTTTTTTGCTTGGTATGGCCCAGGAGGCATTGATGCTCGCGATAAAGTGCAATTTAACATGTGGATGATCACGCCTGTTTGGCTAACCATTTTTAGTTTTAGTTATTTATTCAACTCAGCAAAACAAGCGTGGCTTATCCTTGGCAGCTTAACTTTGCTGCTTTATGGCGTGTTTTTTATGCTAAGGAGTGCATCATGAAAGTAAGATCGGATATTCTTCGCACCTATCAAGGTGTACACACATGGACAGGCATCATTGCAGGTTTAGTGCTGTTTATTGGTTTTTATGCGGGCAGTTTGACCATGTTCAAGCATGAAATCCAGCAATGGGCAGCACCTATACAAGCTCCTAAAATCACCAGCTCTAATTATGACTACCAAACGCTGGTAGATACTGCGATTAATGAGCGAGGCGAGCAACTTGCCAAAGGCTTTAACCTTGATTTACATACCCAAGGTGCACCTCTTTCGTGGTATATCAAAGGCAATGCCCGAGGCATGGAGCTTGATAAAAAACTTAACTTCGCACACCTAAATGCTGATGGCACATTAAACGTCAGCGCACAAACCGAAAACGAACTTGCCGATTTAGTTGATTATTTACACCGTACAGCAGGCTTTATAGGCGAAATTGGCCATGACCAATCTGGTGTTTATATTCTTGGTATTGCCTGTGTTTTGTACTTTTTAGCTTTGGTCTCAGGGGTAATTATTTTACTGCCGACATTAGTTAAAACCTTTTTTGCACTGCGAAAAGAAAAAGGACCTAGTCGATTCTGGCTAGATAGCCATAACCTTATTGGTATCGCCAGTTTACCGTTTCATTTAGTCATTGCTTTTACCGTAGTCGTGTTTGCGTTTCATGATTTTATTTATGGTGGTTTAGCGCAATTTTATGATGGTAAGCCATTGTTTCAGCGCCCTGCACCTGCCGCGCAAAGTTTTCATATTGAAAACTTACCACGTATTAATGAGCAAGTACTCGCAGCGAAAAACTATGCTCCCGGCTATGAGCCAATCCACATTCGCTATAGTAATTTAAATTCGGCATCACCTTCTGCGGTGTTTATGATGAGTAACAATAATGCGGTAGTACGTGGCCCGGATACCGATTACTTATTTATGAACCCATACACGCTAGAAGTGGTTAACTCAAGCTATCCGCAAGGCGAAGATGCAGTGTGGGGTAACATGGTTGCCAGTATTTTCTCACTCCATTTTGGCACCTATGGTGGAGATTGGGGTCGTTGGGGCTACTTCATTATGGGGTTACTAGGCGCCTTCTTATTCTATTCAGGTAACTTATTATGGATAGATAAACGCTTTAAAAAAGATCCCAATAAACGCAGTACCTTGTTTATGGCTAGGCTCACCATTGGTGTTTGTTTAGGGTCTATGATAGCCGTTGCTTTCACACTCGTTGCTGCCAAATGGCTACCTACTCTTGTGAGCAACACAAACTACGCCACCCTATACAGTTATTACGCAGCTTTCTTTGCTTTTGTAATATATAGCTTCTTAAACCCTGTACAAAAGGCAACCACTGCTGGCTTTTACATGCTAGCGAGCCTGTGTGCGTTGATGGTGTTATCTACACTTTTAAAACTTGCCTCAAGTGACGTTAATTCGCTTTTTTACACAAGCTATATGGTTGATATTGTCGCTGCTATATTTGCTGCTATTTTCTTTAAAATGGCCAAACGCCAGCAACAAAAACAGACCACGCAAACCATCATGCCGACCTTTGAACAAGCAAGTCGAGCTTAAGCATTCTGAGTATGGGTATCAAAGCAATTTGATACCCATAATTTTGCTTTATCGAAAATCTGTGTCCGTTTAACGAAAAACATTTCTTCTCCAATAAAACATCAGTAGAATCGCCGCAAACTTGAGCTATTAACTTTCATAAGGACAGTGATGCAGCGCACCATTCCACCGTTTTTTATTGCTGTTATTTGCGTGCTTCTCGCAATGGTTACCATTCAATCTGGAGCCTCTGTTGCAAAGCAATTATTCCCTTTAATTGGCCCTGAAGGCACCACAGCACTGCGCTTAGGTTTTTCAGCAGCTATTTTGTGCCTTGTGTTTAAACCTTGGCGCGCATTTCCGCCTATTGGACAACGGATGCCTATCATCGTTTATGGCTTGAGTTTAGGTGGCATGAATATTCTGTTTTATTACGCGATTGAACGTATTCCTTTAGGGA
Source organism: Pseudoalteromonas sp. P80D2 (assembly GCF_036680945.1). Taxonomy (NCBI): domain Bacteria; kingdom Pseudomonadati; phylum Pseudomonadota; class Gammaproteobacteria; order Alteromonadales; family Pseudoalteromonadaceae; genus Pseudoalteromonas; species Pseudoalteromonas sp. P80D2. The sequence continues at coordinate 266,945 of NZ_JAZDAR010000022.1, forward strand.
TAGGTGTTGCGCTAGAGTTTACTGGCCCCCTTGCGGTTGCTCTGCTTTCGTCACGTAAAAAACGCGATCTATTTTGGGTAGCCTGCGCCATTGCTGGCATTATTTTATTACTCCCAGATATGAAAGGCGAAGACAGCCTTGACCCTGTAGGTGTTATTTTAGCCCTTGCGGCGGGAGCCTGTTGGGCGTTTTATATATTGTTTGGCAAAAAAACCGGAAATCAAGGCTCAGGCGGGATGACCGTTGCTATGGGTATGAGCGTTGCCGCGATTGTACTTGTGCCTTATGGCGGCGTTTCACAAGGCACTGCACTATTAAGTTGGGAAGTGTTACCGCTCGGTATTTTAGTGGCAGTCATGTCAAGTGCACTGCCCTATACCTTAGAAATGGTGGCACTACGCAATATGCCAGCGCAAGGCTTCAGCATTATGATGAGCCTAGAGCCGGCGATTGCAGCATTGGCTGGCTTTATAATTCTCTCTGAGTTTTTGAGCGTGTGGCAGTGGTTAGCTATTTTACTCGTAATCACCGCGTCCGTTGGCAGCTCAATGTCGAGTAATTCTGAGGATCAGAAAAGTCAGAAAAACAGCTAATTTAACATTTTAAATGCTTTTTTTAATACTTAAAGACTAAATTTTAGACTCAAAAACAGCTTTTATCGGCATTCGTAAAGTGAGGGTTCTCACTATAATGCTCACTATTAATACAAAGTGGTCTTATCTCTTTGTGTCGGAATAAACCTAATAGTGGGATTTACTTATGTCGATAAAAACTAACTTGTTACTTTCAAGCCTTGCGGTTGCAAGTGCATTAGCTACATCAAATGTTGTTGCAGCTAGCTGCCAGGGCGAAATCTTTGCAATGAACTCGGGCCGTGGTGAAACCGGTGTTGTATTTAGCCTTGACGAGCAAAACAAGTCGGCCACGGCACATTCAATCGCTCAGTTTAGCTCTGCAGCGATTGCTTATGATGCCTCAACAAACCGTACTTATTATGCTTCATCACCTATTCCGTTAGAGTACAAAGTTGATGTTAGTCACCTTGATGTTAGTGATGAGCAGTATTCTCACCTACCTATTCGTGCCGATAAATTCAAATATAGTCGCTTGGCCTATTTAGATCATGCAACAGGTGAACATGTTGTGGTTGGTACAACTAAATCTGTAATTGGTATGACCTATGATGCAAGCTCTGATTCACTACTTGCAGTAAGTTTTACCAAGCTATATAGCATTAATAAAAACACTGGCGAAGCAACTGTGCTGGCTGATTATAGCGACCTTGATGGCTTGAGCCGCGCTGATTTAGTCGTTAAAAATGGCGAGCTTTTACTAATAACCACAACATCTGTTTACAGCATTGACCGCACAAGCTTTGCGGCTACAGAGCTTTCAAAACACGATTTAATCGCGGTAGGTGGTGCCACAGTAAATAAAAATGGCGACCTTGTGATCAGCCGCTCTGTCATTAACGACCATGGCGATAAAAACGAATCAAAACTATATCGCTTAGATCCTTACTCAGGCGAAACCTGCCTTGCAGCAACATTGCCAGTTCGCATTAACGACTTAACAACCAATACGCAAAATGCTGTGGCATGTGATGTAGAACCTAGCTGCTCATTACCGAGTGAATTAATTCCTTACTATTCAGAAGCAGTGATTAAACAGCTTGATAGCAACTGGAAAAGCTATGACTTTGGTGACCAAGAGTTTACAGCACCAGCTGTATTTACCTCTGCACCAACATTTAATGGTACACACGGTGGTACAAATCGTTTAACTGATGTATCACCAGAAGGTTATTCTGTATCTTTTCAAGAGTGGCAATATCTGCAAAATGGTAAAGGCCACCCTGGTACTGAGTCGTTTGACTTTTTAACGATGGACGAAGGTCGTTACACAATGAGCGATGGTACTATCGTTGAAATTGGCAGCTTTACTTTAAACGATACTAAAGCTTTTAAAGCGGTAGAATTTAGCGAAGCATTTACTGCAAAACCACATGTATTCTTGCAAACACAAACCTTTAATGGCCCACATACAGTATATACGCGAGTTGCAGGCTTAAATAACGCAGGTTTTAGTGCCGCATTTTTTGAACAAGATACTTTAAATGAAGGTCATTGGAATGAACGTGTTGCTTACTTTGCGATTCTTCCTGGCTCAGGTACAACGGGTACTCTAGAAACTCGTGCAGGTAATAAGCAATACAGCTTACACCAAGCTGATATAGATCATAACGGGGGCCAAATTGGCGATCATTTCTACCTGATACACGAAGAGCAATCTTTAGATGCTGAGGTAGTTCACACTAAAGAGCGAGTACAAGTAATGGATATCGAGGAAGTGAGCCTTGCTCAATCTATTACAAGTAGAGGTCCAGATAACTTTAGTATCCGCAGAAAATAAATACTCCTAAATCTAGGCGCCTCAGGGCGCCTTTTTAAACTTGCCTTTTCATACAGACAAAACTCTCCGACATAATTTGTTACATTTATTTGTATTAACATACCACTTTTGCGGTGAATGGTTATGATAACTATTATCAGTTGTGATAACTTACCCGCCAATTGTTTCCTTATTAAAAACAATAACCCTATAAAAATTTGCTAAATAACACGCGGAGATAAAAATGAAATTCACTCAGTTGCCTGTTGCAACCGCTATTCTTTGTGCACTTTACCCTCAAATCAGTTTTGCAGAACAAACGACTGACGTAGAGGCTAATCTCGAAAAAATCGAAATTGTAGGTATTCGACAAAACCGTATTAGTGAAGGAGCGACAGGTTTAGCGCTAGAAATAGATGAAACGCCGCAATCTATCAGTGTAATCTCTGCTGAGCAGCTAAAAAATTATTCCGCTTTTAACATTAATGATGCTTTACGCTTAGCCCCAGGTATCAATGTTGAAGAATGGGAAACGAACCGTACCAACTATACATCGCGTGGTTTTGAAATTAAGAATACACAAATTGATGGCGTTGGCTTACCAAATGACTGGGGGATCGTTACCGGCGCAATGGAAGCATACGGCTACGAAAAGATTGAAGTTATTCGTGGTGCCAATGGCTTACTTACCGGCGTAGGTAATGCATCGGGTACCCTTAACTACGTACGCAAACGCCCTAAAAACGAAAACGGCGGCGAAATCGGTGTCTCTGTTGGCTCATGGGATTTTAAACGTTTACAAGCTGACTACTCACTATTATTAACTGAATCAGGTAGTTGGGCTGCTCGTTTTGTGGCTGCCGCAGAAGATAAAGAGTCATACCTAGATGGCCTTGAGAACAATCGCGAGTTTTTCTCTGCGGTGGTAGATGGTCAGCTTACTGATAACTCAACGGTTACTATGGGTTACTCATATCAAGACGCTGATACCGATGGCAATACTTGGGGCGGCCTTGTTTATAACTACACAGATGGTACGCAAGCTAAATGGGATGTCAGCGACACAACCACCCAAGAGTGGACAATGTGGGACACCATTAACACCTCTGCATTTGTTGAATACAACTATGTTTTTGCAAACGCATGGCAGCTTCAAGCGAGCTACAACTTCCGTGGTTTTGAAGAGCAAGACAAACTTTTTTATGCATATGGCACTATTGATAAAGATACTAACCTTGGCCTAAGTGGTTCTCCTGGTCGTTATGATAGTGAAATCGATGCTGATTTATTTGAAATCAAAGCATTTGGTGCCTTTGAATTGTTTGGTAAAGAGCACCAAGCGAGCTTTGGGGTAAGCCATGCAAAAAGTGATGATGTGATGTATCAGCACCCGTTTGATTTTGCAAATACACCAGCGGCCGGACCAACTCCTGCGTTTCCGTACGATTTAGATGCGATCCCTGAACCTGATTGGTTAACACCGGTTCTTTATTCAGATATTGAACAAAAGCTAACCCGTTACTTTGGCTCGGCTCAGTTAAATATTACTGATAAATTATTTACCGTGGTTGGTTTTAACGCTATTGAATTTGAACGCTCAGGTATGAATGCCGGTGCATCAATCGATAATGACGAAAGCGAAACAAGCCCATATATCGGTTTTACCTATAAGTTAAACGACGGTTTAAACTTATATGCTAGTTACTCAGATATTTATCAGCCGCAAGAGCAAGCTGATTACAACGGCCAATACTTAGCACCTACCAAAGGCACTAACTTTGAAACCGGTGTAAAAGCTTCTTGGTGTGATGATGCCCTAATGACAACATTTGCCTACTTTACTGCAGAGCAAGATAACTTTGCGCAATATGCGGGCCTCACTGAAGATGGTATTTATTACTATGAAGGCGTGTCTATTGAGTCAGAAGGCTATGAATTTGAAGTCACTGGTAAAATCACCGACGCTATGAATATCGTCGCATCTTATACACATATTGATGTTACATATGAAAATGGTGCCGACACCAATAAATGGGCACCTCGAGATGTTGTCGGTGTAACAGTAGATTATGCGTTAACAGATGCAATGGTTGTGGGTTTAAATGGTCGTTGGCAATCTAAAATCGAAAGCACTGATTACAATGTTAAGCAAGGTAGTTACGCGCTGCTAAACGCCTTCGCGCGTTGGAATATTAATGACCAAGTTGCAGTACAGGCTAACGTTAATAATATTACTGATGAGCAGTACATCAATAGCTTACAAACTGTAGGTTATTATGGCGCGCCAACAAACGGTAGCCTAACTCTGACTTATAAGTTCTAAACGCTGTTTAGAAAAAAGTGTCGCCCGAATGGGCGACACACATCTATTAATTAGGGCAATTACCTAATTCATAATACCCAGCACTAGTTTGCGCTAAGATACTGGTATAAAAGGTGTTATAAAGACCAAGGTTATCACCTGAGCCTACCGCATAGGCGTAAGAGCCATTCGTGGTTGCGCGATTTGCTTGCACATGCGCATAGTTGCTTGAGGTGGTTTCAGTGCATTGGTAATCACCATTCGGTGTTGAGTCACACGCATCACCCACACCATCTGCATCACTATCCAGTTGATCACTATTGGCCACCAGCGGGCAGTTATCTAGGCTATCACTGACACCATCGCTGTCGGAGTCACTCGTTTCACCATCAGGAGTGCTGTCACACACATTACCAATCCCGTCATTATCGTTATCGGCTTGATCAGCATTCGCTACATTCGGGCAATTATCTGTGCCGTCGAGCACACCGTCGTTGTCTGCGTCATTAGTCGGTTCTGTGGTGGTTTTGCATGCTTGTAATGGCCCTGCACAACTTGAGTCATCATCAGCAATCCACTGACATTGATTTGTACCCGCTGAATACTCGCGCATTGTAAAGGCAGCGGTTCCAAACGCTAAATAACAGGCAGAATAACCTTCGCCCCAGCTAATATGGCCTTCGTTGATATGAAGATTGTAATCGCCTGTCACGCCAGCATCGATAACAAAGCTAATGCTATCTGTTGATGTCAGCAAAGTATCATCGCTCGCGGTTATCACTGCGCTATTATTGCCACCCGCTAGATTGCATTGCTCAGCAAAATACTCAAGCCCATTCACAGTAGCCGTCACATCACCATTGCTAAAACTGACCACGACAGTACTTAAGTTTTGATTATCATCAATCACCGTTCCCGTCACTGTAGCGCACTGCCCGTTTACACTAGCCGCAGTATCACTCAGTAGTGGTGCTGTAGCTGCTGGCTCTGGCCCAACGCGTACCGTAAGATTAGCTTCATCACCTTGTTTCGCTTCATTATCTGTGGCACTTACACGCACTTCATAAAGTCCATCGCTGAGTGCACTTGTCACCCCGCTAAAAGTATTATTCGCATCGACTTGCACGTTCAGTGACTCAATTAAGCTTGCCGCGCCACCGGCTAGGCTATACACGTTAATATCAACATTGGTTACACTGCCTTCTGGGTCGATTGCACTGCCTGTAATGGTGAGCTGGTTATTACTGTCTGTGGCAGTTAAATTACTAATTTCAGGGCCTGCATTACGATCAACTCGTTTATTGTTAGCCGCAAAGTACTCACCGAGATAGGTTGCAAAATTAATACTGTTTGCCGCCACATAATCACCAGACGCACCTTGCCCGCCCGACCATGAGTGATCCAAATTATTAAACCACAGCATAGCAACCCGATTGTCTTGCCAAAGTGACAGCTCAGCAGTACGCGTTGCATCATCACTTATTGTCGTCGTGCCTGAAAGTTGATTAACCCCATAAAGCGCAGCAAAGCCATCTGCGTTTTGCTGGTTATAACAGGTATTGACTGTGGTATCGGCAGTGCCGTGACCTATTGCCGCTATTTGTGTCGCAAAATGATCTTTATAACTGCCAGCATAGCTTTCACAGCGGGATACAAAGGTGTTTTCAGACACTGTTTCACAAGTCGAAATTGCCCCACTTGAACTTGTGCCGATGGTCGGCCCGGCGCTTGGTGCAACCCCGGCAAATACATCAGGCGCCACACAAGCCGTTTGTGCAGCCATTGCCGCCCCAGATGATAAGCCTGCAATATACACTTGTTTAGGGTCAATATTACGCGCTGCATCAGAACTTAATGCATTGGCTAAATTAATTAAATTCTTATAATCGCCAGAGCTTCTATTGATTGCTCCTTGCCAATATGACCAGCAGCTATAGCCTGCTTTATTCATAGCATCAGGAACGGCTATTACCATGCCATGGGCTTCGGCTGCATCTTCAAGATTCGCAGTTAAGTAGTTATTAATGGGTTGTACGCAGCCATGTAATACCAGCATCAAAGAATGGCCATTGCCTATGCTTGATTGCGAATCAGGAGTGTAAATATGAACATTATTAAAACCACCAATGCTGACATTTTGCTGCCAACTCCCTGCAAAACTTGGCTGTGAGAAAATAGCAGCACAGAGCACTGCGAGCGGAGTAAACGACGCTGATTTTCGTTTACATAATTGTGTTACTTTTTGCATATATCGCCTTTATAGTCGTTATCATTGTTGTCTGTCAGTTGATGACTAACCCAATGTAGTAGAACTATTTAAAAAGCGAACCATAACTATAGTGCTACACCTATAAGAAACCTTAACCCCAAATAACCACTTTTTATTAATGCACTTTAGTGGATTAAAACAAAAAAGCGCTGCAGGTTTCTGCAGCGCTTTTACTAAAACAAATGAGTCATTGTAAATTAATATATCGTTAGCTTGATATTGTTTATTCCTCTTTCTGCCACAGGTCGACCTTGTGGGCCAAGGTGGTGTGCAGCGTGGAACTTAGACCCTATTGCACTAATTCTGTGTAAGAAGCTAATTTCTTCATCATATTTAAGTGCTAATGTATTATCAGGACGCTCACCATCATCAGGCTGCATAACTCGCGCATATAGATCTGGAGTTGCAGTAGAGAAAGTGATTTCACTTTGCTCAGAGCTTAATGTAAGCCACTGAATATCCGAGAAGTACCCTTTAAACTCTGGTAATTCCCAGCGCTCGCCAGCAACGCCTTCATTATAATCATTTTCCCAAACAGAGTAGTTTACGCCCTCTAAGCGGTTAGCCCATACACGGTAAGGGCCATCACCTAACCAACGTTTATGCTCAATTGCTTTTTTCGGATAATTAAAACCAACGCCATGAAGGATGTATTCACCGTCAAGCCAGTAATCAACATCCATTGATAAATGACCTTCAGGGTGAACAGTCCAAGTTAGCTTTGTAATGCCTGCTGGCGGGTTCATCACTTCAATCACTAAATCATTAGCAATAATTTCAGACTTTAATTCTGTCGGTTTTTTATCTTGTTGCGCTTCTTTCTCAGCATTTGGATCATGAGTTAGCCATGAACCAATACCATTATAAACCCCTTTATTTAGTGAGTTATCAGAACGAAGTAGCTTAGGACCATTTGTCAACGCCGCAGTTTGACCTTGCTTACTGTATGACTTTAATAGACCTGTTGTTGCATCAAAAATAATTGTTCTATCAGCAGCCTTAACCGCTAACTCAGATTCGTTTTGACTAACAATTTGAGCTGGTTTAGTTGCTGATGCCTGATTTTCAAATTGCTCTTGAGTTAATTTTGCAAGTTTAGCCGCACTTTGGATAGGCCAAGCATCTGTCCAAATTGAATTCTGCTGCTGGTCAAAAAATTCAACCTCTAACCAACCATTTTGCTGCCAATTGTCAGGTAAGTTCAATTGTACTGTTCCTGTCGAGTCTGGCTTAATAGCAGGGAGTGTGGCTTTATTGCTCGCCACAAGCTGCTTCTTATCAGAAAACGCAGTCACTGGCTGATATAAACGCCATTCGAGCGACATAGTTGATAGATCAACAAAGTCATACAGGTTTTTAACTTGCAACTGACCGTCAAAAGAACCGGCAAGTAACTGGCCATTCTTTAAGTTTTCAACTTGGATTGGTGACCAAATCTCTTTAATTGTAAAAAAGCTCGCTTCTTTTTCACCATAAGGTCCAACAATACCATCTGGCGCATGGTTAAAGTCGGTATCAACACGGCCATTTTGATCTGTACGCTCAACACCTTCATCAGCAAACACCCACAAGAAACCACCGGCACCAACAGGAGTTGACATCATGAAGTCCCAAAAATCTCTCAAACCTGCACCATGGCCACCATCATACAAGCCATGTAAGAATTCGGTTGGGAAAAATACTTCATTACGGGCTTTTTTAGCTACTAGTTCCGAGTAAGTTGGGTAATGATCAGTATCGATATTACGGAACAACTCCCAAGGATGAAGAATTGGACGGTTTTGAATGTCATAAAGGTGATAATCATCATCAACATCGGTATTAAAACCGCCTTCATTACCGTTCGCCCAGAATAAAATACTTGGGTGTGCTTGGTCACGTTTAACAAGCTGAGCAACTAGGCGTCTCGCTGATGGCGTATCAATAACTGGCTTTTGCCATGTGCCTAACTCATTAATAACATAAATACCAAGACGGTCCGCCGCTTCTAAAAAGTGCACATCGGGTGGGTAATGCGACATTCTAACAGCATTCATGTTCATGCTTTTCATCGTCTTAATGTCATCGATGCTGGCTTGTTTAGTCATAGTACGTCCAGTTGCTGGACGGAAGCTGTGACGGTTAACCCCTTTAAGGATAATTTTTTCGCCATTTAAATATAAGCCGTCATGTGGGCGTAATTCAAAAGTTCTAAAGCCAAAGGTTTTATCGAACCTATGTAGAGTTTTAGAGCCTTCTTTTAAATCAATACGTACTTGATATAAATTAGGCGTCTCGGCGCTCCAAAGCTTAGGAGAGTCCACGTTAGTTGCTAAGTTAACCTTGTTACCATTAAGTGTGGCATTAAACGTTTCACTTACAGGATTGCCATCTAAATCTAAAATTTGTGCTTCAACTACAGAAGCATTTGATTTATCTAGTCCTTCGAGATAAACATCCATTTTAAATACACCAGACGCTTTTGCATCTAATGAAACCCAATCAATATGAGATTGTGGCAAAGACTGTAAAAAGACTTGACGATAGATACCACCGAACACCCAGTAGTCTGCTGCGCGTTCTGCTGCTTCGATACTTTTGTTAGCCGAAACTTTATCTACCACAACCTTTAGCTCATTAGCTTCACCACTTTTTAAATATGGCGTTATGTCATAGCTGAATCGATAAAAACCACCTTGGTGGGTTGGGCCCACTTGTTGTTGGTTCACAAACACAGTGGCATCTGTCATCACACCATCAAAAACAATTTCAATTTTGCGACCAGACCAATCAGCAGGTAGGGTAAAATCACGACGATAAATACCTTGTTCGCTATGTTTATCTGGGATGTAGCCGTAATCATAGTTACCGAAGCCTTGTTGCTCCCAGTTAGAAGGAACATCTATTTTGCTCCATTGACCACAGTTTTGCCCTTCACTACAGTAAAAGTCCCATTTCACCGCATCATCACTGCCGGTGCCGCTTAACATCATGATGTCTGTTTTAGCTTGATCATTAGGCTGAATGTCAACACTTTGCTGACTATTACAGGCTACAAACAAGAAGCTTAAGCAAGCGATAAACGCATTTCTTATAATACTGGTTTCAAACCATGCAGGTTTGCTTATTAACCTTAACTTTTTTTCAAGCCGGCCAAAATAATCCTTCCTCATATGTGTTCCTCTAACTGTTGAAATTATAATGTTTTTAGAAAATTTTAAGTCTACACAAGCTTATATTAACACCAATTATATACATATCATAATACAATTGCCACCGGTAGCATTTTGAACTTTATCCTCCTTGCGTGCTTGTTTTACGCATCATATTTGACACTACAAAACGTACTATCATATTAATTTTAATAAATAAATTAACAATCATGTCATTTATTACTTAGCTTGCACCAAAAAGAAATAAAGCTTTGCACAACAACAGAACAAACTCTTCCTGAAGCAGAAAATAATACAAACCGCCATGTAACTACACATCTAAATTCTTTATTTGAAAATCATTAAAAAATTAAACCGTTGATAATAAATGACTTATTTTTAAAATACACAGAAATAAGTAACAAATCATTAAAAAGAATATAATAATACTTAAACATCTAAATTTTCTGTGTTATAAAATTTAGGAGCGTGGTTAGGGGGATGAAGACAACACAACAAGCCTGGCATGCTTACTTGCGGTGCAACTATTTGGCTAAAAATGCCACCGGTGGCAAAAATGCAGGAAAAATACACTTATTAAAAAAACACACGATATCAGCACCTTGTCGAACATTAGAGGTTTTTCTAATGATGCTGATTTAACACTGAATCAAATAACTTCTGTTATTGATTCGCATTAAAATAATTTTGGAGGTTATTTTAAATGTTTAAGAAAACGACATTAGCCAGCACAATTTGTATGGCCCTTTTTGGGCAATGTGTTTATGCAGCAGATGAGGCTGCAGAGCAAACACAAAACGCTCAAGCAAATGACAACAATGATTCCCTTGAAATAATTGAGGTTGTTGGGATCCGAAGCAGCTTAAATAAAGCCGTTAATATCAAGCGCCAATCAATTCAGGTTGTTGATGCGATTGTTGCCGAAGATATTGGTAAGTTTCCTGATAATAACCTTGTTGAGGCGCTACAACGTGTAACGGGTGTACAGGTAACAGACCGCGCATCGGGTGAAGTAAATACTGTTACAATCCGTGGCTTAACCGATGTTACAACAACAATTAATGGCCGCGAAATGTTCACCGCAGCAGGGCGTCAACTTGCTGTTGCAGACATACCTGCAGCATTACTTGAAAGTGTAGAGGTATACAAAACACGCAACGCCAGCCAATTAGCGAGCGGTATTGCGGGTCAACTTAATGTTCGCACCCAACGCCCATTTAATTTTGAAGGCTCAAAGGTTGTGGTCAATGCCCGTGGCGTTTATCAAGACCAATCTGAAGAAACCGATCCTATAGTGAGTGTGCTTGCCAGCAATCGTTGGGAATCATCAGTTGGTGATGTCGGCGCATTAATTAACCTTTCATTTGCTAGCACCAGCTACCGAGATGAAAATAGTGCACCAGGTGGTTTCGTGCCATTTAGAGCTGATAACTTAAATCGCATTTACCCATGGCCAACTGGCCTTGAACACGGTATGGACAGAACGCCAGGGGCAACCATGTATGACCCTGCAACTGACAGTGAGGTTGAGTACTATCTAAGTCGTGACGCACTAAATCAGTCAGATCTAACTGGTAAACGTGAACGCCCAGCAGTAAACCTGTCATTTCAATGGGCACCAAATGATACATCAGAGTATATTTTCGAAGCATTTTACAATGGCTACCGCAACGAAAGTAATAACCACCTACTATTTTCATACGCAGATTCTTCACGGGTAGAAACCGTGACACAACCAGTGTTGTTTGAAGGCACAAATGTCATCAAATCCCGTGCTTGGGGTGACTCAGGTGCATTTACCAGCGGCGACTTTTCTAAGAGCCAAACTGATAGCTACATGTTTGCATTAGGTGGTAAATGGGCGCTATCTGAAGATGCAACACTAAAATCTGAGTTGGTCTATCAAACAAGTAAATATGAACGTGAGTTTGTTGCTATGCAGGCAAATACTCGTTTCCCATTTGTCATGGCAGACTTCAATCATGAAGACGGCATCATGGCATGGACTGTTTACGATGAAGAGTTTGGTACTCCACTTGATTTAACCGATCCAAGCTTATGGACCACCAGTACCATGTTCGACAACGGCGGTGAGGATAATGGTGATGGCTTAACATTCACGCTTGACCTCGACTTCTATGTTGACTGGGGTATCTTTACAAAAGCTAAAGCAGGTGTTCGTTATGATAAACGTACAGCTGATAGCAGTAGTCGTGATTCTAATCGATTTAACCCTATTCCATTAGCATCTCTAGGCTCAGAAGCGCACTACGTAAATAGTGATTTCTTTGATGGGAAAAGTGATTTGCCGAGATCATGGGTTGCCTTTAATGCAAAAAACTTATGGCAAAACCGTGCAGAGTATCGTGATACGTTTAATTTCTACGATAGCGCCGATGGCGAGCGTCGAATGACGCTACAAAAGAACTTCGATATCGATCAAACTTCATGGGCTGCGTATGTGCAAAGCCAATTTGAAACACAACTTTTTGGTAATCGATTAGACGGTGATATTGGTCTTCGCTATACCTACGCAGGCGCTGACATGGACTTTTACCACTGGGATGGAGAAGTTGGTGGCATAGTACAAAGTACTGGCCGAAACAGTAGCGCAAAGTTCTTACCTAATTTAACGCTACGCTATCATTTAAGCGATGATTTAATTACTCGTTTTGCTTATACGCAAACCTTACGCCGCCCAGAGTTTGGCCAATTAAATAGTTTTATTAATTTACGTCCAGACACTACAAATGTTGGCTATGGCAACGCAAGCGGTGGTAATCAAAGTCTACGCCCAGTTGAATCTACGAACTATGACTTCTCACTAGAATACTACTTTAATGAAGGTAGCTCAGCGTATGCGACCTACTTCTACAGAGATATAGAAGGATTTGTTTTTGATTCATTACGCCAAGCTCAATTTCCAAACCCAGAAACAGGCGAGATGGAAGATTATATACTTTCTCAACCCGGCAACACCTCCAATGGTGTTCTTAAAGGCGTTGAAGTTGGCTTAGTTTACTTCCCTGAATCTGTTCCACAATGGTTAGATGGCATTGGCCTTCAAGCAAGTGGTACCTTCTTGGATTCGGATCAAGACATTCCAATCTTCAGCAACGAAGGTGAATTAACAGGGTACACAAACAGAAGCGTATTTGGTGTTTCAGATACCTCTTACAGCGGTGTATTAATTTATGAACGAGAAAATTTCAGCACTCGCCTCTCTTACGTTTGGCGTGACTCATTCTTAAATCGCTATGGCTCAGGTCGTTTCGCGCATCCACGAGGAGTTTATCGTCGACCAGAACAAAGTTTAGACTTCCAAGTAAGTTACGATGTCACTGAAGACTTAGTTGTGACATTTGATGCGACAAACCTAACAGATGAGGTTTATCGTCAATACTACGAACTACCAACTGTTCTAAACGACTCAGCGTCTATTTATAGCCGTACATTCGGCTTAGGATTCCGCTATAGCTTCTAACTAAGTTTAGCAAAACCAAGGAAGGTTTATTTGATTTCCCCATCAAGTTAGAAAATAAAGCACTGTACCCTCAGGGTCGGTGCTTTTTTCATTTTAGATAGACTAGATTTATCTTCGCGCAACAACATTGCCACCGGTGGCAACATTTGCTAAAGTTGATTGCATAAATAACAGTCTTAGGCCATTAAAAAACAACTAACGTGCCTAAGTTACTCACTGCTAATTAAGTTTAGTCATTACATATTTAAATTTTGCCACCGCTGGCAACGCAAGATTTTGAGGAACCTTATGTCAATTAAATCACAGCCGCTTTCACTTCACCCTGATAGGCTATTTTCGAGTGACCCGGCAATTGTTAGTGTTGCCCGAGAGCTTTATGAAGAAATAAAAGATCTTCCAATAGTCAGCCCACATGGCCATACAGACCCAAAGTGGTTTAATAAAAACCCTAACTTTGGCAACGCCACTGAACTCTTTATAAAACCAGATCACTATGTATTTAGAATGCTTTACAGCCAAGGTATTGAATTAACCGAGCTTGGTATTCCTGAGCATGGTATCGATGGCGATTTAACACGATCAAAAAATGCAGATCCAAAAAAAGCTTGGCAGATTTTTGCAGATAACTATTACCTATTTGCAGGTACCCCAAGTGGCTACTGGTTAGATGCCGTTTTTTGTGATGTATTTGGTTTTAAAGAAAAGCTTAACTCTGAAAACGCACAACAATACTACGATAAAATCACCGCTGAACTTGCAACAGATGCTTATAAACCACAAGCATTAATGGATCGCTTTAATATAGAGCTCATAGCAACAACTGAAGGTGCATTAGATTCACTTGAACATCATAAAGAGATGGCTGAAACGGCCATGGCCAAACGAGTTATAACCACATTTAGGCCTGATGATGTTGTGGATGCGAGCCGAGAAGACTTTACTGACAATCTCGCTAAGCTTGTTGAGTTAACAGATCAAGATACCAGTACTTGGCAAGGTTATTTAGAAGCAGTTCGCATTCGTCGCGCTTACTTTAAAAAAGAAGGTCGAGCAACTGCAACCGACCATGGTCACCCCAGTGCGATTACTGCTGATTTATCACTATCTGAATGTGAAGCATTATTTAAAAAATGCCGCACAGGTAACGCGACAGAAGAAGAGCAAGAGCTATTTCGTGGCCAAATGCTAACGGAGCTGGCTGGTATGAGTATTGAAGATGGCCTTGTGATGCAAATTCATCCTGGCGCACATCGTAATCATAACCAGCCAATTTTCAATCAATTTGGCCGTGATAAAGGCGCAGATATTCCAAGCCAAACCGAGTATGTTAATGCCCTTAAGCCTCTTTTAACTAAATATGGTAATCATCCAAAGTTAAAAATCATTTTATTTACCCTAGATGAAACGACTTACAGTCGTGAGCTGGCACCGCTTGCTGGTCACTACCCTAGTTTAAAACTAGGTCCGGCATGGTGGTTTCATGATAGCCCTGCCGGTATGCTGCGTTTTCGTCAGCAAACAACTGAAACCGCAGGTTTCTATAATACGGTCGGTTTTAATGATGACACGCGTGCTTTTCTATCAATTCCAGCAAGACATGATGTAGCACGCCGAGTTGATTGCCGCTACTTAGCAGAGCTTGTTACAAATCATCAAATAACGATTGAAACAGCCCACGAGCTTGCTTATCAACTGACTTATGGGTTGGTTAAAAAAGCGTATAACTTATAAAAATCTAGCACGGCATTATTGACATAATGTCGTGCTTACTCAGGAACTCGAGATGTTGATTCGCGTGTCACCAAATGTGGCGTTACTGTTTTTGGCATAGGTAGTTTGTCTTGATTACCACGAGAGCGATTAATCAACTTTTGTACGGCTAAGCATGCCATATTAAATACAGGTCGGCGTATTGTTGTCAGCGATGGAATGATCCGAGATGCAAGAATATTGTCATCGAACCCCGCGACCGATAACTGTTCCGGCACTTTAATACCTTGGTTGTTAGCCACACGAAGCACAGCTGCAGCCATCTCATCATTGTTAGCAACGATTGCTGTTGGCCTAGGTTGTTTGTTTAATAACTCCCTAGCGCACTCTAAAC
This sequence comes from Pseudoalteromonas sp. P80D2, assembly GCF_036680945.1. NCBI lineage: Bacteria > Pseudomonadati > Pseudomonadota > Gammaproteobacteria > Alteromonadales > Pseudoalteromonadaceae > Pseudoalteromonas > Pseudoalteromonas sp. P80D2. The sequence continues at coordinate 282,647 of NZ_JAZDAR010000022.1, forward strand.
CACTGTCGTAACTATTTTTGCCTTCAACAATATATTCTGAGGGTAAATTTACATCATAAACCTGCAATTCAGCTAAAAAGCCAGCTAAACGCTCTATTGATGAACGATAATTTTGTGGGCCAGAAATAAAGCCAATATCCTGATGGCCTAATTCGACTAAATGGTCTGCCATATCACGCATTGCTGCACGCTCGTCAGATACAACAATATTATCAGCGTCATCCAAATCAACTGATGCAAGCCTTACGTATGGACAATCAACATCTCTTAACGCCGCAGCGAGCTCTTTGTTTTCTGATACCGGAGGCAAGATAATGACGCCATCTAATTTTGAACGAGCGATAAAACGTAAGCAGTCATCAACAAAATCTTCGCGTTTTGCAGAGCCTGGGTGTACCACTAACTCGTAGCCTAATTCAGCACAGACACTCAATGCACCTCGTTGCACTTCATCAATATAGAGTGCATCAGGGTTATCATAAATTAGCCCTAACAAATACGAACGGCTTGAGGCTAAACCCCTGGCTTGCTTATCTGGCGAGAAGCCCGTTTGCTTTATTATCTCAAGCACTTTTTCACGTGTTGCTTCACCTACCGCAGGGGAGCTATTTATTACACGAGAAACGGTACGTTTTGATACCCCCGATAAGCGGGCAATATCATTAATTGTCACTGACATAGAAGATTCCGAAATAACTAACTTAGCTATAGTAGCACCAAGCTTTTATCCATAAAAGCTGTTAACTCTAGCAAAGCAATTGTTTTTATTAATCAATCAACCCTAGTAAGCGAGGTAAAAACTCACTTATGGCAGGTAAATAGGTCACCAACATAAGCACCATAAACATCACACAATACAAAGGCAGCATTGGCTTAATGATTTTATGAAGCGAAGTTTTTGCTACTGCGCAGCTGACAAACAATACACTACCAACCGGCGGCGATACCAAACCGATTGATAAATTAAGCACTATCATTACCCCAAATTGCACTGGTGACATGCCAAACTGTGCTGCAACGGGCAAAAAGATCGGAGTAAATATAAGCACTGCAGGTGTCATATCAATAAAAGCACCCACTAATATTAAAATGAGATTGATTAATAACAAAATTAGTAATGGGTTATCACTTAAGGTTAAGAAAAATTGACTCACCATTTGCGGAATGTGTGAATAGGATAAAACCCACGACATCGCACTAGAAGCGGCAATAATGAGCATCACGATTGCCGTTGTCTCACAAGCTTTTAGCAGTATTTTAGGTAACTCATCTAGCGATAATTCTTTATATACAAAAACGGCTAAAACCAGTGCGTATAATACAGCGACAGCCCCAGCCTCTGTAGCTGTGAATACTCCCCCTATAATACCGCCAATAACGATTATTATGAGTAGCAAACTAGGGATGGCTGCAATCACTTTTTCTAAAACCAAAGCAAGTGGTAAACGTGCTGCTACTGGGTAGTTGTTTTTTAAAGAATAGATGGCACAAACCAACATCAGTGTTAAGCCCAGTAAAATACCTGGTAAATACCCAGCAACAAACAGTGCCGCGATCGACACTCCGCCACTTGCTATAGCATAAATAATTAAGATGTTACTTGGCGGTATTAGCATACCCGTGGTTGCTGCGCTGGCCGTGACCGCAGCGGCGAAGTTTTCACTATAACCGTGCTTTTTCATTTCTGGCATCATAAAGCTGCCTATCGCCGATGTGGCCGCCACTGCAGAACCAGAAATTGCGCCAAACATCATACAAGACATCACATTGACCAGCGCTAGACCGCCCGGTAAAAAACCGACCATAGCCATAGCAGATTCAATTAAACGCCTAGCTATGCCCCCCTGCCCCATGATCAGACCCGATAAAATAAAAAACGGAATAGCCAGTAGTGCAAAGCTATCTATTCCACCTATCATTTGCTGCGCAATGGTCGTTGCCGCTGGAGTAAAATCCATGTGTAAAACCAGTGCTAACAAGGTCGACAGAGCAATACTAATTGAGATCGGAACATTGATTAACAGTAGTGTGAAGAAGCAAACTAGCAACAAGATGGCTGTCATTTCCATTATTCTTGCTCCTGTGTTTGTCTAAAAAAATAAATGATATTTTCAATGCAATTAAGTGTGATAAGTACGCCGCTAATTGGCAAAGCAACGTAAATAAACCCCATATTGATCCCAAGAGCAGCTGAGCGTTGATCTAATGCAAAGCTTAAGTTCATCAACATACCGCCTCCATAAACTAATAGGCTGAGCGCGGTAATCAGTACTGAAAACTCAATTAAAAATGAACACTTACGACGTATCGTTGGAATCATCTTCTGATAGAAAAGATCTAGCCCTAAGTGTGCTCGGGTACGATAGGCATACGAAGCACCTAAAACGCCAATCCACATAAGTAAAAAACGAGCAAGTTCTTCAGTGTAAGAGTTAGGGGACCGCAAAATAAAGCGTGAGAACACCTGCCAACTAACGACTGCAACAATGGCAAACATCGCAACAATTAATACCCATTCAATGAGCTGGTTTATTTTCGCATTAAACTCTTTCATAACGCCTCCTGCATCGCTTTTATTGCCGCAATTTGTGCGGCGATAGGCGTGCCTTTAAATGAGGCATGAAAAGGGGCTACTTTCTCTTGAAACACTTGTTTATCTGGGTAAATAACCTCAACACCCGCATCAACAACGGCCTGTAATGCCTGATCAGATGCTGATTGCCACAAACTACGTTGATAGGTAACAGAATCTTGCATTGCTAACTTCAGCCAGTGTTGCTGCTGAGTCGTTAATTGCTGCCAAACCTTTTGACTAGCAACTACGATGTCAGGCACAAAAGTGTGTTCATCTAAGGTGTAGTATTTCGCAATTTCATAATGACGAGATAGGTAATAGCTAGGCGGGTTATTTTCTGCACCATCGACAACACCTTGTTGCAGCGCAGAATAAAGTTCACCCCACGCAATGGGAGTGGCAGCGCCACCTAAAGACTGCACAGTAGCAATAGCCATTGGGCTAGTTACAACTCTAATTTTGCTACCAATTAAGTCATCGGGCGTTCTAATAGCTGCATCTGTTGTGTAAAAACTGCGACTACCCGCATCATAATAGCCAAGCCCTTTAAGGCGAGCTACAGCTAGGTCATCAAGCAATTTTTGCCCAAGCTGACTATTGAGTACTTTCCAAAAGTGCTCACTATCGTTAAATAAATAAGGCACCCCAAATACTTTCATTTGAGGCACAAAGCCTTCAAGTGGGCTTGACGATACTTTTGTCATCGACAAACTACCGATTTGTAATAGCTCTATTAATTCTCTTTCCGTGCCTAATTGTGCTGCGGGATAAATCACAATTTCCATTTGATTATCAGAGTAATAAGCTAAACGCTCTGCCATATACTCCATGGCTTGATGGGTAACATGACGGGTATCTAATGTATGCGCCATTGTTAGGCGAATAACCTTGTTGTCGTCACTGCAAGCACTGATAAAAAGTAAACAGCAGCAGAGAAATAGCGTGCTCAGAAGATTTTTATGCATTGTTGTGTCTTCTTTGTGTGTTCAATTGTGTGTTCATGTTGTCTTATATAATCCTTTATATTTCATTAAGGTACACGGCAATCCAAGCCATGACCTGCGTATCCATTTAAAAAATTTTGTGAGTTTTAAATGGAAAGCTATAAACAAACGTTAATTGTATTACTTATTTGTTAAAGGCCAGTTTTGACTACCGGTAGCAAATTGTCAAATCTTATTTGCCACCGGTGGCAAAATTAACTACTATGTTCTGCAATACACTGTAACAATGCTAAGAGCGGGCACAAAAATGCAAACTTTAAATCGTAAAAACTTTAATAAAAACAGATATCCAACGAGTATAATGCAGTTTGGAGAAGGCAATTTTTTACGTGCATTTGTCGATTGGCAAATAGATAAGCTTAACGAACAAACAGGCTTAAATGCCGGTGTTGCTATCATCAGACCCATCGACTACGACTCGCTGCCGCTTCTTAATACACAGGATGGCTTATATACCTGTATTATTCGTGGTATCAATGAGCAAAACCAAGCTGTTTCTGAGCAGCGTATTATCAGTTGCGTTAACGAAGAAATCCCAGTTTACAAAGAGTTTGATAACTATTTAAAGCTTGCTGAGAACAGTGACCTTAAAGTCATTTTTTCGAATACGACAGAAGCCGGCATTGAATACATTTCCGAGGACAAGTTATCTGATACCCCTGCAAAGGCATTTCCTGCAAAACTAACGCAATGGTTATTTCACCGCTTCAAGCACTTTAATGGTGCAAGCAGTAGTGGCATGATCATAATTCCTTGTGAACTTATTGACTATAATGGCGAAAAGCTTAAAGAGATTGTATTGCAGTACAGTCAGTTATGGGATTTACCAAGCGAGTTTGTGAACTGGCTTAACGAGCACAATCATTTTTGTTCATCCCTCGTTGACCGTATTGTGACGGGCTTTCCGCGCGATGAACATCAAGCTTTACAGCAACAATGCGGTTATTACGACAACTTCATGGTAACAGCAGAATACTTTCATTTATTTGTGATCCAAGGACCACAGCATTTAGCTGATGTATTACACCTTGAAGGAAGTGACTTAAACATTAAGGTTGTTGACGATATTGCGCCTTATAAGCAACGAAAAGTGGCTATTTTGAACGGTGCGCATACTGCTATGGTTCCACTTGCCTATATGGCAAATATTGATTCGGTTGGCGAGGCTCTCGCTTCACCTCTGCTTGAAAAATACGTTACTAAACTGATATTTGATGAAATCATCCCTACTCTATCCTTACCTAAAGAAGAGTTACAGGTTTTCGCTAATGACGTATTAAACCGCTTTAGAAACCCTTATATATGTCACCTACTGATGTCTATTTCATTAAATAGTATGACTAAATTCAAAACACGCTTGTTACCTCAATTAGAGCAATATATTAGCGACAACGAAACTGTACCACCACTCATTGCAACAGCTTTAGCTGGGCAAATATTGTTTTATCGTGGCGAGCGAAATGGCGACAAAATAGAATTAGCCGACAATCCAAAGTGGTTGGCTTTATTCAACGAGCAATGGCAACAACATCAGCAAGGATCAATAACAACCTATGAGCTGGTTAGCTCAGTGTTAGCTGCAAAGTGGCATTGGGATAAAGACTTAAATGAAATTGCAGGCCTTACAGATAAAGTAACTGAGCAACTAAGTCTAATGCTATCAAGCTCAGTTGAACAAACGCTTGTTAACTTATTGGAGTCATAAGCATGAGCAGACTATTACGACTTCATAATACTGATGATGTGGCCATTGCCTTACAGCCAATCAATGCAAATGAAAGAATCGAATTTGAAGGCTTTTCTTTTACAACGTTAGAAGACATAGATAAGGGTCATAAAGTTGCGCTTAAGCCGATTGCTAAGGGTGAGCGAGTCATTAAATATGGCGCCCCAATTGGTTTTGCACTTGAAGATATTAATCCAGGCGCATGGGTACACACACATTGCATCAAAACAACATTGCATGATGAATTAACATACCAATATCAGCCAGAGTTCGTTACACAAGCCCCCGAAAAGCCATCACCTGAGGTTAATATTTACCGTCGTGCCAATGGTGAGATTGGTATTCGCAACGAGATATGGTTGATCCCAACCGTTGGCTGCGTGAATGGCATGATCAAACAAATGAAAGATGAGTTTTTACGTAACCATGCTGATCTTGAAATTGATGGCGTTCACATATTTCCACATCAATTTGGCTGCTCTCAATTAGGCGATGATTTAGAAACCACAAAAGTTTTATTGCAAGATATGGCCTTACACCCTAATGCCGGTGGTGCGTTAATCGTTGGCCTAGGTTGCGAAAACAACCAATTAGCTGCTTTTAAAGCGGGTTTAGGTGAAATAGACGAATCACGAATTAAGTTTTTAATTTCACAGCACTCTGATGATGAAGTTGAAGATGGCGTAGCTCTGCTAGAAGAAATCTACAGCGTCGTTAAACACGATAAGCGAGAAACCGGAAAGCTCAGTGAAGTAAAATTTGGTCTTGAGTGTGGAGGCAGTGATGGCCTATCAGGGATCACAGCCAACCCCATGCTTGGCTACTTCTCTGATTACTTAATTGCTCAAGGGGGCACAACAGTCCTGACGGAAGTCCCCGAAATGTTTGGTGCAGAGACATTACTCATGTCTCGCTGTAAAGATGAAGAAACCTTTAATCAACTTGTCAGCATGGTTAATAACTTTAAAGGTTATTACAAAGCACATAATCAGCCTATTTACGAAAACCCTTCTCCAGGCAATAAAAAAGGTGGAATTAGTACATTAGAAGATAAGTCGTTAGGTTGTACACAAAAGGCTGGCACAAGCAAAGTGCAGGCTGTGCTTGAGTATGGTGAACGCTTAAGTGTCGCTGGTTTAAATTTACTTAATGCACCGGGTAATGATCCCATTGCCACCAGCGCACTTGCCGCTGCAGGCTGTCATATTGTGCTATTCACAACTGGCCGAGGTACGCCTTATGGTGGCTTTGTGCCGACTTTAAAAATTGCTACTAACTCAGAGCTGGCAAATAAGAAAACGCGCTGGATAGACTTTGATGCCGGTGTGCTAGTCAGCGGTAAAAGCATGCCTGAAGTGCATCAGGAATTTGTCGATTTATTAGTTGAGATAGTAAATGGAAAGCCAACATGTAACGAAGTTAATGATATTCGTGAAGTCGCTATTTGGAAAAAAGGAGTCACTCTGTAATGCAGGCTAAAAAAGTCGCCATTATTGGAGAGTGTATGGTGGAATTGTCTGGCCAGCTATTCGCAACCATGCAACAAAACTTTGGTGGTGACACCATGAATACCGCAATTTACCTAAAGAAATTAGCGGGCGAAAGAATTGATGTTTGTTACTTCACTGCCATGGGTGAAGATGCATTAAGCCAAGCTATGATAGCTCGTTGGCAGGATTATCAAATAAATTGCGACTTTGTTCTCAAAGATAAGCAAAGACATGCTGGCCTTTATATGATTCAAACAGACCAACATGGCGAGCGTTCTTTTCAATATTGGCGCAATAATTCTGCAGCAAAGCACCTTGTTCAGCAGCCAACATTTTATAATATCATCAATAAATTAACTGAGTTTGATGCTGTTTATTTATCAGGCATTAGTTTGGCAATTTTGCCCCCAGAGGATTGCTATGCATTACTTAACGAGCTGACAAACTTAAAACGCGCAGGTGTAAAAATTATTTATGATAGCAATCACAGGCCTTCGTTATGGCACTCGATGCAATACTGTCAGGATATTAATAAGCGGATAGCGCAATTAGCCGACCTGGCTTTGGTAACGTTTGATGATGAAGCACTGATTTGGAATTGCAAAGATATTTCAGCTTGTAGAGAGTGGCTTCATGAATTAGGCGTTAAAGAACTTGTAATTAAAGATGGTGGAAATGGATGCCAATACAGTACATTAGAGCAGCAAAATGCAACGCATTATCCTACCAATAAAATTAATAAAGTCATTGATACAACAGCGGCAGGAGATGCATTTAATGCCGGTTTTTTATCGGCTTGGCTGCAGGATCAAGCTATTGAAGAATGCGCAAAACAAGGAAATTATATTGCAGGGCAAGTCATTCAGCACCAAGGTGCTATCGTTGAGATAACAACCTAAGTTTTACTAAAATAAGGTTTAACCACCAATTAACTTAGTGGTTAAACCTGCAAATACGAATAACTTAATAATTATTTAAAAGTTAAAGCCTAGAGAAACCCAATAACGTCGACCATCTTCAACATATCCGTATTCATCTTCGGTGATTTCTTTATCAAACAGATTATAAACACCAAATCCTAACTTAATGCTGCGGCTTAAATCGTAGTTACCGCCAATATCAGCCAAGGTGTAATCTGGCGCAATTAGGCTGTCTTGCGATGGGCCTGTTGTCGGCTGGCTTTCTTCGCCGCGGTAATGAACACGCAACCAGGTGCCTAGCTTATCAACCGGGCGCCAATTAACTGATGTTTGTAAAATATGCTTCGGTAATTGGTTAAGTGGGCTGCCTTTGTATTCACCGGTTTTTTGCTCAGAGTCGGTGTAGGTGTAGTTGGCACTGACATCAAGCTCACTGGTTATGTCGTAAGATACTGATAACTCAAAACCTTGTGTAACGGCTTCATCCACATTGACATAGGTTGTTGGCATCGAACCAAACTGATTTGGTCCATCCGTACACTGGGTGAGTGGGCACGAAATACGGGTAATTTTATCTTCAAATTCGTTGTAAAATACGGTGCTTGAAAGTGATAAATCACGGCTGGCATCATAGTAGATACCCATTTCGTAGTTTACTGATTTTTCAGGGCTTAAATCTGGGTTACCGTAAATATTACCACCTCGGCTCACTTGCCCCCAAGCTGCGGTAGATTGACGAATATTCGGCGCTCTAAAGCCTGTTGAGATACCGCCTTTCACCGTCAACGACTTAGTTGCTGTATACACACCATATAAGCGCGGGCTGAAATGGCCTGAAAAATTACCATCATGGTCATAACGAAGACCGGTAGTGAGTTTAAACTGCTTGGTTGCAGCCCATTCATCTTCGGCAAATACTGACCATTGCTCGTTCTCAACATGCGTTAAGTCACTAATGCGGTTACTGGTGTAATCGTCCAGCTCTTCTTTTAAATATGACGCACCAAATGCAGCATTATGATTGGTAAATGGTAAAGTCCAGCTTGTTTGCGCATCGGTATTTTCGACGTACATTTCACGAGAGGTATTATCGAATTTGTCATACTTTAAGTAACTGCGTGATGAGCCAAAATCATAAAAACCATTATGGCTTAGTGAGTAGCTTTCTTGGTCGTACTCTGTGGTTGATGACTCTGGGCAACCATTACGGCCACAACTTTCACCTTCTGCTAAAGGAGCAACTGTTTTACCTAATGTTTCGTCGAGTTTTTGTTTTGCAGAGCCTACTTCAAGCATAATTTCATGGCTATCAGAGGGCGTTAAGATAAACTTTGCTTTGATATTACTTTGCTCTTTACCACGAAAACCGGCTTCGAAATCGTCTTCGTCACGCTTTGAAAACTGACCAGATAACTGCATACCTAATAACTCAGGAATTAAACCACCCGCAGTAAAGAAACTGCCTTGGTTGATATTACCCGATTCACTTGATTCTTGAATCGTGCTGTCTAAGCGTAATTCACCGTACCATTTTTCAGGTGTTTTACGGGTAATAATATTGATAACACCACCGATTGCATCTGAGCCATATAGTGAAGACATAGGGCCGCGAATAACTTCAATACGCTCAATTGCTGAAATAGGTGGAGTCCATGCCCCCTCGACACCTGGGCCATCACTGTTTGGACGAGTTTCGCGTGAGGTTTGACGCTGGCCGTCAATTAAAATCAAAGTATATTGACTTGCCATCCCGCGCAGACTGATATCTTTTCTGTCGCCACCACCTGTGACAACCACACCAGGAACGTCGGTCATCGCATCGGTTAGATCTCGGTAAAATCGTTTTTCAAGCTGCTCACGGTCGATAACACTGATACTGGCTGGCGCCTCTTTAAGCATTTGCTCGTAACCGGAAGCCGATACAACTATTACTTCCATGTCTTGTTTTTTGTCATCAGCGTATGCAAAATGGGAAAGACCTGCTAACACAGCAGCGGTGAGTGGTAAAACAGAAGAAACAACCCTCGTCATAATAATACTCCGTGACTTTTTGTTTATAAATGATAATAATTAGCGTTTGCATACTAATGAGAAGTCCCGATTTTCACAATTTACGATTTCTTAAAACTGAATTAAGAAGGCCTGAACCATGAATTCCAAGCTGATAAAAACATTGCGTGTATTTTCTCGTACTGTTGAAACAGGCAACATGAGCAGTGCAGCTGCAGAGTTATCGATGACCACATCGGCTGTCAGTCAACACATTAAGCAATTAGAACAAGAAATCGGATTGAGCCTATTTAACCGCAGCCCACGCGAACTGACTTTAACCGAAGCGGGCCATCTGTATTATCAAAGCTGTTTAAAAATACTGGCACTGGCGGATCAGGCCAGTACGCAATTGCAACAATTACAAAATAAGCCTAGTGGCGAGCTCAAATTAGTTGCGCCAGTGGGGTTTGGCGGTGGCCTATTAAGCGAGCCATTAGATCGCTTAATTAACGAGTTTGATGATTTACGTATTCAGTTAATTTTGACTGATGAGCCAATTGATATGATCAAATGCGGCGCTGACCTAGCGATTGCGATTGGCCCATTAACTGACTCAAACCTCGTTGCTCGTAAATTAGCAACTTGGCCGTTAAAGCTATGTGCTCATAAAGACCATGCAATTAGCAAACTCGATAAAGCCAATTGGGAAGACCTTGGCAACTTTGCCCGTATCGCCCACAGCAACGCCGACAGTAATGCGTTTAACCCGTCAACGCTGGCAAGCAAGCCGTTACCGAAAGCAAAGATCACCGTAAATAATATGCAAAGCTTAATTAAATTAGTGTGTGATGGTGTTGGCTATGGCGTATTACCAGAGCCAGAAGTCAGGCATTTACTAAAATCGAAAGAGCTGGTTGAAATCGCACCTGAGTGGGCAATGCCAAATTACACTGTTTATGCCGTAACACCAGCCAGAGACAGCTTAGCGGCAAAAACAAAAACTGCCATTGATACATTAAAACTGTGCTTTAACCATGTGTCTAAGCAAGTTGAGTTAGTTGATTAAGACGCTACAAGGATAATACCCATTTGCCGTATTCGGATGGGTATTATCCAAATTAGTATTAGCCTAGCGCCAGCCAAACGCCCACACACATCATTAACGCGCCAGCAATACGGTTTAACCACTTCACATTATCGCCTTTATCTAAAAACAGCCTTAAGCTCTTTCCGCCTGTTGCGTAAATCAACATACAGATAAATTCGCTCAGCATAATAATGCTCACTAATACGGCAAGCTGAGGGGCAACCGCTAAATCAACATTAATAAACGGAGGCAATAAAGAAATCATAAATGCCCACCCTTTTGGGTTTGCAATGGCAGTGATATAACCCTGCGAAAATAATTGCCCACGACCAATTTGTTGCTGTGTATCATCGCTAGGTTTAAAGCTGGTTTTAGCGCGCCACATATTAACCCCTAGGTAAATTAAGTACGCACCACCTAAGTATTTTAAAAAGGCAAATAACTCAGGGTAATTAAGCATAATACTAGCAACCCCAATCACCGCAGCAATGGCTACCGTGGCAACGCCTAACACCTCGCCGACCATCATCCACAGCGTACGTCTAACGCCCACACTCATCCCTAACGTCATGGCAAGCGTCATACACATACCAGGTGTAATAGAAACAAAGAAAAAGGTCGGAATAAAAACCGCGAGTACTGCTAAATCGAGCATAAATGCAATCACATGTTTATTGCTTAAAAAGAGAAAGCGATTAAATCACATTCACTTAAATAAGCAAACAAACACGCGATTGCTAACAGGCTTATAAAAACATACCGCCCGATGCTTCTATTCGTTGCCCGGTTACCCAACGGTTTTCATCACCGAGTAATTGCGCAATCATAGGGCCAATATCATCAGCTTGACCAACGCGCCCCATGGCTGTAGATGAACTCACTAATTGAGCTACATGCTCATTATCACGGACAGCACCGCCACCAAAATCAGTGGCAATTGCGCCTGGAGCGACGATATTCACGGCAATATTGCGACCAGCCAGTTCTTTTGCCATGTATTTGGTTAATACCTCAACGGCCCCTTTCATGGTGGCGTAGACCGCTTTTCCTGGTAATGCAAAACGTGTCAGCCCTGAAGATAAGTTAATAATACGCCCACCATCATTGATCATCTCATGCAGTGTTTGCGTTAAGAAAAACACCCCTTTTACATGTACATTCATCAAATTATCAAACATAGCTTCACTGGTATCAGCAAATGCACTATCACTGCCATGGCCTGCGTTATTAATTAAATAATCAAATCGAGATGTTTGCCATTGTGTTGCCAAGGTACTTTCAAGTGTTTGTTTAAATTCAGCAAAACCTAAAATATCGCTCACATCAAGTTGAATGGCGACGGCTTTTGCCCCCAGTGCAGCTACTTCTTCTACAACCTGCTGTGCTTCATCTTTATGGCTTCTGTAAGTAAATACGCAATCAATGCTCTTACGTGCCAAACTTAAAACTGTATTTTTACCTAAACCGCGATTACCACCTGTGATCACTGCAATTCTATTGCTCATCATGTTTACCTTTTGCTTTGAAGTAATTGTGAGCAACCAGTATATTTACACTGCAAAACCAGATAAACCATGTAAAATTGAATTAACTGTTCGTAAATAACAAACAATCATGAATGAACTAAATGCCATGAAAACCTTTGTTCAGGTTGCAGAGCTAAAAAGCTTTTCAGCTGCAGCACTTGCACTGAGCATGCCTAAATCATCTGTCTCGCAGTTGGTCAAACAACTCGAAGATACGTTAGGTGCTCGGCTTCTAAACCGCACAACAAGACGAGTTACGCTGACCAACGAAGGCACGGTTTTTTATCAGCGCTGCAAAGATATGCTTGCTGATATAGACGAACTACAAACCCTATTTCATAAAAAAGACGAAGCGTTATCAGGGCGTCTTAGAGTAGATATGCCACAGCCAATTAGCAGACGTTTAGTGCTACCGAATCTAGACAGCTTTTTATCTGCACACCCGCAATTAGAGATTGAACTGAGTAGTTCTGACAGACGAGTTAACCTAATTGAAGAAGGCTTTGATTGTGTAGTGCGAGTCGGTAATTTAGAAGACTCATCGCTGATTGCGAAAAAAATTGGCCACTGCCCGATGATTAACTGTGTAAGCCCAGGTTATATTAAAAAACACGGCAACATCACAGAACTTAGCGATTTAGCCGAGCACTACATTGTTCGCTATAGCCAAACACTCGGCCAACTTGACCCCGGCTTTGAATACCAAGATACACAAGGCGATTGGCAAACCCTGACCATGAAATCACAACTTACAGTTAACAACACGGATGCCTACAAAGCAGCGTGCTTAGCAGGGCTTGGCCTTATTCAAGTGCCTCGTCATGGAGTTCTTGACGAGCTCAGCCGTGGTGAACTTATCCAAGTTTTACCTGACTATAATTTGCCGCCCATGCCTATGAATATCGTCTACCCAAATCGACGCCATTTACCAAGGCGTACCCGAGTGTTTATTGATTGGTTAAGCGAGCAATTAAAACCGATAACAAAAAGCTAGTGAGCTTATTAAAATAATGTAAGGAATAGTAATATTTCCAAAAAACACTCTTTTCCTAACGCTGAGAGTTATAGCTCAGCTATGTGCGAAAGAGTTTCAGGATGACGCTGAACCAACTTTAGAAGAGTTACTGCTTGCCCATTTGGTGCGCTTCGCCCCTGCTCCCAGTTTTCTAAGGTACGAGATGATGTGTGCAGCAAACGAGCGAAGACACCCCGTGACATATTAAATTGCTCACGAATACTTACAATTTCATCAGGTGAGATGTCTAACTCACTAATGTCGTTAATTTGATGCGTTTTAAGAGTTAGCTTGCCCTCTGAATGCTCTTTAGCCTCAACAAGTGCAGAACTTAACTCTGCAAATAAATCACGACTGCTCATTACGCCAAATCTCCATAAAAGCCTTTAAATGTTTCTTTTGATCTGCTGTTAAATCAGACATTTCACTCTTACCATAAATGGTCAATAAGTAGAAACGATGTTTTTCATCAAGGAAATAATAAATAACACGAAAGCCACCGCGCTTGCCCTTACCTTTGCCAGCAACTCGCACCTTACGTAAACCACCTGTACCTTGAATAACATCCCCCTGTTTAGGGTTAGACATTAATTCAGCTTGGAAAACCCTAAACTCTTCATCGCTAAGATACTCGTTACGGTACTTTTCAAATATAGTTGATTCAACAAATACACTTTTCATTGGCAAAGTATACGCAAACAACGTATAGATGGCAAACCTGTACGTGATTAACGTAGTTTTAGTATTTATAGCTAGATATCTTTGCTCGAATTTTCTTGTCGGTATCTGGAATTATAAACATGAACAACATTTCCTCTTATTTGCTAACCGCTTATCTACGAATAGGAATATGCAAGTAGGCAATACAAAAATCCCCGCTATAAGGCGGGGATTTTTAATATTTAACAAATTACTGAGTAACACCGTCAACGGCAACTGGCTCTGCGGGTTTTTCGTCTCTTAATAAGTATTTATCTAACCACTGCTCTTGCTCCCAAAGTACATGCAGCAAGCTCTTACGAGCGCGATAGCCATGCGCCTCATAAGGTAACATCACTAAGCGAGCTTCTTTACCTAAGCCTTTTAATGCAGCGTACATACGCTCACTTTGCATTGGGAAAGTACCCGAATTAGGATCTTCTTGACCATGGATCATCAGCATAGGCTCATTGATTTTCTCAGCATGGAAAAACGGTGACATAGCCGCGTACACATCTTGCGCTTGCCAAAAATCACGCTCTTCACCTTGGAAACCAAATGGCGTTAGGGTGCGGTTGTAAGCACCACTGCGGGCAATACCGGTTTTAAATAAATCGCTGTGCGCTAATAAATTCGCCACCATAAAGGCACCATAAGAGTGACCTGCAATGGCAATGTTATCTTTATCTGCCACACCTTTTTCAACAAGTACATCAACCGCTGCCTTAGCACTTGCCACCAGCTGCTTACGGAATAAATCGTTTGGCTCTTTACCATCAACACCCACAATTGGCATCTTCGGGTCGTCAAATACAGCAATACCTTTTGCAAGATAAGGCATTGGCCCCCAATAACCGATATAAGTAAACTCATACGGCGACTCGCGCATTTGTGACGCAACGGCTTTATCTTTATATTCAAGCGGATAAGCCCACATTAGAACCGGTAACGGGCCTTGAGTTGAATCATAACCAGGCGGTAAATAAAGCGTACCACTAAGCTCAACGCCGTCATCACGCTTGTATCGAATTAGCTCTTTAGTCACCCCTTTAAATTCTGGGTAAGGGTGCTCAAAAGTCGTAAGTTGAGTCAGGGTTTTATCGTCTAGGTCGCGAATAAAAAAGTTAGGTTGCTCAGTTTTAGATTCGCGAATAGTAATTAAACGCTCGCCTTCATCATCAAGCATGGCACGCACACGCTCATAGTATGGCGCTTCTGATTGCCAAATGCGTGTTGTGGTATTAGTTTTTACATCATAACGGTCTAAAAACGGAATATTCCCCTTTTCAGATGCACCATTTCCGCGTAAGAAAAGATAACGCCCGCCAACAACTTTTAATACATCAGCGCCCAAATCATTTTTTTCATAAATTGGGTAACCTGGGTTTTTGTAGGCATCGTTATAACTGCGTTCGGAAAATAGCACACGGTTTTTATCTGCATTACGTGGTTGAATAACAAATGTGCGAACTTGTCGGTCCCTAAAGCGCCATTCAGATAACAGAGCAACATTACCGTTGCCCCAAGTAATTGAATCAAAACGGCGTTCAACTTTAGCAAATAACTTAGCATCACGTTTAAATGGTGCTCTTAGGCTATAAAGGTAATCGTGATGAGGAACGTCGGTTTTCATATCACCGCCGTCTTGTGCTTCTGCCCAAATTACTTCAGCGCCTTGATCAGCTCGCCATTGAAATTCGCGGCGACCAGTACGCACACTGTCATAACCTTGTGGAATGTTATCTGCTAAAGGCTGCTTCGCAAGCTCTGCTAGCGTATAGCCACGCATTCCCCAAATTTGCCAAGTCGCAGCAAATCGGCTGTAAGGCACTTGATAAGAAAAAGGCTCATCAATCATGCCAACCAAAATATTGGTTGAATCAGGTGAGACCGAAAACGATTTAATTAAGCCCGGTTGACCAATTGGTTGGCCTTGACCACTAAGCGGAATATAAGTCAGCTGGCTTTGCGCAAAAAACTTAAATTGTGCTTCATCATATGGGCTAGTTAACAAGTTTTGATAAGTACGAGCAGGCGCTTTTTCACCACTACTTTGCTGAATAACTGGTACAATCTGCGAGCTGTCGTTGCTGATACGTGCTTTACCAATATTAACCGCTGCATTAGCTACAATGGCACTGCTATCTGGCAACCAAGTATAAGGCGTGCGCGTTAGCACTGAATTAAGTGGTGTATCACTTAACTGGCGGGCTTGCTTAGTACTTACATTATAAACCCATAAGTTAGCACTCGATGCTTGCTCAACCACAAACGCCAAGTATTGACTGTCGCTTGACCAACTTGGTGAGCGTAAAATGCCATTAGGCAAACCAGATACAACAATTTCAGAACCGGTTTCAACATGCTTAAGCACTAAAGATGTGAATTTATTACGCACTCGTGAGCGCGAAAAATTAGCAGGATTAAGCTTAATACCCGCAAGTTTCAACTCTTCTTTGGCTAAGTCTTGTAACGTATCGATGCGTTTTCTATCAAATAACGCCAGCCACTGGCCATCATTGGATAAATAACTACTCGGTGCAAGCTTAGCATCAACCACAGCAGCCAGTGCGGGCGATGGAGTTTGATAACCTTGATTAGCAAAACTGGGTGTGCAAACAGCTGCGCCAATAACTAGCGCAAAAAGCAGTTTAAATGCTTTCATGTTCGTTCCTTTTTCGTTTTTATTTTCGATTCTGTAAACAAGTAGAACATGTTTGCAGCATTTCATAAAGAGTTTAGACCCTTTTGTCAGCCAATCAGTGACTTAAACAGCTAAATTACGCTAAAATAAAAGCACTCTATTCGCCACTTTTTGCTAATAAAAATGAAAAAATCGACAGGCAAAGTCACAATTTGGGATGTAGCTGAACAAGCACAAGTTTCAAAATCAACGGTGTCTTTGGTCCTTACCAACAGTGATAAGGTCAGTAAAAAAAGTAAAGAAAAAGTACTGGCTGCCATTGATAAGCTTGGCTATGTGTATAACCGCGATGCTGCAGCACTTCGTAGCAAGCGCTCAAACCTCGTCGCGTTGGTTATAAATGACTTAACCAACCCGTATTCAGCTCAGCTGGCTGTTGGTCTCGAAAAACACATCTTTGAGCTTGGCATGCTGCCAATGCTGGTGAATATTGCGGAGTGTGTCGAAAGGCAAACTCAAGTGG
This sequence comes from Pseudoalteromonas sp. P80D2, assembly GCF_036680945.1. Taxonomy (NCBI): domain Bacteria; kingdom Pseudomonadati; phylum Pseudomonadota; class Gammaproteobacteria; order Alteromonadales; family Pseudoalteromonadaceae; genus Pseudoalteromonas; species Pseudoalteromonas sp. P80D2. The sequence goes on from NZ_JAZDAR010000022.1 coordinate 299,848, forward strand.
TGAAAACCCTAAAAGAATACAACGTATCGGCGTTTATTATGTGTCCGGCTCCGGGCACACAGCAGCAGTGGCAAGATGATTTAATAAATAGTGGTTTTCCGGTTATTAATATCATGCGTGAAATTCCCTTTTCAGCAGCGCCGTGTATTTTGCCTGATAACAAAAAAGGCACACATATTTCGACCAGCCATATTTTATCGCAAGGCATAGAAGAGGTAGCCTTTTTAGGTGGTACGGCAGAAATATCTGATTACCATGAACGTTTGAGTGGTTTTTTAGCTGCGCTTGAGCAATTTAATATCACTGACGAAAAACCCGTTATTCAAGCACCAACAAACCGCCAAGGTGGCCGAGAAGCCTTTAATACCCTTATAAAACAAGCGCCAAATACCAAAGCCATTGTCTGTTTTAATGATGTGATTGCTTACGGCGCGATTGAAGCTATGCGCCAACACGGCCTAGAGCCGGGTAAAGACATCAAAGTTATTGGCTTTGATGACTTAGAAGATTCCCGCTTAATGTTGCCTTCCCTTTCAACCATCGCCATTAATGCCGATGAAATCGGTAAACGCACCTGTCAGGTGCTAAAAGAACTATTAGATAAATCAACACCCCCAGTTCGCACCTTGGTGGATGTTAACTTAAAAATACGAGATTCAAGTCAATGAAAAAAGTGTTAGTGATCGGCTATGTATGGCCTGAGCCTAATTCGTCGGCAGCCGGCACCCACATGATGTCACTCCTGCGCGCCTTTCGTGCAGAAAACTGGCAAGTCGAATTTGCAAGCCCTGCGCAAAAAACCGAACACATGGTGGATCTCAGCGAAGATGGCATTACCACACAGGTCATTGCATTAAACTGCTCTAGCTTTGATGAGTACGTACAAGCTTATAACCCTGATATTGTGATGTTTGACCGCTTTATGATGGAAGAGCAATTTGGTTGGCGAGTCGACAAATACTGCCCTAACGCACTTAAGATTCTTGATACCGAAGATTTACAGTGCCTCAGAAATGCCCGTCACGAAGCTCACAAAGCAGGCCGAGAATTCAGCCATAGTGATTTACACAGTGATATTGCAAAGCGAGAAATCGCCGCTATTTTACGCTCAGACATCAGCTTAATTATCTCGCACTACGAGATGCAGCTACTCAATGACGTTTTCAAAGTTGATAGCGCCCTACTTCACCACTTACCATTTTTGGTTGATTTGCAGCATATTCCTACCAGCACCAAAGCATTTGCAGAGCGTAAACACTTTATGACCATAGGTAATTTTCGTCATGCGCCAAACTGGGATGCAGTGTTGTACTTACAACAGATTTGGCCGCTGATCCGCAAACAATTACCTGATGCCGAACTCCACATTTATGGCTCTTACCCGCCACCAAAGGCAACAGCGCTGAACAATCCAAAAACCGGCTTTTTAATCAAAGGCTGGGCTGATGATGCTTATCAAGTGATGGAAGATGCCCGAGTATGTTTATCGCCACTGCGTTTTGGGGCTGGTATTAAGGGTAAGTTACTCGAAGCGATGATCATGCAAACGCCGAGCGTAACAACTCCTATTGGCAGTGAAGGCATGCATCAAAATGAGCCTTGGTCAGGCGCAATCTGTGAAGATGCACAGCAATTTGCAGATGCAGCAGTGGCACTTTATCAAGATGAAGCGTTATTTACTCAGGCACAGCAAAATGGCCAGCAGTTATTGCAAAAATATTATGATAAATCAAAACTTCAGTCGCAGTTAATCGCTAAAATCACCGCCATTAGTGAGTCATTAGCGCAGCATAGACAGCAAAATTTTACCGGCCAAATGCTCAAACATCACACCATGCGTTCAACCCAATACATGGCGCAGTGGATTGAAGCAAAAAATAAGTAATTTTGCCGTAAATAACACTAGACATAGCGGCTTTTGTCGCTAAAATCGCGCTGGTAAATTTAAGCGATATAGTCTAGCTATTGGACTATATCTTATTGAATTTTGGTCTATCCTTAACTGAACAATTTAACCTTTGGTTCAAAACGCCTTTGAAAACCGCAACGTTTACTGAAAAACGAAAATTTATCGTGAAGCTTGGCAAAATGCTTCATAAATACGGTACACCTGCATACCGACTAGAAGCGCACTTAATGGAAGTTGCGACTTACCTCGGTTTGAAATCATCTTTTGTTATGTCGCCAACATCAGTGACATTTGTTATTTGGACAGATGGGCACGAAGAAGAGTACACCCATGTTGCGCGTGTTGATCCGGGCGATCATGACTTAGGCTCGCTTGCAGATACCGATGACTTAGTAAACAAAATGCTTAATGGCGAGCTGACACTACAAGAGGTCGATAAACAGCTCGATATTATTTACACCATGCCAAACCCATATAATAAATTTATGACTGGCGTTGCGTTTGCGACTTCGGGTGGTGCATTTGCCATGTTGATGGGTACTAGCTGGAATGATGTATTTTGGTCAGCGCTTATTACCTTAGTGGTGTATTTATTTGTACTTTGGTCAACACGCTCTAAACGTGTTGCCCATATGCTTGAACCATTAGTTGCCATCGTATCGGCGATTATAGCCTGTGCTATTAGTGTCTATATTGACGCCCAAATTAACATACGACTAGTGGTACTTTCTGCCATCATTGTGTTTATACCCGGCTTAGCATTAGCCCTAGGTTTGGCAGAGTTAGCGGCAAGGCATTTAGTATCTGGTACAGCTCGGGTGATGGACTCATTCATGCTGCTGTTTAAGCTGTATTTTGGCGCCTTTATTGGTATTGGTATTGGTTTTGCTATTTTTGGCCAAAGTGACTTTGTGCAACCTGAGCCTTTACCCAAATGGACAGCTTGGCTAGCTATATTCATGCTATGTAGCAGCCTAATCGTGATTTTTAGAACCAAGCTAAAGCATGCTGTTTGGTCTATTGCATCTGGCTTCATAGCGTATGGCACAAGCATTGGTTCAGCCATGTACCTAGACTACACATTAGGCACATTTGTAGGCGCATTAGCCGTGGGCGTTTTTAGCAACTTATTCAACCGCGTTGTCAATGCTCCAGCCTCTATTGTAGCTATGCAAGGACTGATCGTATTGGTACCTGGTAGTAAAACCTATATTGGCTTGAACTCACTTATTGAAGGCCAAGATTTCGTTTATGCAGACCATATTGGCCAGCAAACATTTTTGATTTTCATGTCATTAGTAGCGGGGCTTATCTTTGCTAACGTCGCGCTGCCACCGAAGAAAAGTTTATAACTTACTAAGCCCGAGTTTCTCGGGCTTTTTTACATCCTCGTTTTAATAAGCCGACTTTGCTTATCAGCAACAAACTGATATAACTCTAAGTGCATGTGGTAAAAATAAAAAGGATTTATTCAGTGATAAGATTGGCTTGGCTGTTATGCAGCTTTTTCGCATTCAATGCGTTTGCAGAACCCCAGTGTATTAACTGTCATCAAAGCCAAGTTGAAGATTGGCAAACATCCCATCATTTTCATGCTATGGAAAAAGCCACTCCCACTACAGTGCTTGGTAATTTCAATGAGCAAACCCTTGACTACCAAGGTCAGCGAGCACGCTTTTATCAACAAGACCAACAACTTTTTATAAGCATGCCAAACCTTGATGGCAAGCTGACTGACTACCCTGTTTTATACACATTTGGCTATGAGCCATTGCAGCAATACATGTTTGATATGGGCCAAGGCCACATTCAGCTGTTTCCATTTGCATGGGACTCACGCAGTAAAGCACAAGGCGGTCAGCGCTGGTTTGTACTGCACCCGGAACAAAAAAAACACGACCTATTTCATTGGTCGCAAAAAGGCCAAAACTGGAATCACATGTGTGCCGATTGCCACTCAACTGATTTCAAAAAGCAATTTGACCTTAAAACGAATAGCTTTGATTCGAGTTATTCAAGCATTAACGTGAGCTGTAAAGCGTGTCATGGCGATCCACAAGCTCATTTAAAATGGGCTGATGGCGATAGCAGTATTGCCGATAAGGGCTTTACTCATAATATTAAAAAGCAAACTCCGCTTTTTACCCAAAAAGCCGATGGCAGTATGCAAAGCGTGCAGCCACTGGTAAAAAGCGAGCAAGTGCAAGTGTGTGCAACCTGTCATGCTCGCCGCTCACAGCTTGATGACCGCAAAGACCCACATAGCTTTTTACAAAGCTTTCAAGGCTCATTACTCACTCCTGAGCTTTATCACGTTGATGGTCAAGTGTGGGACGAAGACTATGTTTGGGGTTCATTTTTACAAAGTAAAATGTTCAATGCAGGGGTGACCTGTAGTAACTGTCACAACCCTCATTCGGGTAAATTAAAGCTACCGGGCAATCAAACCTGTACGCAATGTCATAGCCAAGAAGTGTTCGATACGCCGAAACATCACGGTCACAAAGTGGCAAGTACTGGTAGCCAATGTGTTGATTGTCATATGCCTGCCACCACCTATATGCAAGTTGATGCAAGGCGCGACCACAGCTTTCGGGTACCACGCCCAGATTTAACATTAAAAACAAATGCTCCAAATGCCTGTAATAGCTGCCATGAAGACAAGACGCCGCAGTGGGCGGTTGCCAAAATAAAAGACTGGCATCCAAATTCAAAACACCTTGGCACTGCGCATTTTTCTGAGGCGTTTTATGCTGCCGATAACCGTTTACCTAATACCTCAACCATGCTGACCAAAATAGTGCAAGATAAAAGCTTTCCTGAGATTATTCGCGCTTCAGCATTAGGCCGCTTAGCAGCAAGCCCAGATAACAACGCTGTCGTTGCGATTGCTCGCTCAGTAAAAGACAGCGAACCATTAAAACGCCAAGCCGCCATTGAAGCGGCGATGCCATTTGATATCAATCAGCGCTGGCGTTTATTAAACCCGCTTTTAGATGATGAGCACTTACCCATCAGAGCCGAAGCTGCAAGAGCACTGGCGGCCATGTTAACTCAGCCGTTCCCTACGGGGCTCAACGAGCAAGACAGCAAACGCTTAAATGCAGCCCTTGATGAGTACAAAGGCATTCAACAATACCAAGCAGAGCGTGGCTATTCCCATACCAATTTAGGTAATCTGGCGCTTACACTACAAAACCCAGCGCAAGCCAAAACACATTACCTACAAGCAATCAGTGTTGAGCCTATTTTTGCTCCTGCTTATGTCAATTTAGCTGATTTATACCGAAACCAAGGCGATGAAAAAGCAGCGCAAGCCATCTTGAAACAAGGATTAGACGTTAATGCAGAAAGCGGCGATATTCATTATGCTCTGGCAATGAGCCTTATTCGCACAAAACAAAAAGACACCGCCCTTACACATTTACAAAAAGCAGCACAGTTTGCACAAGAAAATGCAAACTATCAGTTTACCTACGCACTGCTATTACAAGATTTAGGCAATATGCCAGCTGCAATATCAGCCCTTGAGCGCGCTTTTAATCTAACACCGAATAACCCAGATATCAGCTACAGTTTGGCGCAGTGGTATGTGGCAGAAGAAAACTACAGCCAAGCGCTGTTTTATGCCAGAAACCTAGCCCGCTTGGTACCGGGTAACCAGCAAATTGAGCAGTTTGTGAAACAGCTCGAAATGATGAATAGTATTAATCATTAAGCATTAAAAAAGGGCCAAGTAGGCCCTTTTCAACTTAACTTATGGTCAATAATTAATGACCATAGTTTAGTGATTTTGCTTTTTCGATTGCTTCATTCACGTTAAGAGACGCTGACTCTTGACGCGGTGGGAACTCTACAAAAGATTGTACATGTTCGTTTAACTTAGCAATGATTGGCTGTAGCAACCAGCTCTTACGCATGATTTGGTGGAAACCTGTTACTCCATCATAGTGCTCTAATGGATCTTTACGTAAGTTAAATAGTTTAGGCATGCTATGAGTTACCATGTCTTCGTAATATAAGCCATTTGGTTTAGTCGCAAAGTGCATTTTCCATGGACCAAAACGCACTGCTGTAAGCTGAGACTCATAGTAATAGAAGAAATAGTTACGTGCAGACTTATCCGCCTTACCTGTCCAATAAGCTAGGTTGTTTTCACCATCAATATACACTTTGTCTGACTTTTTAAGCTTTTCACGTAAGTTCTTTTCGCCTAATGCAGCCGCAATTGTAGGGAAAACATCTTCATGCGATGAAATACCATTTAGCTTTAAGCCTTTTGGTATTTTGTTTGGCCAACGAACTAAGAAAGGCACACGTACACCACCTTCCCAGGTTGTCATTTTTTCACCGCGGAATTCAGTTGTACCTGCATCTGGCCAGCTTGATTGCTCAGGGCCATTATCACTGGTGTAAATAACAATGGTGTTATCGGCAATTTTTAGCTCATCAAGTTTATCAAGCAGCTTGCCAACATGGCCATCATGTTCAATCAGGCCACTACCAAATACGTCTTCTTCAGAGCTAATACCCGTCGCTAAATGACGGCTTTCTGGTTTTAAGTGTGTGTAAACGTGCATACGACTAGACGCATGCCAAATAAAGAATGGCTTTTTCGCCTTAACTGCACGTTCCATAAAGTTAAGTGAGCGCTCTAACACTTCTTCGTCAAAGGTTTCCATACGTTTGCGAGTAAGCGGGCCTGTATCGATAATTTTGCCATTGGCGTAAGATTCGATAACACCACGTGGACCAAACTTTTTCACAAACTCAGGATCTTTTGGGTAATCCGCTTGTTCTGGCTCTTCAGATACATTGAGGTGGTACAAGTTACCGTAAAATTCGTCAAAGCCATGCTTTGTTGGTAAGTGCTCATCTAAATCACCTAAGTGGTTTTTACCATATTGCGCAGTCATATAACCGCGATCTTTTAAAAATTCAGCTAGCGTAGGATCGGCTTCTTTTATGCCAAGTGGGTTACCTGGTTGGCCCACTGTTGTTAAGCCTGTTCGAATTGGTAATTGCCCCATTAAAAACGCAGCACGACCCGCTGTACAACTAGGTTGTGCATAGTGATCTGTAAACAATGCACCTTCGTTAGCAATGCGATCAATATTAGGGGTTGGGTAGGTCATACCGTGCGAGTATGCACTGAGTGAGATTGGGGCAACGTCATCAACCATAATGGCTAATACGTTCGGTTTATCTGCAGCAAGGCTTACCGTTGAAACCAAGCCACAGATAGCTGCCGCTATTAGTTTTTTCATAAATCATCCCTTTTCATTAATAGTACTTTTTACTCTAGATGAGCAGCTTTCAGTATAGATTAAAAAACAAACCAGTCTAGTCTCTAAAAGCGGCAAAAACGATTTAAATCAAATTTCCACAAAAATCACACATTTTTATTAAGCCACTGAAAAACAATAGCAAAACAATACTTAAGTGCTTTTTGATTGCCTCGTTTTATTTACTGAGGCTTGTTCGATTTTTGTTCTCGCATTTGTCACTATTTTTATGCTATTTTTATTTTAGAAAGGAATAAATTGATGCCTCTTTAGATAGAGGCTGAAGTCGAGAATTTATTAAGCTAAAAGTATCTAATTTCAACTTATATAAACTAAAAAAACATTAATTTTTCAAACTTTTGTGTAAGGAAAACACATGACTTCTCTTCGATTCCCCTCTTTACTAACGCTTATGATTGCAGCTTCGAGCCATGCGGCTGAGCAAAAAGAAGTACAAGACATGTCAGACCCTCTGGCCGTTTATACTCAAGTAGGAGTTGGCGCTACAAATAAAGGGCTCAATTTCAAAGTTGGCCAAGCATACGATACGGGCATAGCAACAACTGCCGGCATGAATGTGTTTGAAGTAAAAGGCATATATGGCGATGCGCTAGGCTGGGAGAGCGATAGCAAAACGACAGATTCAATTGACTCATTCCGCTTTCGAAACTTCTCAGTTGACTTAAGCACTATCAGTGCAACACAGATTGATGCCAACTATAACCTAAATGCCAACCTTGTTGCTGACGAAAGTATGGATGTTTCGTATAGCTATATAAAAGCACTAAAACCTATGGGGCGTTTTACCTTTTACCCGTTAGCTGGTGTGGGTGCATCGCTCGGTGAAAATACGTTAGAAGATGATGGTAGTCGTGACAGTGGTTATTCCATTATGGGAGCCTATGGTTTAGTGGGTATGTATGCAAAAATTACTATTAACGATAAAATTTGGCTTAACTACAATCCATTTTGGCTAACAACTATCGGCGGTAGCGATAACTATAAAGACCACTACTACGGTCTAAACCAAAGCCATATTTTGACTCATGAATTTGCAGCAAGTTACCAAATTAACCCGCGTATGAATCTACGCTATTTCGCAAACTGGAATGAAAACGTTGACTTTATAGATGGCGATCATCGTCTCGAATTTAATTATCAGCTATAAATTAAAATTTGAAATATCAAGAAACAACAAGGTAAGGGATTAAGTGAAAAAAGTTGTACTAATAAATATGCTTACAGCAAGTTTGCTAAGCACACAAAGCTTTGCATCAAGTTACGATGAATATGCAATAAAACCTGCAGAGCAGCAATTAAGTAATCAACAACAAAAAGTTGATGAACCCATTTCATTTTTACCCATACCGACTTTTATTACAGAGCCAGCTGTAGGGCCTGGGCTTGGTGTTGTTGGCCTTTTTTTTCATGATAACGAAAAGAAGGCCAAAAAGAAGAAAAAAGAAGGCTCTACCCTACCACAAAGCATTAGTTTAGTGGGCCTGATGGGCACTAAAAATGGTACCAAAGGCGGTGCTGTTGGCCACATTACCTTTTGGGATGAAGACCGAATTCGCTATCAAGGGATTGTTGGCTGGGCGAGTATAAACCTTGATTTTTATACCTTCGACGAGATCAAGCTACTCACACCATTATCGTTGAATATTGAAGGCCCAGCGGTGTTTCAAAACCTTAAGTTACGCTATGACGACAGTAACTTCTTTTACGGCTTTAAACAGATTTATCGTAAAGTAGAAATAAGCTTAGCCGAAAACCCTATCGAAGATTTTCTGCTCGAAAACAATATAATCAAGGACCACCTTTCACTTGATGTAAATACGTCAGGTATTGGTCCATTAATAGAATACGATAGCCGAGATAACCCCCTTAACCCTGAGCGCGGTTTTAATTATAAGGCCGAATATTTATATTATGATGAGGCAATTGGCAGTAAGGTTGATTACACGAGCTTAAAGCTTACCGCCTTAAATTACTGGCGTTATACCGATAAATTCAACTTTGCTCTGCGCATGCAGTATGACTCAGTTAACAACCGTGGTGAAAAACGCTTACCGGTTTATATTCCGCCAAGTATTAGCCTTCGCGGTGTGTCTGCAACTCGCTATTAAGGTCTCGATGTATTTGTTACCGAAGCAGAAGCGAGCTATAAAATCACTCACAAAATAAAGCTCAATGTGTTTACTGGTATGGGCTGGGCAGCCGATAACTTTTCTGACTTATCGAAAGCTGAAACCATAGATACTGTAGGTGCAGGCTTTCGCTATTTAATTGATGAACATTACGGTATTAGTATCGGCTTAGATGTAGCCCATGGCCCTGAACAGAATGCAATTTACATTCAGGCGGGTTCTACTTGGTAATCCAAACTAATACTTTTGTTATTATTTTAACGACCAATTAAACCTAAAGATTGAATTAATTTATTTCACTGCTATCATCAATAGCTCAATAAATATTCAGGGATTGAACGGATGCATAAAAAAGTATCAACCAATCATTATCCATTCAAAGATTTTAAACCCCATGGTCTCGTAGAGTTTTATCAACGTGAGCATGTGCTTTTAACTACTGCCACAGGGCCTTTCAACGAAGAGATTATTGACGCGCACTCTTTTATGCAAAAAGATTACATCAACAAACTCAGCGCTGATTATGGTCAATGGTTTGAATTGGTTGAGTTTGAAAATTCATGCATGGCAACCCCCGGGGCACTTGAAAAACTAATGGTGTATTTTGTTGAGCTTCGACGTAAAGGTATTGCGCCAGCCAAAACAGCCTTAGTGATAAAAGAAGGGCTTGAAGGCGGTAGCTTGTTGAGTGATACCTACTGCAATTTGTATAAACGAGCTGGCATGGTAATGAGTGTATTTAAGTCAAAAACGGCGGCTCTAAACTGGTTAGCAGAAGAGCCTGCTACAGAATTAGCTTGTTAATACCATTTATTTAAAAAGTGTTGCTCTTCTTCACGTAAGGTCAACACTTCAACTCCCTCCCTCAGGGGTCTACCAAACTCTTCGCTAAAGATACTGCTTAATTACAACTCGGCTATCATTTGAACAAGCACTGGCACATTGTCCTGGCACAATCACATAAACAGGTCTAGTAAACTGACTGGCGTTTTTTGACAAGTTTAGAGCTGTAAAGATGAGTGATGAGTAAAGCGTCAAGCGTTTCATAAAAATCCATTTTAAGTAGTTATTATGTTTAAAAAACACCCTATTTAATCACTAAGGCATTGTTGTGGCAATAAAAAACAATTCACATGCTAATAGATTAAAAAAATTCATCTATCAGGTTTATTTTAATCGTTTGTCGGTTTAGAAGGATTACTCTAAAGTTAACCCATCAGCGCTTTTAAGCTAAACAGCTTCACACCATTGAGAGTGTTTGCGCTAACCGAATTGTTGTCACAAAAAGTCTAGCTTGTGTGTTCTCTGGGCTTTTTATATACCGAGTTACTGCACACGCGGTAACTCAACCAAATTGTTGTCAAAAGCTTAGTTTGTGTGTTCTCTAAGCTTTTTTATTCCGAGTTACTGCACTTGCGGTGACTCAACCAAATTGTTGTCAAAAGCTTAGTTTGTGTGTTCTCTAAGCTTTTTTATTCCGAGTCACTGCACTTGCGGTGACTCAACCAAATTGTTGTCGAAAAGCCTGGCTTGTGTGTTCGCCGGGCTTTTTTATGCCCGCTATAAAATAAAAACGCCACTAGATGTGGCGTTTGGGTAGTTTCGACAACAATAAGAAATTGCTTTTAAAAGAAGCCCAGTGGATTCTCACTGTAACTTACTAATAGGTTTTTAGTTTGTTGGTAATGATCAAGGGCGAGTTTATGTGTTTCGCGGCCTATACCTGACTTTTTATAGCCGCCAAACGCAGCGTGTGCTGGGTACATATGGTAGCAGTTAGTCCAAACACGGCCCGCTTCAATCTTACGACCAAAGTGATAAGCACGGTTCATGTTTCGACTCCACACACCAGCACCTAAACCAAATTCTGAGCTATTAGCAAGGGCTAATGCTTCGTCTTCATCTTTAAAAGTCGACATTGAAATTACCGGCCCAAAAATCTCTTCTTGGAACACGCGCATGTCGTTAGTGCCTTTTAATAGTGTTGGTTGAATGTAGTAACCGCCGTTAAACTCATCAGACAGTTGCTCCACTTCGCCGCCAGCGAGGACTTCGGCCCCTTCTTGTTTACCAATTTCGATGTAGCTTAGAATCTTATCAAACTGAGCTTGTGATGCTTGAGCACCCACCATGGTTTCAGTATCAAGTGGGTTACCCCGTTTAATTTGTAAAGTTCGGGCAAGAACACGCTCAATAAATTGCTCGTAAATATCTTCTTGAATAAATAAACGCGATGGACACGTACACACTTCACCTTGGTTAAAGTACGCAAGTACGGCTCCTTCAATCGCTTTACTCAAAAATTCATCGTCTTTTTCCATTACATCGTTGAAGAAGATATTTGGCGATTTACCACCTAGCTCGACCGTCGAAGGAATAATATTATCAGCAGCACATTTTAAGATATGTGAACCCACTGGCGTTGAACCTGTAAAGGCAATCTTCGCGATTCGAGTACTGGTTGCCAGCGCTTCGCCCGCTTCTTTACCATAGCCGTTTACCACATTTAGAACACCTGCAGGCAATAAGTCACCAATCACTTCAAGTAGCACTAATATAGATGCTGGCGTTTGTTCAGCTGGTTTTAAAACGATACAGTTACCCGCAGCAAGGGCTGGTGCAAGTTTCCATGCAGCCATCAACAATGGAAAGTTCCAAGGAATAATTTGCCCTACTACACCTAGTGGCTCATGAAAATGATAAGCCACCGTGGTTTCGTCTATCTCACCGATTGAACCTTCTTGCGCGCGCACACAACCTGCGAAATAGCGAAAGTGATCAGCCGCGAGTGGCACATCTGCCGCAAGTGTTTCACGAATTGCTTTACCGTTATCCCAGGTTTCGGCCACTGCCAGCATTTCTAGGTTTTGTTCAATACGATCGGCAATTTTTAATAAGATATTGCTACGCTCGGTGACCGACGTTGTTCCCCATGCCGCTTTTGCATCGTGGGCTTTATCAAGTGCCAGTTCGATATCTTCTTTTGATGAACGAGGTACTTTACAAAACACTTTACCGTTTACTGGGCTGATGTTTTCAAAGTATTCTCCTTTTACAGGGGCAATCCATTGGCCACCAATATAATTCTCATACTGCGCTTTAAAGTTAACTTTTGCGCCTTCACTACCTGGATTTGCATAAATCATAATGTGTTCTCTCTTCAAATTGTTGTGTTTTATTTAGCATTGACTAAATTATGCGGTAGGTTATTGTTTAATGAACCGCTAACAGTTGAAGTTAGCTCAGTTACTGAAAACACACTTGATTCCTAGTCCAGACTTTTTGACTATTTGTCCAGAATTTAGGACGACAGCGAGGCAACAATGAACACATCAGTTAGCAATAGAAGTTTAGATAAAAAACGGCAACGTATTGATGTGCTTATTGAAAATAAAGTCAGTTTTGCGGGCGAACATGCTGAATTAAGTATTTACGACACCTATTTAGATGCCCAAAAAGTGGCGTTACATTCCACTGAATTATTATTTTGCGGCATGATCAGCGGTAAAAAAATCATGCATGTCGCCGACAGTGATTATCATGAAGAGTTTTTACCAAACCAGTCATTTGTACTTGCCCCAGAGCAAGGGGTGCTAATCGATTTTCCCAATGCATCTCTCAATCAGCCAACAACCTGTTTAGCGATTGAAATCAGTATCGATAAAATAAGCCAAGTAGTTGATGCTCTTAATTTTAACCAGCAAATTACCCAGGATGACTTTTTTCAATATCAAGCCAAGTTAGTGCACGCCCAGCATAATCCGCAAACTCAACAACTGCTGGAGCGCATGATCACTCTATTTAGTGAAAATGAACAACACCGCGATTACTTAATTGATCTATCACTCAATGAACTCATAACCCGTCTGTTACAGCAGCAAAGCCGAGACTTAATGATAGCAAGTTGTAAGCAAGGCAAGCTCGCAACCCCATTAAGCCATGTAGTAAGTTATATAGAACAGCATCTTGCTGAGAATATTGATATTGATGTGTTATGCAAGATAGCGTGTATGAGCCGCAGTAAATTTTATCAGCAATTTAAGCTGGCATTTGGTGTTACACCAGCTCTTTGGCAACAACAATTACGCTTACAAAAAGCGTATAAATTGCTCGAAAAAGGCGAGGCGATTAGCCAAGTTTGTTACCAATTAGGCTTTAATAACCCAAGCCATTTTAGCCGTGTATTTAAACAAGCCTTTGGCGCAACACCTAAGAGCATTGCTAACCATTAAGCTCTGGATTGCGATGAGAATAAACGCGATAAGTTAAGGCAAGTAGAATACAAATGGCACTTGGCACATAAAGCGCCGCAAAGCTCATTTTTGCAAATAACCATGCCCCTGCTAAGCCGCCAAAAATAAACCCTAAAATGATTAGGCCAAACAGTTTAGCCTTACGTTTATCAAGTGCCTCGCCACGTAAAACGCGGCCAAACATAATACCTAAATCAGTGAAGATACCCGTTACATGGGTGGTACGAACAATTGCACCACTGTAAGTTGTTGCTAAGGCGTTTTGTAAACCACATGCCGCAGAGGCCAAAAAGTGCCCGTAACCCGAGCCATTAAACAATAACCAAAGTGCGCCCAATAAAAGCCCTGCTTCAATCAATAATGCCGTGTCGTAATGACGACCTAGTTTAAGTGCTGAACTATGCAGCAAGAACCCAGCAATACCAGACCCAACTAAAAATGACAGTAATACACCTAATAAATGTAAAGCATCAAGGCTATTGCCATGCATGAGATCTGCGCCAAGCAAGGTTGCAGTTCCTGATAAATGGGATACCGCTTGATGCTCAAAGCTAAGTAAACCAACCGCATTCACACACCCAGCCACCAGCGCCAAAATAAATGCGCCAATCTCAACCCATTTTGGTAACTTAGAAATCACTCACTATTCGCCTTTTTCTCACACTCGTACTCATTCTTTTATGGTACGCCTATTTTTATGACTAAAAACACTTTTTTTCGACTCTTTATATGGTAATTTACCATTAAGTAAATCGATTAAGAACCTACAATGACAAAGCCAAAAACTTGGACGCTAAAAAGTATTGCCAAAGAGTTAGGCGTTTCAAATGCCACCGTATCAAATGCGTTTAATCGTCCTGATCAATTATCGAAAGCACGCCGCGAAGAAATTTTGGCGGCCTGTAAAAAGCTTGGCTATTTTGGCCCAAACAAGGCGGCGCAATCATTACGCCGAGGCACCTTTAATATTGTTGCTTTAGTATTGCCAGACAGCGTTGAATATATGGTATCAGATCCGGTTGCTAGCAGCTTTATGCGCGGTGTATCGGCGGTGCTCGAAAAAAATGGCATTAATCTTTTATTATTTTCAGGTAACAACGATAACCTAAATAGCGTAGTCGATTTTGTTGATGGCTTTATTTGTTATGGTCGCCCTCGTAATAAACAACTTGTTGAACAGTTAAAACAGGTTGCCAAGCATGTTGTAACGGTTGATTTTAACATCGGTCGTGATGCCTCTGTAAACGTAAATAACCAACAAGCCAGTTTCGATATTGCCAAGCATGCACTACAAAAAAATGATGATCGGGTTGCTATTTTAGGCCTGCGCTTACTCGATAACGACGTATTATGCCGAGTATACGAACATCATGAATTTGAAGCCGGCCAGTCGATTGCTCATCAACGACTGCGTGGTTATCACCAAGCAATCAGCGACGCAGGCATCACCTTGGGTGATGATAGAACATGGAATATTCCAGAAAGCAGTGAACGCTTTGCCAGCATTGCCGCCAAAGAAGCGCTTAGCAGCACTCCAAGACCAAACGTACTGTTGTGCATGAGTGATTTAATCGCTCTTGCTGCCATGCGCGAAGCATTAAAAATGGGCTTATCGATTCCTGAAGATGTCAGAATTGTTGGTTTTGATGGCATAGATGAAGGCCAACGATTTGTGCCAAAACTCACCACTGTCCATCAAAATAGCGAAGAAAAAGGCCGCATTGCTGCGACCTTGTTTCTATCGAAAGAGCAGCAAACAGCCGAAATCGACTATCAACTGCAATTGGGTCAAAGTAGTTAAGCTAAAAAGTCAGCCAAATCAACAATGTTCTGTTCGCCGTCTCGGTGATCAACAATGATCACTTCGCGGCTAGCGAAGTCAACTTTTAACTCGATTGAGCTGGTATCATCATGCCAGCTTAAACGACACACACTGCCTTCACCTTTAGCAATAAACTCACCGTTAAATGCTGGGTGCTCATTACGTAATTGAATTAGCTTGATTAAACCTTTCACCACAGGTTTAGCAAGCGCAGCATCAATGTCTTGCGCATTTAAATAAGGACGATTGATATCACGACCTACATTGGTGCGAGCTAATAATTCCATATCGTTTTCACAAGCGAACAGGCCACCATAATAAACTTGTGGAATACCTGGCGCGAAGAACTGTATTGCACGCGCTAATAAGTAATCAAAGTCATCTGCACCCAAGGCATTGTAGTATGTGCAGTTAACTTGATATAAATCGACATTACTTGCTGCTGCACCAGTTGCTAAGCGGCTTTGCCCTTCACTCTTTTCATGAATGGTTTCAACCAAGTTATCAATTTCTGCTGCATTTAATAAACCCGGTTTATCACCCATTGGGCCTGCGTCAATGATGCCAATGCCATCATGGGTATCGAGTACCGTTAAACAGTTTCGCGGCGAAATGGTTAGCCAATTCAGTAATGCTTGCGCATCATTGCTAAACAAGCTGTGTAAAATAAGGGGTGGTAAAGCAAAGTCATAAACCATATTTACACGCTTTGCGACTTCAACCTGAGTCTGGAAATGACTGTGGATCTCGGCAATGGTTTCCATACCCGCTTCATTAGCTTGTGCCGAAAGCTTATTTAAATACTCAAAAGTTTCATCCAACATAAAGCAGTTTGTACCAGCCTCTTTAATCGCATAGCCTGCCGCATCTAAACGAATAATGTTGACATTATTATCAGCAAACTTGCCAAGCACCGTATTTAAATACTCGATACCCGCCGTTGATTTCACATTAATATCAATTTGGTTATCGGTAAATGTGGTCCAAAAATCATAGGTTTGGCCATCACCACACGCAATAGGTGTAAAGCAGCTACCCGGACGCGGACGGTAAATCGCTTGTTGCTCAGCCTCAGACATGCCATTTGGGAATACATCGTCTTTGGTTAAAAATAAATCCCAAAATTCAGATTGCTTGCCTTTAGCGAGTACATCTTTAAATTGGAAAGATTGTGCTGAAACGTGGTTAACAATTAAGTCAGCCATAAGGTCATAGTTTGCACCAAGCACGTTAATATCGTCCCAGCTACCAAGGCGCGAGTCTACTTCACTATGATCAATAGGATCAAAGCCAGCATCACTGCCATCAATCGGATTATAAAATGGCAACAAATGTACACCTGCAAACACATTGTTAAGTGGGCCATTTAATAAATTACTTAATTCATCAATACCTTGACCAGTAATACGGTCTGCGTAGGTGATTAATTGCACTTTATTGTTGATCATAATTGTTAATACCAAGTTGAAACTTAATCGATTAAGATATATCTTTAACCACGACAGCAAATTATTCAAGCAGTTTTTATAGTTTTTATACACTAATATACATAGTAAAGGCGCAGACCTTTCGGTGGGGATACAACAATGAATAGAACACACGATCCTTTGCAAACCATTAGATGGCTGACATACATGATGTTTTTTATGTTTGCGATGACCTCTGATGCGGTTGGTATGATCATTCCTGAGCTTATCGAAGAATTTAATTTAAGCATGACCCAAGCCAGTGCTTTCCATTATGCACCTATGGCACTTATTGCTTTTAGTGGCCTGTTCTTAGGTTTTTTGGCCGACAGTTTTGGTCGCAAGCAAACCATCATGCTGGGACTCGGCATATTCACCATTTGTTGTTTTCTGTTCGCCGTTAGCAGTAGTTTTAGCATATTTGTAGTGCTGCTTAGCTGTATTGGTCTTGCTATTGGGTTATTTAAAACCGGTGCTTTGGCGCTGTTAGGTGATATTTCTAAAAACAATTTAGAGCACACAAAAACCATGAATTTGGTCGAAGGCTTTTTTGGTGTTGGCGCCATTGTAGGCCCTGCCCTTGTCAGCTTTTTAATCACCCAACAGGTAAGCTGGACATACCTTTACGTTATCGCTGGGGTTTTATGTTTAATTTTAACCTTAATTGCTTGGCGTGCAGATTATCCTAAACCTAAAAAGCTTGAAGAACACGCCAAACCAGCCTCTCTTGCAACCACCATGAGTATGATGAAAAATCCATATGCACTGGGCTTTTCGTTAGCGATTGCCCTTTATGTTGCAACCGAAGTGGCTATTTATGTGTGGATGCCTACTCTACTTGGCGATTACAACGGCCCTTGGCAATTACTGGCAACCTATGCACTGACCTTATTTTTCATTTTACGCGCTGCTGGGCGTTTCTTAGCGGTATGGCTTTTAAATCACTTAAGCTGGCAAGCAGCAATGCTGTATTTAAGCTTAGGAATTGCACTGTGTTATTTAGGCTTAATCTTCGGCGGCGTTGATTGGGCGGTGTTCTTACTCCCTTTATCTGGGCTATTCATGTCGATGATCTACCCAACTTTAAACTCAAAAGGGATTTCTTGCTTTGCGGTGCAACAGCACGGTGCAGTTGCTGGGGTTATTTTGTTTTTTACTGCCCTTTCTGCGGCAGCAGGCCCATTATTAATGGGTGTGATCAGTGACTACTTTGGCCACATTCGTTACGGCTTTTATCTCGCAACAGGTTTCGCATGTATACTGTTTTTAGCCATGCTATATAACTACTTACGAAACCCTGCTGAGCAAGCTTTAGCGCAGCACAGTGCATTAAGCCACTAAATAAAAATCGTTAAAAATCAATTATCGAACATAAATTGTGCAAGTTTTTCGCTAAAAAGACTTGCACTGTGTAAAATTATTGTTATCTTTACTTAATCGATTAAGATAGCAATTTAGACAACAAACCATCTGGGATTGAGACGAGGCACATTATGACAACACACAAACATGCCCTTTATACATTAAGCGCGCTTGCATTAGCAGTAAGCCAAAACTTACACGCAGAAGAGCAAGCACAACCTGAGGCTAAAAAAAGCGGCCTTGAAACTATCGTTGTAACCGGTGTACCACGCCGTACAACCATCATGGCATCAAGCTCATCGGTTAGCAGTGTTACATTAGCTGAAATTGAAGTATCAACACCTCGTTCTACTGCAGAAGCATTTAGAACAATCCCGGGTGTTCGTTCAGAATCAACAGGTGGTGAAGGTAACGCAAATATCGCGGTACGTGGTTTACCGGTTGCATCGGGCGGTGCTAAATTTTTGCAACTACAAGAAGATGGCTTACCAGTTATGCAGTTTGGCGATATTGCCTTTGGTAACGCAGACATTTTCATGCGCTTAGATTCAACAGTGCAAAGTGTTGAATCAATCCGTGGTGGCTCAGCATCAACAGCAGCAAGTGATGCCCCTGGTGGTATCATCAACTTTATTTCAAAAACGGGTGAGAACGAATCAGGCAGTGTATCGACCACGGTAGGCCTTGATTATGACTCTATTCGTACAGACTTTGAGTATGGTACTTACCTAAACGACAGTGTGCGCTATCACATTGGTGGCTTTGTTCGCCAAGGTGAAGGCCCACGTGAAACCGGTTATACATCAAATAAAGGTGGCCAAATTAAGGCAAACCTAACCAAAGAATTTGATGCTGGTTATGTTCGCGTTTACTTTAAACACCTCGATGATAAGAGCGTAGGTTACCTACCTATGCCTATGTACTCAGATGGTGATTCAATCCCAGGTTTTGATGCACAATCAGATACGCCCCATTCAGCGCTTTTCACACAAACTCTGCGTTTAAATGGTGATAACCAAATCAGCACGGGCGATATGACCGACGGTATGAACCCAGTTGTTACCTCAGTGGGTTTTGAAGCTGCATTTGATTTAGAAAACGACTGGCGCATCGAAAACCGCTTTAGAACATCATCAGTAAGCGGTAACTTTATTTCTCTGATTCCAGCTGAAGTTGCAAGCGCAAGCTCTATTGCTTCTAGTATTGCTGGTGATGGTGCATCGCTTGTTTATGCAAATGGTGGCTCAGCAGGCGAAGCCTATGGCGATGACGATTTAGCAATGCGTATTCATACATTCGATGTAACGCTAAACGACATGGGTTCAATTGTTAATGACCTTAAGTTAACTAAGTCGTTCTCTGATGACACTAGCGTTACGTTTGGTTACTTTGCATCAAGCCAATCGATTGATATGTCGTGGCTTTGGAACTCATATGTTATGGAGCTAAAAGGCGACAACGCTGCATTACTTGACGTTTACGCTGCAAATGGCGACAGCTACTCAGATAATGGCTTGTACGCTTATGGTACACCTTACTGGGGTAACTGCTGTCAGCGTAACTATGATACAGAGTACGAAACACGCGCACCTTACATTAACTTAGCTACTAAGTTTGGCGATTTAAGCATTGATGCAAGTGCTCGCTATGATTCAGGTGAAGCGCGCGGTAACTACGCAGGTGCCGTAACATCAACAATTGATATGAATGGCGACGGTACCATCTCAATTCCTGAGCAAAGTGTTGTTGGTATTGATAACGCGAACCCAAGCATTGTTAACTACGACTGGCACTACAGCTCATACTCAATTGGTGCGAACTACCAAATTGACCCAAGTTTTGCGACATTTGCCCGCTTAAGTAAAGGCGGCCGCGCAAATGCAGACCGCTTACTATTCGGTAAAGTAGAAGCTGACGGTTCAGTTGCCGAAGCCGATGCAATTGATGAAGTAAATCAATATGAGTTCGGTGTGAAAAAACGTTTTGATTCACTATCAGTATTTGCAACAGCATTCTACGCAGAAACTGAAGAGCAAAACTTCGAAGCAACATCACAAAAATTCTTTGACCGCGAGTACGAAGCAAAAGGTATTGAGGTTGAATCAACCTACTACGTAGGTGATTGGGACTTCCGTGGTAACTTTACTTGGACAGACGCAGAAATTGCTAAAGATGCGTTATCACCAGAGTTAGTCGGTAATACACCTCGTCGTCAAGCTGACCTTATTTACTCATTAATGGCAACTTACAACTTTGACAAAGGTGCTGCTGGTCTTAGCTTTATTGGTACAACAGATGCTTACGCACAAGACAGTAACGACCTTGAGTTTGATGGCTATACACAAGTGAATGGTTTTGTAAGTTACAATTTATCTGAAAACTTAAGTCTATCGCTTAACGTGAACAACCTGTTCGACACCGTAGGTATCACAGAAGCAGAAGAAGGCTCAGTACCAGATAACGACATTATCCGTGCCCGTACTATTAACGGCCGTACAACGTCGCTTACTTTAAAATACTCTTTTTATTAATTACTCTCCTCCCTCGTTTTAGCCCAGTTTTTACTGGGCTTTTTCGGCTTTAATAACCAGCTTTTCTACTACACTTAATCAAATAGTCGTAATTAACCTCTCTCTAATAAAAAACACTGATAATAAGTTAATACTTTGATCTATAATCAGCATGGGTAGGTATTAACCATATAAATTAGGAACATACATGTTTGTCTCTAGCAAAAGCCACTCTTTACTCCAAGATCAATACAACGCGCTATTAGCTGAAGTTGAGGCACTTAAAGCCGACAATCACGTATTACGTGACGAAAACGAACGCTTAGAAGCAAAATTACATCAGCAAGCTGATGATGCAGACCAACTGTTCCTTGCCAACTTATTGAATAGTTCGATTGAATGTATCACGCAAATTGAGGGCGTACGCCAAACTGTACTCGACTCATACCTTGTTATCGAAGAAGAAAGCCAAGTTACTTTACAAATAAGCCAACTATTAAACGACTCAAATAATGCCCTGCAACATATTGTCAGTGAAATGGCGAGTATGGCAGGCAAAATGGGCAGCATGACCAGTAACATTACGGGTCTGTCTGATATGGCCGATAGCATCAACACATTTGTATCAACCATTTCTAAAATCTCTGATCAAACCAACTTACTTGCGCTAAATGCCGCAATCGAAGCTGCCCGTGCTGGTGAGGCTGGTCGTGGCTTTAGCGTTGTTGCCGACGAAGTTCGTACACTTGCAACCAACACCAATAAATCAGCCCAAGAAGTATCTGATCTAGTAAAAGAGATCATCAATAAAACTGGCGAAACGGTGACCTCTGTTGAAGATATCCAGCAAAATAACACTCAGCTTTCAACCAGTTTTGATACTCTAAACAATGACTATGGTTCTATCATGAATCACTGTAGCTCAATGAAAGAAACCATTATTAATGCAGCTACACGCTCATTTGTGCAAACCGTAAAACTAGATCATATTGTTTGGAAAGGTGAAGTTTACTCAGTTGCCAATGGCACAAGTAATAAGTCGATTGATGACTTTTCAGATCACACCATGTGCCGATTAGGTAAATGGTATAATTCAGAGCAATCAAATGGCTTCAAACAACACAATGCTTATCGTCAATTAGAAGAGCCACATCGTGAAGTTCATCGCAATGGTGTTGAAGCGTTAGTCATGCTGCAAACTGGCAATAAAGACGCAGCTATTAATCACATTAATAAGATGGAAGCAGCCAGTGAACGAGTCATGCATTTACTGGATCAAATCGCCAATGGCTAATGCCTAATTACTAAAAATAATAAAACCGAGCTACGATGCTCGGTTTTTTATCTATTTAAGCTAGTTATTCAACTAAGCCTTCTTGCAGTACTGGCATAACGCCTCCTTGCTGCTCTTGGCGCTTTACATAGCTAAACAACATTAAGCAGCCAAGGGCTAAACTTGCAGCTAGCATAGAGCCAAGGGTTGCAAACCTAAAACTATAAAACTGTGCAACAACCCCTGTTGCCCCTGCCCCGCACATAACACCCAATTTAATAGCGTTCGTGTAAAACGCAGAGGTAAACCCTATTCGCTCGGGAAGCTGATCTTGTAAGACGGTTAAGCCAATGCCCGCAAAAATACCGTAAAATAGCCCATTTAAAACTTGCAACGCGATTAAGTGCCATACTTGGCTGGCAAAAAACACCCCTAAATAAAATACAATTGCACAACAAAATGCCACTGCAAGCATCGCAACTTTATTGTATTTTTTAGCAAGCTTTGCCCCATACAGCATGATAGGAATTTCTAACAGTGCCACTACCCCCATAAACAGCCCGGGTGTATGTTCAGCAAACCCTAGTTCTGTAATGCTATAAAGCGGCAGTGCCGATGAATACATAATATTACCCGTTGAACCAAGCATAATAGCTAAGCCCAGCAACCAAAATGATAAACTCGTTGCGGCTGCAGGCTCTCTGCCATTTTGCGATTTTTGAGCACTGTAGTCAGGAATAAACTTAAATGCAAAGATAAGTGCAACCAAGGCACACACCGCAGCAAAGTAAAACGAGCGGCTAAACTCGCCTCCAGCGGCTAATAAATAACCAAGCGGCGGGCCGCCGACCCAAGCAAAGGAAATAGCAGCACGTAAACGGGAATTAAAACTGGTAATGTCGATGTTCTGTTGACGCCCAGCCCATTGTCTTGCCACGGTCATCATTTGCGGAATTGCCGCATTGCCCATCGCAAGAAACAACACGCCTGCGAGCAATACTTGCCAAAATGCAGTGGCATTCGCAAAGGTCACTAACGCACACACCATACCTGATACAGCCACCATAAATAACTTTCGCGCACTGGTGCCTTGATCAGCCATGCCACCTAACCACTGACTAATAACTAACCCAGTAATGGTGACCGCCACCATATAAACACCTAAATACACGGGCGGTGTTTGCAACCCTTCGACAATGAATAAGCTCATCAATGGGTTAACAAATGCCCCCATTAACCCGGTTAGCATACTTAGAAGAATAAAAATTACACCATGCTGTTTCAGCAATGCTTTCACTCACAACCCCACATTAATACGACACGTGAACAGATATTTAAAGGGCGCAAATTATACACAGTTTTAGCGAAAACTTCATTTTGTAATACAAATAAAAAAAGCCCAGTGGGGAAACTGGGCTTTGAGCAGTGAAACAATGTTAGTCGAAGGACACTGTCACTGGGTTAGAACAAACAGTATCAGATACACAAACTTGATATTCATAGCTTGGTAACTCAGCTTTACGCTCTACATCGCGATAGAAACCACGATCAGCTACTGATTCAAGTAGTTCACCATTACGGTAGATGCTTACTTGATCAGCCACGGTTTGCCAGCTTAAATCAACACGCATAGTACCTAAACGTGTTTTGTTAGCACGTTTAACCGATAGCTCAATTTCAACATCAGATACCACAACCGTTTGCGTGAACGTATCTGTTTGACCTTCGCTATCTGTCGCAGTTAGCGTCACTTCATAGCTGCCTGCTTGTGCGTAAGTATGCATAGGATCAGCATCTGTTGATGAAGCACCGTCACCAAAATCCCACGCCCAAGCAACAATATCGTCATTGCTATCTGTGCTGGTATTAGTGAAAGTGACATCTAAACCTGATGTTTCAAATGCAAAGCCAGCTTGTGGAGGCTGCGGGCTCACTTCACCAATAGCGCTAAACGTCAGTGACCAGCTGTTTAAAGTACCGGTATCAGCAGACAGTACGTCTTTGACATTGAGTACCCAATCACCTGTCGCAACTTCGCCATTAAAATTAGCCAGCGAGTAGCTTTGTACTAGATCATCAGCACCACCGCCAGATTGGCTGTGAAGTGTTGCAGTTGTTCCTTGCGGCGACGTTAATGTGACGATTAAATCACCAATGTAAGTATGAGTAATATCAATACTTGCATCCGTTGAGAACACAGTAAGTTCATCAGCTACCGTAATCACCGAATCAATACCCGTGTCATTGTTATCTGGAATAGACACTGGTGTTTCATTTGAGAAAGTAAAGTCATTTAAGCCAACAGGGTTAACAAACAGTGACGCACTGCTTTGTTTAGCTAACTCACCTGATGTTGCATCAACAACAAAACTATAACTGCCCCATGCTGTTGCTTCTTGTGTTGGTACCGTTAGTGTAACTACATCACCAGGTACAGCTTCTGTTTGCGATAGTGTTGCGCCCGCTAAATCAGCTTGAAGTGCTAGGCTAACGACACCATCCCACTGGGCGATTGAACCAATTTCAAAGGTATATGTTGCAGTTTCACCAGCAGTAATTTGCTGTGAACTTGGCGACACCGAGATTTTGAAGCTTGGAGTCGGATCTGCTTGCTCAAGTGCTTGATTCACATTTAAGCGATTGCCAGACACTGTTTTGCCTTGCAGCGCTTCATTTTGGTCGCCGCTATTCATTAGCAACTCTTTAAGTTCAAGCGCTGATAAATCAGGGTTGATCGAAAGCACGAGTGCTGCTGCACCTGCAACATGCGGTGTTGCCATTGATGTACCAGAATAGCTAGCGTAACCATTGCCCGGTACCGTTGATAGAATTGCACTACCTGGTGCGCCTAAATCCACACTTGTTAAACCCCATTGTGAAAAGCTCGACATGTTATCTCTGTTGTCAGTACTGGCAACTGATAAAACGCTGTCATGCTCGTAGTTAGACGGATAATGAGGGTTTTGATCGTTATCAACCGCATCGTTACCCGCTGCTGCTACAAATAGAATATCGGCTTGTTCACTTGCCGTAATAGCATCTGCCAGTGCTTGGCTAAAGCCACCGCCACCCCAGCTGTTATTTAAAACACGTACATTTACGCCTTGGTTTTTAAGATCAACCATGTAATCGATACACTTAATTGCATCAGAAGTTGAACCTGTACCATCTGCACTTAAGAACTTACAGCCCGCAATTGATACCTCATGGTTCACACCAACAACACCGGTGCCATTGTTACCTGACGCACCTATTGTGCCCGATACGTGAGTACCATGGCCTTGGTCATCCATTGGATCACCTGAGTCGGTAATCGCATTAATACCGTGCACGTCATCGATGTAACCATTACCGTCATTATCGATACCATCACCCGGAATTTCGCCTGGGTTGATCCATGCGTTATCAGCTAAATCTTCGTGGCTGTAATCAATACCGGTATCAATTACACCAACAACAACTTCGCGGCTACCGGTTGAGATTGACCATGCTTCAACTGCATCAATGTCAGCATCGGCGACACCACCTGTTTGACCTTCGTTGTGTAAACCCCACAGCGACGAAAAATCAGGATCATTAGGTACACTGGCAATCGATACACGGTAGTCAGGCTCTACATATTCAATAGCAGCGTGGTTTTGTAAGCGTTTGATAGCTTCTTTGCTGCTCATACCTGCAATTTTAAATTTAGCTAAACGGCCAGACAAAATGGCTGAATAGTTATCATCAACACCATCTTTGTTGATGTCGCTGATGGTGGCTTTAACTAAGCTACGAGCATGGGCACGCATTGCAGCAGAGGTGCCTTTTTTATACATAACAAGTACTGAGTCTTCACTTGCACCAACGACGGTTGTTTTTGCTGGTGTGCTGATTTGTGCAGCACCTAAACATGGTAATAAGGCTAGGCTTAATACAGATAATTTAGTTTTCATATTTACTATCCATAATTTGTTGAACTGATCGAATCACTATGATCCGACCACCAAAGCTCATTACTTCTGAATGATGAATATCACGTGGCATATTTCATAAATGGCAAATTGCAGATAACAGGCAAGAAAAAAAATGATGCTAAGTTTAAATCCATACTTTTTTGCTGATTGAATCAATAAAAATACGTCCAATTCACACTTTTTTGTGAAAAAAGCACCCTCAATGATCCATCAATATTTCCCCAACTTTTTTACTACTTTTAAATCAAAACCCATACCAAAACCTAAACAAACACACATAACCAATTGAAAATAAATAATTTATAAAAACCACAAAAACTGATGATTTTATATTATTCCAAATCTGTCTAAAGTAATTTTCTTGTTATTTGTACGACCTCAGAGTCACAACTAACAAAGTTGCTTCATTCACTTCTGATTGTTAGCTAACAGTTGAATATCACAGAAATTAATCCGGCAAGGCATGCTGGTACATGGTTCTAAAAGCGAAAATAATAATTTTAGAGCTTTGATTAATAATAATTTAAAGGAAATAATCATGAAGTTAAGAAAGTCTCTACTTACCTGTGCAATTACTATTGCGTTAGGTTCAAGCTTTGCAGCAAGTGCAAACACAGATGATAAAACACAATCTAGCACTGAGCTTGCAAGCCAAGTTTCAACACTGGGTGTATCAAACTCAATTACCCTAGATCAAGTATCGGTTACCGGTGTTGGTAACGATGCGGTTATTGCTCAACAAGGTACAGGTCATCGTGCAGAAACTGTCAGTGTAGGTGATGGCAACATGGTTGAAGTAAGCCAAGCACAAACATCTAACTTATCTCTTATCTACAACACAGGTGACGATAATACTGTTTCGCACAGCCAAAACGGCACCATGAATGGCGCATTATCTGAAACCGTTGGTGTTGGCAATGCTGTTCGCGTTGAGCAAGAAGGTGCAGGATTCTTTGGTGTTAACAACGAAGCTATCAACGTCATGGTTGGTGATGAAAATAGCGCAACTGTAACGCAAGGTGATGGTGGCCATTGGTTCTACAACTTTGACTTACAAGGTAACAGCAACACAATCAGCGCAGAGCAAAGCGGCTTACTAAATGAAGCAACGTTCAATGTAATTAGAGGTGATGACAACAGCATCGAAGTAATGCAAGAGGGTGTTTTCAATGCGTTTACCTCTGATGAAGTAATTGGCAACGGCAATGAAATTACTATTGACCAAACAGGTTTCTTCAACAGCGCTGAGCTTACTTCGCTGCATGGTGATTATAACGAAGTTGAATTTGAGCAAGATGGTGACTCTAATAGCGCATTAGTTGCAGAAATCACAGGCAATGACAACGAGGTTAAGTCTGATCAAGAAGGCAACAGCAACAGCTTTGAATCAGGCGTGATTGTTGGTGATGGCAATACATTATTGGTCAATCAAAAGCATGACAGTAATACCGCTGGCTTAGATGCTATTGGCAACGACAACGAACTCACTGCATTCCAAAATGGTAACGGTAATGATGTGTACTTAGGTGCTATTGGCGATAGCAATGAGTTTGTTGCTAACCAAATTGGTGACGCAAACAGTGCTCACGTTGCTAACTTCAGTGGTAGCGACAACAACGTTGATATTGCTCAAGGCGGCAATGAAAACACTGTACTAGTTCAGTCTTCATACCCAGACGACTCACTCTCTTCAAACGATAATGACATTTCAGTTAATCAGCTGGGTGACCTTAACGAAGCGGCATTAACATTCGCAAGCGTGCTTGATAGCAACAACAACCAAGTTGCTTTCACACAAGTTGGTGAACTCAATGCCATCGACCTGATTATGGAAGGTAGCAACAACTCTGTTGATATTAGCCAAACAGGCTCAGAAAACTTTGTTGTAGGTATAGGTCAAAGTGCATTCTTGCTAGGTGGTGAGGGTAACTCACTTGTCGTTGTACAAGACGGCAATGCAAACCTTGTTGAAGGCTCAATGATTGGCTCTAACAGCACAGTTGTTATCACTCAACTAGGTGATGGCAATACCGCAACTGTAACCCAAGAATAATCGCTTAAGAGGGAGCTTTGCTCCCTCATTCCATTATGAAAATAAGAAACTTACTACGCATATGTTGCATCGTGCTTGCAGCTCAAAGTACGGCTAGTTATGGCGAAGACCTCGAAATCGATGGCTTAGTACTCGATAGAAGTATTAGCCGATTTGGCCATCAATTTTATTTTGAGTTTGCCAACCTATGGCGCGATTTACCTTCAACAGCAGGTTTTAATATCGAAATAAAAGAAACGGTATTACCCCGAGCGGGGACTCGACTTGTCTTAAAAATGAATAACCAAATAGTGTACGTCACCTATCTAGGACGTCGCTTAGAGCCATTAGATGAACATGTAAAACAAGCCATGTATAGCGTGATGGATGCCATGGCACGCAGTCAAATGCAGCAATCAACACCCGATATGGCAAAAAATGGATGGTAAAATGAAATACTTAACAACACTAATAATAATCCTCTGCCCTCTTTCTAGTTGGGCAACCGAACTCGTTTATACCCCAATTAACCCAAGCTTTGGTGGCAGCCCATTAAATGCCAGCATGCTACTTAATAAAGCGCAATCACAAAACAAGCACAAAGCGCCGGTTATCGAACAAACCTACGGGGAAAAATTTCAAGATTCGTTAGAGCGTACCTACTTAAATAGAATGGTACGAGAAATCACAGATATGGCATTTGGTGACGAAATCGACGACAGCATCTTTAATGGTGACTCGACCTTTATGACAGGTGATTATGAAATTCAAATTATCACCAGTACCAGTGACACAATCACCGTTAGAATTACCAACACCTCTGATGGCACAGTGACAGTAATTGAAGTACCGAGGTTTGGATAATGAAGACACTCACATTAGCAGCAATGGTATTACTTCTGTCGGGTTGTTCATCAATGGGCAATTTAATCCCGCCGACCAAACAGCTGGCAGACTCTCTTGAGCCAACCGAAACATTCCAGGCTTTGCAGGCCCTTCCTCAACCAATGGGAAGCATTCCTGTGTCAGTATACTCATTTCGTGACCAAACTGGGCAATACAAACCACAGGCAAATGTAAGCTCATTTTCTACCGCAGTAACACAAGGCGCTAACTCTATTTTAGTGCAAGCATTGCATGAATCTGATTGGTTTATTCCGGTAGAACGCGAAGGTCTACAAAATATCTTAACTGAGCGTAAAATTATTCGCGCTGCGCAAGCCGAAAACGATAAGCTACCTGAATTACCACCGCTCACGACAGCTAAAATAATCTTAGAAGGCGGTATCATTAGCTACGACACAAATATCAAAACCGGCGGGATTGGTATGGAATACTTCGGGATTGGCGCATCAGAGTTATACCGTGAAGATGCAATCTCAATTTATTTACGCGCTGTCGATGTTCGCACAGGCCAAGTTTTGTTATCCGTTGCGACAAGCAAAAAAGTACTCAGCCAAGAAATGCGCGCAGGCTTCTTTCGCTATGTGAGCTACAAACGTCTTGCAGAAGCAGAAGCCGGATTCACCGACAATGAGCCTATGAGTATTTGCGTAACGCAAGCAATTGAAAAAGCGCTTAGCGACCTTGTATTAAAAGGTATTAACAAAGGCATTTGGTCTGCAAAAGCGGTCTAATTTAATGAGTATATTATTGTGGCGCTGAACATCACAGCGCCCAATTTGAACTTTCTGCTTAATTATCCATCGAAATAAATACTTATAGCATTCAGTCAATTATGTTTTATTTATGAAATGGATTACTTTCTCCAAATGCGCTTATTCTCTTATTGTTTTAGCCGCACTGATTACCCTGGTTATCACCATTGATAATTTTGACAGTTCAAAAAGCCTGCCAATTGGCTTTGTCTTATGGGGTATTTCGCCCTATTTATTAATAGCGTGGATGGTTGAACACAGTAAAACAAGAGTGGCACAAATCGCCACGTTTATTGTCACTATTATGTGTGTCTTATTTGGTACTGTGACCATAGGTTCAATCTATTTTTCTCATGATGCACAATCAGCGCTGGTGTTTCTTTTTGCGCCATTATGGCAATGGCTAGGATTATTAATACTGTGTATTCCACTGTATTTTATGAATAAGGTCACATCTAAATCGAACTGAGTATCGAATAATGTAAGCTAAACGGAAACACGATTTTGAAGGCTGCTTGCTCGAAGCCGGTTTTTTAAGCATCGAGCAAGTGGCTGAATATTCTGATCAAACACTACCACTGGGATTAAACTGGCTATAGTTTGTCACTGTGTATTTTGTAAAGACAAACTCACTGCCATGTAATTTTGTGCCCAATTAGCCAGCTCCACGCGGTTACGCGATGCCGTTTTCTTGAATGCACTGTACAGATGGGTTTTAACTGTATGGTCGCTGATATTTAAACGCTCTGCGATATCTCGATTACTCGCACCTTGGGCAAGTAAGTGAATCACTGATTTTTCTCGTTTAGTCAGTAAGCTGAGGTCAATATCTGTATTTACCGAATCGTTGCTGGCATTGAATTGGCTACGAGACATTGCTGACAGCATATGATTAAACGTAGTAGAAATACTTTTACGGCTAAAAAACAGCTCGCCATTGATCACTCTGACCAGCCCTGCAAAAATATCTTCAGGTGATTGATCTGCAAAAAACACCCCTTTAATGCCATTTAAAAGTAAGTTTTTTTCGCAAATTGCATTAGCGTCCGCATTAAAAATAACCACTAAATGTTGCTTAGCAAGTTGCACTAACTCAGCAGGTAATAAGTCTTTCCAATGTGCATCAGTGCTATCAATTAAATAAAGATTAAACTCATCGCGCATAGACTCATGAGGCAAGCTTGCATCGACTTTCACACGCATAAAAAACGCATCGAGTATTTTAATTAAATATTGATAATTTTGACTGCGGTTTTGTAACCTTGGCTGTGTTTTTAGAAATACAGAAGTTGGTTGAATCATCTCATTTCTTCCTTGAAACATTTTATTCACAATACCCAATTTGGATACATGATTCAACCATTTATAAGCCTTTATTTTGGCAATTTACAACATTGCTAACCCATTTGGATGGCCAGACACCAAAGTTAACAGAGTGTAAACAACCAATACTCACATCTCCCCTTTTACAGCGAGTCATCAAGTAGTTTGTAAAAACGTGATGTTACACCGTTCGTCCAACCGAATCCTTGTTGTACTGTGTATTCACCACCACCTGCACGGCTAACTAATTCACACACATTGTATTTTTCAAGGAGGCACTTATCTTCTGCAAAACGCATTTCGATCATACTCAGCCAGTTTTTTATGATCGCCTGTGCCTCGCTGACAAAGCCATACTCTGTTAAACCTTTTACAGCGAACCATTGTAGCGGCGCCCAACCGTTAGGACTATCCCATTGTTGTGATGTGCTACACAATGTTGTCACTAAACCACCGGGTTTTAAAAACTCATTCATCAGTTTTTGCTTCACTTGTTGAGCTTGTTGTACAGATGCAGCGCCTACAAACAAAGGAACAGCCATTGCC
Organism: Pseudoalteromonas sp. P80D2; assembly: GCF_036680945.1. Classification (NCBI taxonomy): domain Bacteria; kingdom Pseudomonadati; phylum Pseudomonadota; class Gammaproteobacteria; order Alteromonadales; family Pseudoalteromonadaceae; genus Pseudoalteromonas; species Pseudoalteromonas sp. P80D2. Next base: position 331,393 of record NZ_JAZDAR010000022.1, read on the forward strand.
ATCGAATCGACACTGCTTTGCTGATTGAGTCTAATGTTGTAATCACGATAAACACCCGCCTCAGAATTCCAACAATAGGTATTAATTGCATCTAAGCGCAGTGTAGCCAGCTCAGCAATCGACTGGCTCTTTTGTTCTTTACCAAGTAAACGGTAAAAACGAGATAACGTATGCTCTAAGTTATACAGTAAGCTATTCAAATCAACCGGTATGATATTGGTTGTTTCAATGCTTTTTAAGTCATTATGATCACAAAGCCAACGGCTACTAAAGTCCCAGCCAGACTCGCATGCAGCGCGAATATGTTGAAAATAACTTTGTTGCAGCTCAGTTGTTAGCCCTTCAGCGTCATGTAAATCTTCTTTTAATGATTCTGGACGAGGTGTTGCCGCACTATCCCAATAGCGGTTTAAAATAGCCTTATTAGGCATTTTTACAACACGCCTAATAGCAGGCGTTTCACTGCTAAGATCGTTACAGCCTTGCATCCAAAATTGATACTCAGCTTCAAGTGCTTTTACCGCGTTTGCCAGCCAAGTTAAATCTGCTTCTTGTTTATATTTAGCGTCCCATAGCATCGCTATCATTAACGCCAAAACAGGTGGTTGCGAGCGAGAGCTATAATAAACTCGGTTACCATTTGGAATACAGCCATTACGTTCTTGTAGGTCTATAAAGTTATTAACCATGGCTTCAATGGTGGCTAGGTCGCCACAATCTTCTAGACCCAAAGCTGTAAAATAACTATCCCAATAATAAATTTCTTGAAAACGACCACCCGGTACAATGTAGTCAAACTGCAAGGGCATTAGTGAGCTTGCTAAATCTGTATCAGCATTGCGATGCAAATGCGGCCATAAATCAAGAATATACTGTTTAACCGAAGTGGTATCTAATTTCGCAGTCGGAATAGACTGATCAGCAAACAAAAAGTTCGACATAACAAATTCGCGCAGCTCATCACCTTTTAAAGGGCCTACAAGTTGATACAACTCACAAGCACTTTGCCAAGATAAATTTGGCACTGCATCGGCAAACATTTTTGAATCAGCAAACACTTCTGCTAGCTGTACGTCTTTAAATAATTGGCTATTAACGAAGTTCATGACAATCCCTTATTCTGCGCTTGAAGCCGCTTGATACTGTGGTTTTAGGGTAATTTTCTTAAAGATTGAAACGGTGATTAATAGCAAGGCTATTGGCACTAATGTGAGATAAAACGCATGCTGACCGCTAAATTTATCGAATACAAAGCCCGTAATAATTGAGCCTGTTGTTCCACCTAATGCTGAAAAAACCACAATTAAGCCTGTCATAGCCGCATGCTTGTGCTTAGCAAGTGAACTCAGCATGACAGAGTTAAGTAACGGGTAAATCGGTGCCATAAAAAAGCCAATCAACGGCAGCATGTGTGCTGCAAAAGGTACATCAAACACACTTTTCACTTGGCTACCATCAACATCGTGAGTCAAAGGCAGCACCAATAATACGAGCATACCCATAGCGACCAAGCAGCCCATTAATAAACTAAACCAACTAATGAACCTAAGTACTTGCCCTGCTACCAAACGACCAAGCGCTAACGCAGCTGCAAACAAACTGGCAAGTTGGATACTGACATCAACAGGCAATTTTAAAACTTGGTTATTAAAGGTCGGTAGCCAAGTGCCCACGCCTTGCTCTATTAGTACATACATAAATGCACTAACAACAAAAATAAGCACAAGGGGTTGGTAAGTCAGCTTTAACATGTCAATAAAATCATGAAGCTGAGATTGCTGATTAGTTTTTAGTTCTGGCGATTTTATTGGTGCCGCAAGCACAGAAACAAACGCCACCGCAACAATCGCTGCAAGCAAGTAATAAACATTCAACCAGTGGCTACTTTGCGGGTCATCAGCGTCTATAAATAGTGCAAAAATCCAATAACCCGACAGCACGCCAAGCATAAACACCCCTTCAATGGTGTTTAATAACGCTGAATGTTTATTAGCATTATCAGTCACTTGACCAATAACAGAGTAAACAGAGATTTTCATTACTGCAAAGCTGCAACCAATTGCGGCAAAGAGCGCTTTTAATACCCAAAAGTCGGCAATGCTCGGAACAACCAAGCACATCACTGCAACCAGTAATAAAGCGCCAAGCATGGCAATTTTATAGCCTATACGAGGGATAAATGACGCCACTAAAAATGACACAATGGCAATACTAAGATCCTTAAATCCTTCAAGAACAGACGCCTGAGTTTTGCTTACATCTAAGCTATTGATTGCTTGTAAAATAACAGTGCCCACACTATTAAGCATAATAGCAAAGACAAAATAGCTGCATGCCAGCGCGATAGTTATTCTTATAGGATTCATTCACTTCAACCTACGATTATTTTTATTCAGTCTAGTTTAGCGCAAAACAAAATGCAAACGTTTGCATTTAAAATTACACATATTGCTAACATTTAATAGGCTTAGCGCTGGCTCGACTGCCTATTTACTAGTTCTATTTCAACAACTTGAGATTCTACCGACTGCCCTGCTAACTGGGCTAACAACTTTTCAACAAGAATAACTGAAGCGCGTTGAGTATTTTGTTTAATACTCGACAAAGAAGGATGACTGATATCTGCCATGGCAATATCATCAAAGCCCACGAGGGCAACGTCGTTTGGAATGCTGATGTAACGCTCTTTCAGGGCTTTCATCGCACCTAAAGCCACCATGTCACTACATGCCATAATGCCATCAAAGCACAGCCCTTTTTCTACCAACAATTGGTTAATTCCTTTATAAGCAGCACTACTAGTAATATCGATAGAAACCACGTGAGGAGTGGCTTTGGCTTCATTAATAGCATCTAAATAACCACGGTGGCGTTCACTAATTTCAGCGTGCCCAGGGTCACCTAAAAACAATATGTTTTTAGCGCCATTTGCCAATAAGTGCTCAGTCGCTAGGCGGCCCCCTAAATAATTATCGCTGCCAACAATTGGGTAACTGCTGGGTGTTTTTGGATCGCCCCACACAACCAAAGGAACACCAGCACTCGCTGCAGCTTCAATATTTGCTTGGCTTTTACCTTGGCCGACCACAATAATGCCATCGGCACGGCGGCTATTAATAAAGTAATTTGCCCAATCATCACTGGCCATAAACGAATTAGAAAGTAATAACTCTAAGCCAAATTTATTTAGTGCTAAATTTATTTCACCAACAATTTTAAGTAAGAAAGGGTCGTTAATAGACTGTTCTGTATCACCATCGAGGTTAATAATAACCGCAACAACATTGGTTTTTTGGGTGCGAAGGCGGCTAGCAGCCGTGTTTAAACTAAAGTTATGTTTTTTTGCTAACTGTTGAAGCTTGTCGCGAGTTTCCTGTTTTATCAATGGGTTATCATTGAGCGCACGGGAAACTGTCGACGTAGAAACACCGGCTAATTTCGCAAGATCTGCTAACTTTAATTTTCTATCATTCATGATACTGAAACACTGCTTTCCTTTAAAACATATGCTGGCAATATACCACCATTTCGACCAAATCGCTGCGCCAAAGAGCATAATATTTTTTCAGTAAGCAAAACAGACCAACTCACCCTGTGGGTAAAAAAAGGACAAAAAATTGAAAAAACAAATTGCAAACGTTTGCATAAATCTTTATGGTTTATAAAAGCAAGGTGTTAACAATTGCAAAATATTCGCTAATACATTGCTTTCAACAACATAAAAAATGGGAACACACAATGACAACTACATACACACGCAGTGCGCTAGCCTCTGCAATTTTGCTAGCTTTGAGTGGCCAAACAGTTATGGCCGAAGAGCAAACTGAGCAACCAGCTAAAGAAAAAGTAGAACGAATTATTGTATCTGGTACACCTGCAGGTATTGGCGTACGTAAAATTGATGCTGGCTATGCAGTAACCAATATAGATGCAGATCAAATTGTTAAATTATCGCCAAAAAGTACAGCTGATTTATTCAAAGCCGTGCCGGGTGTGTGGGTAGAAAGCTCGGGTGGTGAGTCTGGCGCGAACGTATTTGTACGTGGTTTCCCTGGTGGTGGTGATGCACCATTCTTAACATTAAGCCTTGAAGGTTCGCCAATTTACCCTGCGCCTACTTTGTCATTTTTAGAAAACTCGTCGTTATTTCGTTTAGATGAAACAATTGAAACGATGGAAGCATTACGCGGTGGTCCAAACCCTGTTGTATCAAATGGCCAACCAGGTTTAACAACTAACTTCCGCCTTAAACGTGGTAGTGAAGATACCGAAGGTGTATTCAAATACACAACTTCAGATTACGACTTACAACGCATTGACGCTATGGTAAGTGGTGAGATTTCTGATGACTTATTCTTCATGGTGGGTGGTTATGTTAAAAGCTCTCCAGGTATTCGTGATGCTGGATTCACATCAGAAAAAGGCAGCCAGTTCACAATTAATATCACTAAAGAATTAGAAAACGGCACCATTAATTTATACACCCGTCAAACCGACGACCACGGTGCTTGGTACTTACCAACACCACTTAATGTTGACGGCGTTGACGCAAGCTACACGCAGCTGGGTACTTTAAATCGCCAAGCGACTATCTACACAGGCGCAAATAATGACGAGCAACAGATCGACTTAGGTGAAGGCCGTGGTTGGAAAGGTCATGTTTCTGGCGGTAGCATCAAACTTGAATTCGATAACGGTTGGAGCTTCACAGATCGCTTCAACATCACCAAAGGTGATGCAAACACGTACGGCTTAGTACCGGCAGGCTCTGCAACAACCGTTGGTGCGGTGGCTGATAACGGTGAAACAGCAACAGGTGCAGTAACTGGCACAGAATACGATGCAGACACAGCGGTTCAACAACTTGGTCGTTGGGTGGTATTAAAAGAAATTAGCGCATTCACCAATGATTTAGCATTTGCTAAAAAGCTTGATAATTTATCACTGGCCTTTGGTTATTACACAGCCAGCACATCAGCAAATGACTGGTGGAGCTTAGGTAACACAGCGTATCACGTCCTTGAAGCAGGCGGCGAAATGCTAGACGGCATCGAGTGTAATGCAAGTGTTGATGGTTGTGACTTCAACTACGATATCAACTCTACAGGCGATGCACGTACCAATGCCTTTTACACAACAGCTCAATATAAATTCAACGATGACTTTACGCTTGATGCCGGTGTTCGTTTTGAAAACCACGAAGTGGAATACTCGGTTGATGAAGGCCTTGATGGCGTAATCGACAAGTCTGTTCAATATGACGAAAGCAAAACATCGTGGACAACGGGTATTAACTACTCAATTAACGATGACATGGGTGTATTTGCCCGCGTAAACCGTGGTTACAAAATGCCTTACTTTGACGACTTCCGCGATAACTTTAGCGCATACGAAGGTGGCGAAAAGTTAATTAAAGAAGTAACACAAGCCGAGTTTGGTTATAAGCTATTAACTGATAGCACCGATTTCTATGCAACATTCTTCACTAACGAAGTAAAAGGTGACACCTTTGTTCGTCGCCCTGGTGTACCAGCTGAAATCTTAACCAACGAAGCATACGGTATTGAGCTTGATTATAACTACAACCACGAATCTGGTTTCTCAGTTAACTTAAACTCAACGCTTCAAGAAACTGAAATCACTGAAAGCCCAAGCAACGAAGGTAACGAAAGCCAACGTCAGCCAAAATGGCAAGTACGTGTAACACCAAGCTATGACTTTGAAGTAAGCGACATGTATGCAACCTTATACGGCACAATCTCAGCGGTTGATGATCGTTGGGGCGACAACGAAAACACTGTTGTGTTAGAAGGTTACGAAAAAGTAGACATTGGTTTAATTGTTGAGCCTATGGAAGGTATTAAAGTGCAGCTAGCAGTTGATAACTTAACTGACGAGCAAGGTATCACTGAAGGTGACCCTCGTAATGCTGATGCACCGAATGGTCGTTACATTATGCCTCGTACTACACGCTTAAGCATTAGCTACGAGTTTTAAGCGATTCTCCCAAACCCCTTGATTGAAAGAATCAATACCCAAGCCACAGTGTTTTATAACCTGTGGCTTTTTTGTTTTTCAATTAAGCAATGTAAATGCTCTGCTAAAGACTTATGTGATTCAAGAATTAAATGCACACCTTCTTGCTGGCAAGGCATAGCGATTGCTTTGATATCCAAAAACAGAGTTTGCTGTTTCACACACACTTCAGAAAAAGCCTCAACTAGCTCGCTAGACTTTGCAGCCGCGCCTGCATATATAGATTGATACGCGCCAACCTCATACACCGCCGGCGGGCTTAATATCATTATTTTGGGTAATTCGCGGTGCAGATAGTAGTTTTTTATATCTAAAATGAATATTTCGAGGGCTTTGGCAATATCAGCAGCCGACAGTGCAAAACGGCGCTTTAAATCATTCGTGCCGAGCTGAATAACAATCACATCTAAATGATAAGCCGCTAAGTAAGGCTCTAGGTATTTTATGCCCAGTTTATCACCACTAAAAGGTGGGTCGTTCACCAGTGTACGATTGGGTTGGCCGGCTTCAATAACTTGGTAGCCGGCACCTAATTTAATACCCAGTAAACTAGGCCAGCGCTCATCGGCTGCAAAGCGCTTACCATCGACGGGGGAAATACCATAGGTGTTTGAATCACCAAAACATAAGATATTCATTAGAATGGATTCAGTGTGTAACCTTGCTGCTGCAACTGTGCATGCGCCGTCATTGCTGATAATGCCATTTGCACACCAGGAATAAGCTGTTGCTGCTTTACTTTCATGTGCGTTGCAGACTGCCCACACACATACACAACGGTATTATTTGCCAACAATTGTGAGATCAATTGCTGATTTTTATTGTCACTGTCAAAGCGCTGTTTATAAAAACTGTTTTCCAGTACATCAACACTCGCGCCACCATGCACAACTAAAGCGAGTTGAATGTTCTCAGGCTTCACACCATGGGCTATATGCATATTAATGAACCGGGCTAATGAGTTCATTTTGTTATTCTGCGCCCCTTTTTCTGCCGCATCAGCTACATCAAACGCCACTTTGAAAACCGTTTGATCAGAGATTGGTGCATGATTTGGCACATCATAATAAAAACCAAAACCTTTGATAGCAGGCTCAACTTGCTCTGCATGACTAAACGAAGATAATAAGGCTAAAGATAAAGCTAACAGTGTTGATTTCATAAAAGTTCCTGTTGTTTTTTACTCTAGCCTACCTTGTTTAAACCCGTTTAACTAGCATCAATATGTTGGTGCGCTTTAAAGGTCATGCCTAAGTAATTAAAGGTGTTTTTAAACATCTCGATAAACGCGTTAGGTGCGTGTGCAGATCCTGCATTTGAGAGCAATGAAAACTGCTTTTCACGCAGTGTTCTCAGTTTTGGCCTGAGTGTTTCATCATCCATGTAATCAGTGATCCGGTCTAAAAATGCTTTAAACTGCGGTGTGGTGTTATACCAATACACAGGTGATGCCAGCACCCAGTGTTGATAATTCAACAGCGCTTCAAATACCGCATAAAAGTCATCATTTTTATATTGCTTATCGTAGCAATAAGGCGAGATAGCATAGTCATCAAGACATACTACATCGCCACCATATTGGGTTTTATAATCATTAACTTGTAAGCTCGTGTTACCCTTTTTTCGCGCACTTGAATAAATAATTACCGTATTTGTTATTGGTTTTTGTTGCATGACTATCACTCCTTTTTTATGATGTGCGCAGCGTAAAACCTCAAGCTAACTTTAGGTCAACACCTTGGAGCAAATTATGTCAGATAAGAAACTTATTGATGCAAACCTTTCGGTTGGCTTTGTGGCAAAACGCAGTGGCGTAAAAGTTTCAACTTTGCATTTTTATGAGTCTAAAGGGCTTATTCGCAGCTGGCGTAATAACGGTAACCAGCGCCGCTATAAACCCGATGTATTACGTCGAATTGCCGTTATAAAAGCTGCGCAAACCATGGGCATAACTCTTGAAGACATTAAACAAACGTTAAGCACCCTACCCGAGCAACGCACACCCACTAAACAAGATTGGGCAGCTCTTTCTAAAGTCTGGCAAACGCAATTAGATGAACGCATTCAATACATGCAACGATTGCGCGAACGCGTTAACGGTTGCATTGGCTGCGGCTGTTTATCAATGGCCAAATGCCCTATCTACAACAAAGATGATTATTTAGGTGAAGAGAACAGCGGCGCTGTGCTGTTAGAAAGAGATTAATACACAACTGTTTGTGCTCTTAAATTAACTGCAAATAATACAGTGACGACAGTGCACTGCCATTAACAATAATTGTTAACCAAAGTACGGCAATAAAACTGCGCTTTTTAGATTTGTGTCTTAACCATTGCTGTGCAATTAATGAACCTGGCCAGCCGCCGATTAATCCTAAAATATGCAGTGTACGCTCAGGTACTCTTATCACATGCTCGCCATGTTGCATCGCTAAACGTTTATCCCAGCCATATACCAAAAAGCTTATTAAGCTCGCTACGCTGTAAGTGCCTGCAATAAAGTAGGTAATATTAAGTTGCCACGATACCAGCCATAGCAGCGCTAGAAACAACAATGAAAATGTAATTAATGTTTTCTTAATCAACGAATTATCACCTATACTCTGCAAAACAAATTAATTTTATCGGGACGCTATTATGGCATACCTAAAATCACTTTTACTATCAATCTGCTTATGTTCGCTTTCTGTTATGGCTGCAGATCAACAACTTGATGACAAGCTAAAAGTGTTTGAGCCTTACTTAGGCACGTGGCAGTCAGACTTTAATGTCGCAGCAGGTAAACCTGCGGTGCAAGATGTGAGTAGCTGGCAACGCGCGCTCAATGGCACGGCGATTAAAACCATTCACTCTATCAATGAAGGTGAATATGGTGGTGAGTCGATGATTTTTTGGGACAATAAAAAGCAGTCTTTGGTGTTTTATTACTTCACTACGGCAGGTTTTTATACCCAAGGCACTATGAATGTACTTAGCCCTACTCAATTTGTTGCTTATGAAAATGTAACGGGTAATAAAGAAGGGATCACTAAGGTGAAATCGACAAGCGAGTTTAAAAACAACAGCTTTGTAGTGTCGACCTCTTACCTTAAAAAAGGTCAATGGACAAAACCCGATACCCGAACTTACACCCGCAGCGAAAAAACAGTTAAGTTTAAATAAAAGCTTTAAAAAAGGGTAAGGCGTTTATCACCTTACCCTTATATATTAATGTCTAAAGTCTGCCATTAATGCTGGGATCCCTGGCAACATACCCACCATTGCCATCACGCTTGTTAAAATAACAAACATTACTAATGGAATGATCCAGCGGCTCATTGGGGTTAGTTCAGAGCTTCGTTCTTTACAACCAATTAAGCCCAGATTGTCGAGCAACATAGTTAATGACCAGCCAAATGCAGGATTCACTAAAGTCGATGAAAACACCACAATAGCAGCCGATTGCGTAGTTTTACCTTCGCGAGTCATTTCCATACCCGCTTCTAGAAGCGGGATAAACACACCAACTATTAGCGCGACACATAACACAGGTTGCCAAATAGCTAAATCCATTGGGTAACCCCAAATACTGGCAATAATACAAAATAATGCCGTTAACACCGCTCCGGCAGGAATTGGGCGTTTAGCGATGGCTGCTGGCACTATGTAGGTTCCCCATGACGAGGTAAAGTTAGAGCCGCCTAACAAGGAACCAAATGTCTGGCGGATTGAAGCGCTGAACATGGTATCATCAATGTTCATTTGTACTTTTTCTGTGCGTTCTGGGTAACTAATTTTTTGGAATACTTGATGTCCTAAAAAGTCAGGTGACCACATGGCAACCGCAAGCACCGCAAATGGCAATACCACCACAAAGCTCTCTAGGGTTGGTAAACCCAGCATCCAACCGGTATTTTCACCCCACCAATACATTGGGTTCATATTTGGTAAACCCGGCGCTGTTTTAAACTCAAACGGTGCACCCAGTAAAAATGCGATTAAACCACCAAGTAAGCAACTTAAAGGCACAGCTAACCAACGTTTTTTGAAGTGCTCAAGTAAGGCATATAACACGATAGTCGACAAGATCACAATGAAAGCGATATGGGTCATATCAATGCCTTCAGCCCATGCAAATAGCTTTTTAACCTGCGAAATCGTGCCAATAAAACCAAGGTAGAGCAGTAAACCACCACACACGCCTCGGCTGGTTAACCCCGCCAATAAACTCCCGCCTTTACTAAGTGCCAGTAACAGACCAAACGCCCCTATCAGTAAACCGAAGGCCATTGGGTGACCCCCTGCAGCAACCACAATCGGGATCAAAGGAATAAGCGGGCCATGCGTACCCGCTAAGTTTGCTGTTGGTAAAAAGAAGCCTGAAAATAATAAAATGAAGATTGATACAATTAACAGTTCATAACGCACGTTTTCTAGAATAAAGCCTTCACCTAAGCCTAGTGGCGCTGCAAACGTTGCAGCAATTGCACCCACCATAACCACCTTGCCTATGGTCCCTGCCATGGCAGGGATAGAGTCTTCTAATTCGAACCGATAATCACGAAATGGTAAGTTAGGACGCCAGCGCTTAGGCTGCATAATTTGTAATTCGTGTTCAAGGTATTCGTCACGACTCGAAAATTCACTGCTGGGTTTATGAAGAGCTTGATAGCTTTGCTGGTCGGTATGAGTATCCGATCCTTGTTCAGCAGGCGTTGTTGACGCTGATTGCTGCCTCGTATTCATGAGTTCTCCTACTGCCTATCTTGAAAAATTGTGTGAGCTTTTATTATGCAGTTAGGGTAAAGCAGCCAGATACAAAACACGATTAGGCAAATGGTCGGGTATGAATTTATAAAATAGGTGTTTTTAATAAGTTGAGAGACTCATAAAATACACTCAAACAATTGATAATTAATGATTTATTTATATTTAGTGCTTTTAAAGAGTAAGCAAAAGATTGTTTTTTAAGCACATTAACTATTAGTCTAATAAATTGTATGAATAGCAAACAGCTAGAGAAAAACTACTTTTAAATTAATCGAATTTGCCTAATTCCTAACTACTAATATACTAATTTATTAGTAGTTTGATTAATACTAACTCGCCAGTCGGTGGCTTTCTCACATAAGCGCATAAAGGGATGTATGAACACACAGCTCAAGCCTTGGCAATTTAATATCATTGTTTGCTCTGTTTATCTGCTGTTTGGCTTGTTTACTATGCAAGTGCTAAAAACACTGGCGGTATGGCCTCCAGCAGGAGTCGCATTGGCAGGCTTGATGTTATTTGGTCGTAAAGCCTGGTTGGGCGTTGCATCAGGCACCTTTTTAGTTGTGCTCTTTTACTTTTATCTCAGCGGCTTAAACCCATTCACGTTTAAACACATAGCAATAAATGCCGCGACAACCACAGGTAATACTCTCGCTGCTTTGACTGCATTTTGGCTAATTAACCGAAAACTTAAACAACACACACTGCTGACGAGCGTTACCAGTTTAGCCAGGGTGTTTATTGTTGCTTGCATTGCGATTGGCGTGATTTCTGCGCTTTTCGGTGTGGGCATATACTCACTAGTTGGTATCGAGTGGTTTAATGGCTTGTATGTAGGCATATTAAATTGGAGTATTAGCAATGCCTTAGCAGCAATTGTGTTCACCCCTGCCCTTTACTTTTTATGGCGAAATTGGCCGCATACGGTCACCCCTAGTGAATTTTCTAAACTTCTGTTGCTTACTTTTACCGTGGTTTTGTTGTGTTATTTTATTTTTGGCCTCGCATACACAACCATGACATTGCCATTTTTACAGCCTGCATTACTGCTGTTTCCACTGCTTTATGCCGCTACGCGGTTATCACCAACCGCCACCAGCTGCATGAATATGTTAGTATTTTTTGCAGCTTGGGTCGGAAGTAATCAAGGCTGGGGGTATTTTTATTATCATCATCCTAAAACAGCAGAAGTGACCATGCAGTTTTTCTTTTTATTTACTCTTTCAGCGGTATTACTTATTCAAGCTGTGTTTATTCAGCGCAAGAAAGAACAACAAAAACTAACCACCATGCTCGAACAAAAAGTAGAAGAAAGAACCTATGAGCTAGAACGTGCTAAGCATGAAGCATTAGCCTTATCTGTGACAGATCATTTAACACAACTTTATAATCGCCGTGGCTTCTTCGAAAAGGTTAATCAACAGTTTGTAAAATATCATGACGCGCAATGTACCTGCTCCCTGTTACTGTTAGATTTAGACCAATTTAAAGCTATAAACGACAAATATGGCCACGCTACTGGCGATGAAGTAATACGAACCACAGCGCATAAGCTCATCCAACATAGCAGAGCATCAGATATTGCGGGGCGCATTGGTGGAGAAGAATTTGTCTTATTTTTACCTATGGCAAATAACCACACAGCCTTTGCTATCGCAGAAAAGATCAGAGCCGATATCGAACAACAAGACATCATCGCCGACAACAAACACGTTAAATTCACCGTGAGTATTGGCGTAAGCACCTTACAAGCAAGCGATCAGCATATAGAATCGATGTTAAAACGCGCCGATAAAGCATTGTACCAAGCCAAAAACCAAGGCCGTAATCAAGCGCAGTGTAGTTAGAATGAGTTACGAGTTGCTAGTTACGAGAGTAAAGTTACGAGAGACGAGGTACGAGATGCGAGGTGCGAGAATCGAGGTACGAGTCTATAACAGCTATTTTACATCGCGTTTTTATTCTCGTATCGCCCTTACCTCACCCATGTCGCGGCATAAAGCCGCTGCTACATGTAGGCTTGGCGCGCGAAACAAGTTTCACGCCTACGTCCAAGGAGCTAACTTTTGTGTGGTGGTTAATTATTCATGACGAGAGTAAAGATGCGAGGTGCGAGATGCGAGATGCGAGATGCGAGATGCGAGCATGAGCTTAAGTTTCTTTGCACTATACGACTAGTAATTAATTAACGGCTCTGATAAAAATACAATGGATATGGAAGAAAACGAGCTATAAGCCCGTTAAGTTTAATGGAATTACTATCCTTGTGAGGTTCAAATGGAAATTGAAGTAAACAGACCAAAACAATATCATGATAAAATTAGAGATTACACTTTATGGGCCGACTCTAAAAAAATCGGCAAAGTCAAACCCAACTCTTTAGCCAACTACACAATACCTGATGACGCTGAATTTATCTGGTTCTCCATTGATTGGTGCTCTAGCCCTAAACTTTCTGTCAAAGATATTCAATCAAATAAAGTAACTGTTTCAAACACTATGAGCAGGAACTTACTATCGGGTCTATTTTTACCCATTTATTACGTTACTTTTGGTAAAAATAAATATCTAACAATTACGAGCGATGTATAACCATCCTTAATCGATTTTCAGATCCGATTACTTCACCGCATAACGATATTTTTACCCTTTGTCGCGGCATAAAGCCGCTGCTACCTTGTAGGCGTCACGCTTGCTTGGCGCTCGAAACAAGATATTAGTTACGAGGAACGAGATGCGAGCATGTAGCAGCGATTTTACATCGCGTTTTTCTCGCTCCTAGCTCCTAGCGCCTAGCTCCTAGCACCTTAAAACTATTTCGTCTTTAACTTATTCAACTCATCATCTTGTTGTGCAACGAGTGCATTAAGTGTTTGGCTACCATCTCCGGCTTGGGTAGATAGTTCAGCTAGTTGCGATGCGGCATCTGAAATTAACGTCAGGTTGCGGTTTATCTCTTCTGTGACTGAGCTTTGCTCTTCTGCGGCCGTTGCAATATGGGTAATTTGCTGCGTGATTTCGTCCACTTTGACGACAACTTCGTGTAATGCATCAAATGCAACGGAGGTTTCATCTACCGCAGTTTGTGCACGCACAACACCTTGCTCAATGACCTTAGACGCGTTGCCTACTTCAAGCTGTAAACTGTCGATTAGGCCGCTGATGTCATCGGTTGATGAACGTGTTTTTGAAGCAAGTGCCCTTACTTCATCAGCCACCACCGCAAAGCCACGGCCTTGTTCACCGGCCCTTGCCGCTTCAATTGCTGCATTCAGTGCAAGTAAGTTAGTTTGCTCTGCAATTGTTCTGATCACATCTAAAATTTGTGTAATGTCGTTACTACGTGCCGCAACTTTTTCAACTGCTTGATTGGCCTCTTTGATTTCATCCGACATGGTTTTAACTTGGGTAACCGCAGACGACAAGCTCGATTCACTGCTCACCACAAGGCTGTTTATTTCATCAGCTTGCTGTGCTGACTGCTCTGAGGCTCTTGCTACTTCGAGTGCTGTTGCGCTCATTTCATTCATGGCGGTCACAACACTCTCAATTTCTTGGAACTGCGCTTGAACGTTGTGCTTAGTATCAACAGCAACACTGGTCGCTAAGTGAGCCTGCTCTTTGGTTTGCGTTGATACATTTTTAAGCTCACCAATTAAATCGCGCAATTTAGCAAGAAATGCATTAAAGCCAGTTGCCAATGCGATTAGCTCAGCGTGAGTATCAACATGCAGGGTTTGAGTTAAGTCACCTTCGGCACTGGCAAGGTTATCAACGCGCTGTTGAATTTGCTGTAGTGGTGCCACAATTGTGCGGATCACTAAGGTCATGATTACAAAGGCGGCACCAGCAATAATAATACCTGTAACCAAGATTAAGCCACCTAGTGTATTGGCATTTTCGCTCATGCTATTTGCTAGCGCATGAGGCCCTTCAAGGGCAAGCTCAGCGGGTACTTCAATCAATAAGTTCCACTGTGTTTTCGCAAGCTTAATGCTAATTGGGTAGTTAACTAAATACTCATCACCAACTTTAAATACACCACTTTGTTTTTTCGCTTTTACGTAATTGTCTAAAATGCTTTTAGTCACCGCCTCTTTTAACGGTCTGCCTAGCTTATCTTTGTAATGGCTACTACCAACCACTAAATCGAGTGAACTTAGCAAGGTAACGCGGGCTTTACCGTTATACAGCTCTTTTGAGAGCTTTTCGGTCATGCTTTGAAATACAGGCAATGTTAAATCAACCCCAGCAACACCTATAAATTCGTTATCACGAAGAATGGGCACAGTTAGAGAGGTCATCATTTCAGAGTAACCCGGGGTGATTTCGTATAGGTAGGGCTCCATAATGCAAGGCACTTTGGTGTCTTTTACACACAAGTACCACTCAGCTTCCCGCTGGCCAAATTCATTGAGCGTATCCACATATTTTTCAGCTACATCGTCAACCACTTGTTGCTCGATTACGCCGTCTCGGTTGCGCGTGAAATAAATTTCTAGTGTGCCAACGCCTGCTACAGAATGATCATACCCGCTGATAAAATTAGCATCACGGCCATCAAACGCATTTGCTTCAAATTGCGAGTAGATAGATGAAAGAATATCATTTTTTTGTAATAGAGAGCGATTCAACTCAACCACAGCATCGCGGGTTAAGGTAGCTGCCGCATCGTTGTCACCTAAGATAGCGGCAAATGAATAAGGCACTCGGTACGCTTCATTAATAAACCCAGCAACTTGTTCACCATATGCGGCGGCATTTGAAGCGAGCTTATCCTCCACCTCTGCAACAATCAGCTTTTCTGATTGCGAAGCTAACTGCTGGTTGCTGCTTGACAGCTGCCACCATAAAACACTTGATAAAACAAACACAGTAATAAAAATACTGCCTACCGTAAGCCATAATAACTTTTTCGCTAATGCTAACTGCCGCATCGACATTTCCTGTTTTTATTGTAGGTTTGCTAATAGTTTAGACCATTTGCATGACTACACAGGGACAATTAGAAAAAAAGTATGAAGTTTTGCCGTAATTAAGCTGCTTTGTTTAGTTAGCGCAAGTTATGCTGCCATTCGGTGGGTGACATACCAAACCATAACTTAAAGCGACGACTAAAAATCGACAGCTCCGCATAGCCTAAACGCAGTGCTAAGTCGGTCATATTGATATGCTTTTGTTGTAATAGTCGCATTGCCTCTGACTTTCTAACTTCGTCCAACAATTGCCGATAACTGGTGTTATGCTCAGTTAATATGCGTTGCAGCTTTTTGGGGTGTAGCCCAACACTTTTGGCGGTATTTTCTTTATTGCACTCACCAGTTGCTAGCAACATTTTCATCGCACCTTCTATTTGCAGCATTTCATCGGGGAGTTTATTAAGGCGTTGCAGCTCAAGTTGGTCGGCTATTAAGGTGTCTAAAATGGCATCATTGAGCTGGGGTTTATAGGATAAAAATGCGCTTGAAAAGTAAATCGCATCTACGTCACTGTTAAACTCAACCTCGCAATTAAGCACTTTATTAAATAATGGCCGCTGTTTCACTGCGACAGATTGCCGTAAGCACACTTTATCGGCGCGCCATTTCGGGCCAACTAATTCTTTTAATATTTTATTGACCAAACACACTGCCAACTGAGACTTTTGCTCAAACTCGTGTTTTTCGTCAGACAGTCGGACAAAACGTACCTCACAACTCGTTTGCCCAAGCAGGGCAAGGTTTAGCACAATACCTTCAGCATGCAGGTATATGTATTTTTGGGCAACATTGAGGGCATCAAGAATCTTAGGTTGGCGCGACATGTAAGCACCAATCAAGCCTACCGTACTCATACTTTGTGATGCGCCAAGCTTTAAGCCAAAACATGGCTCATCACACGCTTGAGCAGCAAGCTCAAGTAATTCAAGGTAATGAGCGTAAACAACAAAGCTGTCTGGGTCGCGTAACTGTGCGGGTAAAATACCTGCTTTCTCCAACAAAGTAATTGGATTTACGCCATATTGCCTCACTAAATTCTCAAACCCAGCTAAACTAGAAGAGCGAATTAAACTTTCCACGCAGTGTGCCTTTTGTCCTAAAGAGTCATTTCAGTGTCCTAAAAAGTCAAATCAACTGCAAGCGATTTATTTATGCTAGAACAAACTCTGACAAACAGAACTTACAGATGAACATTGCCACAAAACCAGTAAGCATCGATAGCATTTTAATGGCCGACTTAGTTGCGCAGCGCAGCCATGCCAAAGCAGCAGGTATTGAAAACTACCAGCAAAGACGTGAACACTTACTTGCGTTAAAAGCCATGATTACTGAGAACCAAGCACGTATTATCGAGGCTATTAATCAAGACTATGGTAATCGCTCTCGCCATGAAACCTTACTTGCCGAAATCATTAATGCCTGTGCAGATATCAATAGCACTTTAAAGCACCTTAAAAAGTGGATGAAAGTGCAAAAGCGACATGTTGATCACCGTATGTATTTAGGGGCAAAGAACCGAGTTATTCCCCAGCCGCTTGGTGTTGTAGGGTTAATTGTGCCATGGAATTTCCCGATAAATTTAGCCTTTAGTCAATTAGCCGCAGCATTTGCAGCAGGTAACAAGGCGATGGTTAAAATGTCTGAAAACTCTCGGCATTTAAGCGCGCTTTTAGGCGAGCTAGTGGGCAATTATTTTAAGCCCGAAAAGCTGCAATTTTACTGTGAGACTGGTGAAGTAGGCATCGCCTTTTCAAAGCTTCCCTTTGATCATTTAATGTTCACAGGCTCAGGTGAAACCGGCAAAAAAGTGATGGCTGCAGCGGCGCAAAACCTAACGCCTGTAACCCTTGAGTTAGGAGGTAAATCTCCTGCTGTGATTGCTACTGATTACCCGATGCAAAAAGCTGTCGAGCGCATCATGTATGTAAAGCAAATGAACGCTGGGCAAATTTGTACCAATGTTGATTATGTATTTGTGCATCAGTCTCAACTTGCGCTGTTTATCGATACAGCAACTCGCTGGGCGAAGAAACATGTTCCAGATATTCATAGCCAAGATTACACAGCCATTATTGATGACCGCGCATTTAAACGCCTTACAACCTGTATTGAAGAAGCCAAACAACTCGGCGCTGACGTTATTACGCTTAGCGACCAAGTGGCAGATGCCAACACGCGAAAACTGCCTCTGACATTAATTTTAAACAGCAATGACAGTATGAGCATTGATACCCGCGAGACTTTTGGACCTATTTTAATGGTAAAAACCTATCAAGACTCGCAGCAGGTCGTTGATTATATTGCAGAGCGAGATAGACCTTTAGCGTTTTACCCGTTTAGCTACAACAAACAGCTTATTAACTTTTATATTGAGCAGGTGATGTCGGGGGGTGTAAGCGTTAACGATGCCCTGTTTCATGTCGGTCAGCACGACTTACCTTTTGGTGGCGTAGGTGCCAGTGGTATGGGGCATTACCATGGCTATGAAGGCTTTTTAACCTTTTCAAAATTACGTCCGGTGTTTTATCAAGCCAAGTTTTCGAGCGTGAAATTTTTAATGCCGCCTTACGGCAGGTTTGCCGATAAGCTTTTAGCCTTTTTAAGTAAATTAAATTCATAATAATAAACACCAACAGGTGATAATAATGCAGCAACACACATTTGATTTTGACCAAATTATTATAGGCTCTGGATTTGGCGGCTCTGTGAGTGCGCTTCGCCTAAGCGAAAAAGGCAACCGAGTTTTAGTACTCGAAAAAGGCCTACGCCGCGACGATAAAGAGTTTCCAAAAACCAACCTAGATATCAAAAACTATATGTGGCAGCCAGAAATTGGCCTAAAAGGCTGCATTCAATTTTCGTTTACCAGCAAAGTCACTGTGCTGCATGGTGTGGGTGTGGGTGGTGGTTCACAAATTTATGCCAATGTGCACCTTATTCCTGATGATGAGGTCTTTCAATCTCCAGCCTGGACACGAATAAAATCAGACTGGAAAGAAAGTCTAATGCCCTACTATGGCCTTGCACAGCGCATGTTAGGCAGTGCCAAAAATACCTATACCAATGTTGCCGATCGCACATTAAAAGAGATTGCAGAGCAGATGGGTCAAGGTGACTCGTTCAAAACCGTGAATACCGGGGTGCTTTTTGCAAAACCCGGCGAAGCCTATAACAAAGAGCTACCCGACCCATACTTTAATGGCGATGGTCCAAGGCGAAATACCTGCCATTACTGTGGTAGCTGCATGATTGGTTGTCGCCATAATGCCAAAAACACCTTGATGAAAAACTATTTGTACTTTGCCGAACGCAATGGCGTAGAGATAAGACCCAGCTCTGAAGTAATCAAAATCACCCCGCTCAATGCAGATGGCAGCGCCGGATACAAAATTAAGATTAAAGATACCAGTCATCGCAACAGCCATATTTATACGCTAACAACACGTGGCGTTGTGCTAAGCGCAGGGGTCATGGGCACCGTGCCTTTGCTTTTAAAAATGCGCGATAAAGACAAAACATTGCCCAATATTTCAGCTTGGCTTGGTCAGCAAATTCGCACTAATTCAGAAACCCTCACCACCGCGAACAACACTACTAAAAAAGTTGATGATGGTGTTGCGATCAGCTCATTTATTTCGGTCGACAAAGACACCAATATTGAAATTTGCCGGTTTAGAGAAGGCGCCGATGGCACATGGCTATATTTACCTTACGTTCCCATGGTGACTGGAAAAGGCCTCAAGCGTATTGCTAAGTTTTTAGTGAATACACTGCGCCATCCAATAAAAACAGCCAAAGTATTGCGACCAAAAGGAAAAGCCCGCAGCTCGATTCTATTTTTGGTGATGCAAAAATCCGAGGCGTTTATTCACCTAGAATGGCGACGTAAATGGTATCGCTTATTTAAAAACGGCATTACTGCGGTGCAAAAAGACAATGACACGCCGCTTAGTGTTAGTTTTCCAAAAGCAGAAGAAGCAACCAAACTCTACGCCGAAAAACTCGGTGGCGTGCCAGGCTCAGCCTTATCTGAAGTGCTATTTGGAGCACCGATGACGGCGCATATAATGAGTGGAGTCGCCATGGGAACTGATGCCTCTAACGGCGTAGTTGATAGCTCCGGAGAAGTGTTCGGCTATCAAAACCTACGAGTTATTGACGGCTCAATCATACCGGGTAATTTAGGGGTAAACCCATCATTAACCATTACCGCATTGTCGGAATATGCAATGAGCCAAGTGCCGGTATTCGATGCAGCCCGAGCAAGCAAGATAAAACCAATAGAATTTAGTGAACCACGCGAAGGCCTAGTATCTGCGCTTACGGGTTCAGGTGATTTAGCAAAATCGATTGCTGAAAAACAAAAAAGCCGTGCATAAAGCACGGCCTATTTTGATAAATAGCGATTAGATCACTGATAACTCTACAGCAATGTTACCGCGTGTAGCGTTTGAGTATGGGCATACTTCGTGCGCTTTATTAACCAGTGCAAGGGCGGTGTCTTTATCAAGATCAACTACCGATACAGCAAGCTTAACAGCAATACCAAAACCACCTTCAATAGGACCAATAGATACTTCAGAGTTAATATGAGTATCAGCTGGTAATTTAACTTTTGCTTGGCCAGCCACTAACTTTAATGCACCGATAAAACAAGCCGCGTAACCTGCTGCAAATAATTGCTCAGGGTTTGTACCTTGACCATCATCACCACCTAACCCCTTAGGAGTTGATAGTGCCACATCTAAACGACCATCATCTGATTTTGCTGTGCCTTCACGGCCACCTGTTGCTGTTGCTTTTGCTGTGTATGCGACGCTTTGTAGTTCTTTCATGATTACTCTCCTAATTGAGTGAAAATATATTTTGCATGCAAAATATATTAGATCAGCTTTTTCGTGATTGCAAACACTTTGCATGCAAATTAAAATACTCGTATTGAATTTTGAGGATCGAGTATGAAATACCCACAACTAAAATTAGATAACCAGCTATGCCATCGCTTATATATGGCATCGAATGGGATTGCCCGTGCGTATCGAGATTCTCTCAATCAATTAGATTTAACCTACCCGCAATACGTAGTGATGATGGCGCTGTGGGAAAAAGATCAGATCAGCATTGCTGAATTACTTGAAAAAACTGCCATTGATGGCGGTGCGATGACGCAAATTTTGAAAAAAATGAGCGATAAAGCATTGTTGTCGATCACCAAAGATAGCCAAGATAAACGCAAACGACTCGTGCAGCTCGAAGCCAAAGGCAAGGTGATGCAAGATCAAGCCGCCGATATACCGTCGCAAATTCGTTGTCGCTTCCCAAGCATTAACGAACAACAAGCACTGCAACTGATTGAATTACTCGATTTAGTAAATAGTGACCTCAATTAACAAAAATTATTTGAAAGTGAATTTGGATTACACTGCTTTTTAATAAAACTAGATGCGCTATAGTGTTCAAAACTCATCAATACGGACACCATCATGAAAGCATTTGGATACACTACAGCAACCCCAACGTTATCGGACTCATCACTACAAGCGATTGAATTACCTGATCCCGTTGCCACAGGTCACGACATTCTTGTAGCCGTAGAAGCAATTTCAGTAAACCCCGTTGATACTAAAATTCGCGCTAATGTGTCACCAGACATTGGCTACAAAGTTATTGGCTGGGATGCCGTGGGGACGGTTAAAGCTGTTGGCGACAAGGTTTCGTTATTTAATGTCGGTGATCGTGTGTTTTATGCTGGCGACTTAACGCGCCAAGGTAGTAATGCTGAGCTGCAACTTGTTGATGAACGCATTGTCGGTCTTGCACCAACAAGCCTTAGTAATAGTGAAGCAGCCGCCCTGCCATTAACCAGTATCACCGCATGGGAGTTATTGTTTGACCGCTTACAGATTGAAAAATCTAAAAACAATAAGCCAGCCTCTGTATTAGTGATAGGTGCAGCCGGTGGTGTAGGCTCAATTTTAGTGCAACTTGCCAAGCAGCTTACCAATTTAACAGTTGTTGGTACCGCCGCACGAGAAGAAAGCGCCAACTGGCTTAAAGGTTTAGGTGTTGATCATGTGCTTGATCATAGCAAAAACCTTAACGAGCAACGTCTTGCGGCCGACCTGAGTGAATTTGATTACGTAGTGAGCTTAACGCACACCGACCAACATCTAGATAGCATTATGGAAGTGATCAAGCCACAAGGTAAATTGGCACTGATCGACGACCCTGCAAGCTTTGATATTTTAAAGTTAAAGCGTAAAAGTATTTCGTTGCATTGGGAGTTTATGTATACCCGCTCAATGTTCCAAACCGATGATATGATTGCCCAACATCAGCTTCTTTCAGAGCTTGCTAGCTTAGTTGATAACGGCACAATCAAAACAACATTGGGTGAGCATTTAGGTAAGATAAACGTAGCAAACCTTATTAAAGCCCATGGAATTTTAGAATCTCATCAAGCTCGCGGAAAGCTTGTGTTGGAAGGGTTTGAGTAACGAGTTGCGAGGGGAAAGTTAGCGAGATTAAAGCTACGAGAGGAAAGTTAGCGAGAGTAAAGTTTCGAGAGCAAAGTTTCGAGAAGCGAGGTGCGAGCATGTAGCAGCGATTTTACATAGCGTTTTATTCTCGTATCGCCCCTACCTCACCAATATCGCGGCATAAAGCCGCTGCTACCTGTAGGCGTCACGCTTGCTTGGCGCGCGAAACAAGTTTCACGCCTACGTCCAAGGTTTTACTTTTGTGTAGTGGTTAATTATTCATGACTAAAGTCATTCCTACGAGAAATAGATACGAGCTTGTAGCAGCGATTTTACATCGCGTTTCATTCTCGAATCGCTCCTACCTCACCAATAACGCGGCATAAAGCCGCTGCTACCCGTAGGCGTCACGCTTGCTTGGCGCGCGAAACAAAAAATTAAGATTCAAGTTACGAGATACGAGGTGCGAGATACGAGAAGCGAAGTGCCAGCTTGTAGCAGCGATTTCACATCGCGTTTTATTCTCGTATCCTCCTACCTCAACCATGTTGCGGCATAAAGCCGGTACTACCTGTAGGCGTCACGCTTGCTTGGCGCGCGAAACAAAAAATTAAGATTCAAGTTACGAGAGTAAAGTTACGAGAAGCGAGGTGCCAGCTTGTAGCTGAAATTTCACATCGCGTATTTCCTCACTCAACAATAATAACACGCATCATTAAAGTGCATTACAGCACTTACCTTTCACTATTTTAGTGCCTGTTTTTAGGGACGCCCTTACCGCCCAATATTAACCAATTGATTTTTAATGTATTTAATTTAAATAAAGGTTTGGCACAGATCTTCCAATAGTGAGTATGAACTGGCACTAACAAGGAGACTAACGTGACTAACTTCTTTCACACTCTTTATCTACTTTGGCGATTAGACATCAGCACATGGCATATGCATGAAGCAAACGATCCGCATAATGTTGCTGATTTGGAGCGTCGCTATGTTAAATAATGACCCCGCATTTATTGAAGCGCTTAAAAAAATTTCGGTTCATCAACTAACAATCACCGAAGCGTCTGAGCAGTACGACATTCCTAAGCGTGTGTTATACAAAGCCGCACGACAGCAACAAGTTAAACAGAACAAACAAAAAGCGTATTTAATTGCCACTCAGAAGCGCCTTCAACAAAGTCTACGTAATGTAGAAATGGAGTTAGCTAGCTTCAGCTAAATAACTTCTGTATGGTTAAAATACATGCACAATAATGATGGATTAAGTATGCACGCAGTAGAAGTAAACTTTGATGGCTTAGTGGGGCCTACTCACAATTACGCGGGATTATCGTATGGCAATGTCGCTTCACTAAGTCACGCCTCTTCGCATTCGAACCCCAAAGAGGCCGTGCTACAAGGCCTTGAAAAAATGAAGGCAATGCACGAGTTAGGGCTAGAACAAGGTATTTTTGCACCCCATGCTCGCCCCGACATTAATGTGTTAAAGCGTTTAGGCTTTACAGGCAGCGATAGTCAAATTATTGAAAAAGCATTTAAAGCCGACCCTGTTTTACTGCGAGCTTGTTACAGTGCATCGGCCATGTGGACAGCCAATGCTGGCACTATTTCGCCTTCAGTCGATACGCTTGATGGCAAAGTGCACTTTACGGCTGCTAACTTAAATAACAAATTTCACCGCTCGCTAGAGCCCGTTACAACTACGGCTTTATTAAAAGCCATGTTTAACGATGAGCGTTACTTTAGCCATCATGCGCACTTGCCTGATCAAGGTTTTTTTGGTGATGAAGGCGCCGCAAATCATAATCGATTATGCGATAGTCATGCAGATTCAGGGCTTGAGATCTTTGTTTATGGTGCAAGTAGTTTTAATAGCGCCTTGCCAAAGCCCGTTAAATTTCCTGCAAGACAATCTCTTGAAGCTTCGCAAGCAATTGCCCGTTTACATCAGCTAAAGCCAGAAAATCAGTTATTTATTCAGCAAAACCCTGATGTGATAGACCAAGGTGTCTTTCATAACGATGTAATCGCAGTGGCCAATGGCAATGTACTTCTATGCCACGAACAAGCGTTTTTGCATCAAGCTGATACGTTAAAACAAATTAAACAAGCTTATATTGGCAACAAGCCACTCCATATTATTGAAGTGCCAACAAATAAAGTGAGCATTACAGATGCTGTAGGCAGCTATTTATTTAATAGCCAATTAATTACCTTAAGTGATGACAGCATGATGCTGGTTACACCTAAAGAATGTCAGCGTAATCAAGCTGTTCACGATTACATTCAAGAAATGATTTTGGCTGACAACCCAGTTCAGCAAGTGCGCTTTTTTGACTTGCGCCAAAGCATGCAAAATGGCGGTGGCCCTGCTTGTTTACGCTTGCGTGTTGCGCTCAATACTGACGAACTCGCAGCGGTCAATCCGGGTGTGCGATTCAGCGAAGAAAAATATAACCAATTAGTGAGCTGGGCTAATAAGCATTACCGTGACTCGTTAAGTAGCGACGACTTTGCCGATCCAATGCTTTTAACCGAAAGCTACCAGGCACTTGATGAGTTAACTAGCTTACTTAACTTAGGCTCTGTGTATCCATTTCAACAAGAATAAATAATGAAAATTAAAGCAGTACACTCTATTAAAGGGGTGTCTAAATCACTCAATAGTTTACTGATTGATAGCGTTGCCAGTGGCGCATCAATCGGCTTTATAGCTCCGCTATCATTACAGTCAGCACATGACTACTGGCAAGGGGTCGATGGCGATTTAGCAACGCCTTACCGTAGGCTTTACCTTGCCCTTGATGGTGATACGGTGATTGGCTCAGTGCAGCTTTCTTTGTGCGCTAAAGCCAATGGCGCTCACCGCGGCGAGGTAGAAAAGCTCATGGTACACAGCGAATATCAAGGCAAAGGAATTGCAAAACAATTGATGAATAGCCTAGAAACCGACGCCCGTATCTTAGGAATTCAATTACTCGTACTTGATACCCGCCAAGGTGACACTGCTTCATATTTGTATCGAAAACTCGATTACATTGAAGCTGGCACGATTCCTGGTTTTGCGAAAAGTTCCTCCGGTGAATTTGACGCAACGGTGTATTTTTATAAGCAGGTCGCCTAGATCTGCTTTTATAGCCAATTGATATAATCATAAAGTCGACTAATAAAAATCTTTAAACGTACTAAACTAGTACTGCGGATTTTTATTAGGAGCGATAAATGGCGCTATCAATACAGCAACGGGTACTCTTTCTAGCCCTACTTCCCCCCCTACTCATTGCAATTATGCTGACACTCTACAACTATGTGCAGTCAAAACACAGTGGTGCACAAACCGTTGAAAGTTTTGCTACACAAATGGAAAACGACCGAAAGGCCGAGGTCAGTAACTATCAAAAAATTGCCATGAGTTCGATTGCTCATCTCATCGCACAAGATGATGGCTCTAATACTGAACAGCTGCAAAACCAAGCAAAAAGTATTTTGCGAAATTTGCGTTTTGATGATGCTGGCGATACAGGTTATGTGTTTGTTTATGATGTAAAAGGGATCAATATTGCCCATGGCGTTAACGCCTCACTTGAGGGTAAAAACCTTTATGATTTTAAAGATCCTAATGGGGTTTATCTGATACGAGAGCTGATTGATGCTGCGAAGAAAGGCGGTGGTTATGTGCAGTATTCTTGGAAAAATACCAACGGCAGTGTAAACCCTAAACTCGGCTATGCCGCTTTGGTACCAAAATGGAATTGGGTGCTCGGAACCGGCTTTTGGATCAGTGGCCTTGAGCAACAAGTTGCAGTAACAGAACAACGGGTTAATGAAGGTATCGATAATGCCTTTATAAACACAGTTATCGCTTCAATATTCGCAGTTGCAATTACCGCAGCGATTGCAGTGGTGGTATCGCGCAGTATTACTAGCCCACTGCACACAACCGTACTCGCAATGAACGATATATCACAAGGTGATGGCGATTTAACCCAGCGTTTAATGGTGAAACGAGACGATGAGCTTGGCAAGCTTGGCAGCTCGTTTAACCGCTTTGCTGATGACGTTGGTAAAATGGTTATTGATATACGCCAATCATCGCAATCGATGAATCAAGCGTCACACAAACTCAACGAGCTACTTGCTAACATGCACGCAGGTATTAATCGCCAACATGAAGAAAGTGAGCAAGTTGCAACCGCAATAAACGAAATGTCGGCGGCGTCAATGGAAGTTGCCCGCAGCGCCCAAGAGGCCTCAACCGCTGCTGAACATGCCGATCATTTAGTAAAACAAGCTAACAATCAATTACTGATTGCTATAAAGGTGATTAATGGCCTTGCCAAACAAGTTGATGAAGGGGCTAATGCGGTGGATCAGCTTAATCAACAATCGAGTCAAATTGGTAGTGTGCTTGATGTGATCAGAAACATTGCCGAGCAAACTAATCTACTGGCACTGAACGCGGCTATTGAATCTGCCCGAGCAGGTGAAGCGGGTCGTGGTTTTGCAGTGGTGGCTGATGAAGTGCGAACTCTAGCAAAACGCACGCAAGATAGTACTCATGAAATAGAGGCAATGATTGAGCAAGTACAGCAAGGAACAACAACTGTAAATAGCATTATGCAGTCAATCAAATCTGGCAGTGCAACCAGTGTTAATGAGGCAGGCGAAGTCGAAAAAGCGCTTAATGAAGTACTGCTTTCGGTTAACACCATCACATCACAAAATGCACAAATTGCCACAGCCGCTGAAGAGCAAACGTCAGTGTCTGAAGCGATTAATCAAAACATGACGACCATTGTCGATATTGCTAACAAAACCGCTAATGATACCGATGTAGCAACGTCATACATGCATGAACTAACAGACACGGCAACGCAGTTAGAACAAAATGTAAGCCGTTATAAAACCTAATAACTGATTGATGGTTAGGCAGGCATTGCAGCCTGCTTAACAAAAATCATTGGTCTTTTGTAAGTTCTTTAACCAATCGAACAAATCATTATCGTAGCGCTTTAGACGCTGTTGATGTTTGTCATTAAGGCTATAAAAAGGCGCAATACAAATATACTTTTCGCCCATAATAAGTACTAAGCGCAAACCAAAAAATGAGTAATGGTGAATAAACTGCACTTGTCTTGCATGCATATGACGGCATTGTCCAAATAAATTACGGTAATGCACACCATGGCGACACACCGTTAAATTACGCTTTGAATTAAACACCAACAGCGCTAATAGTAATGAAACAGTGCACAGTAAAAAACTAAAAAGTAAGCTGCTCACTTCTGATGAGCTATAAATGAATCCCACAAATAAGATTACGTTAAATGCAGCTAGCAGTGCCCATCCCCTAAACTCATAGCGCTTTTCTAAATCAATGACCTTCATTTTTGTTCCTAGATTTTTATTTTTTGCGATGGTGTCAGCAAAATGTGGAAGAAAAATGGATTTACCTAAAAGCACGCTAAATTAGCATTTATTTTATTCTCACTTTCAGCTTGTTACATAAAAGGTACAAAGGTGTTGATCGAAACTTATCATTAGCAATTCAAGTTACATTAAGTTTTAGTTATTACACTATTAGTAAATTTTTAGAACACAAAGGGAAGAAATGATGAACTTTAAAACTACATTACTTAGCAGCGCCGTTTTATTTGCACTTGTTGGTTGTGGCTCAGATGACGACAAGAACGATTCGGTTGATCCTCAGCCGCAAACTGCACAGTTCACGTTAGGTGTGTCTGATGCACCTGTAACAGGTTTAAAAGCTGTAAATGTTGTGTTTGATTCAATCACATTGAAAACCCAAGGTGGTGAAGAGTTCACTTTTGAGACCCGTGAAGATGATGATGAAACCATGCCTGAAATGGTTAATTTATTAGACTACACAGGTGATGATGTATTTTCTTTATTAGAAGATGAAGAAGTAGCTGCGGGTGAATATCAATGGATCCGTGCAGATGTCATCAATGGTGACACAAACGATTTAACCATGACTTCGCATGTTGTTTACGAAGATGACAGCATTGCACCACTGGTTGTTAAACGTAAAGGCAACGATGGTATCGGTGAAATTCAACTTGATGGTTTTACCCTAAACCAAGCTGGTAACGAGTTTGTTATTGAATTTGACCTTAAAAAGTCACTAGTTGATCCACAAAATAGTGATGAGATCTTCTTAAAACCACGCGGTGTTCGCTTAGAAAACCTTGCTGAATCTGAAGATATCGAAGGCACTGTAAGCGATGTACTTATCGCTAACTGTGAAACTGATAATATCGATATCGCACTGGAAGATGGCTCATTCGGTCATGCTGTTTACTTATATAGCAGCGATGTTGAAATGCCAATGGACAACTATGAAGTTAACGAAGATGAAACACCATTAGATGCACCTCTTGCAACGGCGGATGTTGTTTTCGATAGCGAAGATAACCAATACGAATTTGAACTTGCGTTCATTCAACCTGGTGATTATCAACTTGCTTATACCTGTGCAGCACATATCGATGACGTTGAAACGCAAGACGAAGCATTTACGCTTTATCAAGTAAAACCAATTACAGTAACATCGGGTGAAGACTTAGACGTGTCTTTCACTGTTTCTGAATAATATTGGCATACCCCATCAAAAGCCCGCACTGCGGGCTTTTTGTTGTTTATAATGTATCGTAACGAATAATTACTTCGGATATTTGATCCACCACTTTATCCGCACCGGTTTTAATGTCTTCCATGATCATGCTGACTTCTTCAACATTTTGCTGAGACTCGCCAGACAGAGCTTCGATTTCTTCGATAAGAGCCGTCATTTTTGCTGCGATTTCTTGCGTCTTACCAATTAAGCCTGATATTTCACTGGTCGACACAGAAGTACGTTGCGACAAATTTCTTACTTCATCGGCAACCACCGCAAAGCCGCGGCCATGCTCCCCGGCTCTGGCAGCTTCAATCGCTGCATTTAAGGCAAGTAAGTTTGTTTGCTCTGCGATGCTATTAATGGTGGTTACAATTTCACCTATTTGTGATGACTGCTGCGCTAAAACATCCGACAGTTCGCGGGTTTGATGAACCTGCTCGCTCACTTTTTTTGAAGACGCAACACTACTTAAAATTCGCTGCTGACCATTAGTCACGACTTGCGAGGTTTCTTCAGACGTGTGGCCGGCATTTTCAGCTGCATGTTTAACTTCTTCGGTGCTGTTAACTCTGGCAGTGACATCAGATGCAAACTTAATGATCTGCGTCACTTTACCCTGTTTATTAAAAATAGGGTTATAGGTTGCCTCTAAGTAAAGCGGGCTGCCATCACGTTTTTTACGAGAAAATTGCCCAGAGAAAATGCGCCCGTTAGCAAGCTCTTGCCAAAAGTTGGGGTTCTTTTGATAAAAGTCGTCATAACAAAACAGTTTGTGATGCTGACCTTGGATTTCAGCAAGACTGTAACCTACAACATTTAAGAAATTATCATTTGCAGAAATAATATGACCATCCGGCGTAAAGCGGATCATCGCGGTGCTTTTATTAACGGCATCATAGATTGCCGACATTTCATCAAGTTTTTCGACTTCTTTAGTAATTTCTGAAGCGAACTTAATTGCACAGCGCACCTTGCCATCATCACCGCGTACCGGAAAGTAGGTTGCACGCAGCCAAATATTTTCGCCGGCACCATTTATGCGCGAGAAAACCCCTGACTTTGCTTGGCCTCTAGCAATATCTTGCCAAAACGTTTGATACTCTTTTGAGCTGCTATATTCAGGCGCACAAAACTTACTATGATGCTGACCAATAATATCGCCAGCTTGCACTTTCATTGTTTTACAAAACAAATCATTGGCTTCGAGAACAGTTCCATCTGGTGTAAATTCGATATAAGCAATATTTTCTCTGATCCCAGCTAAATATTGCTGACTTTTATCAACATCATGCTGCAAGGCATCAATGAGTTGATCTTTATTTTTACTAAACCACATTGAAACACCAGTTATTAGGGTAGTTAAATAAATATTAGCTCAGTAGCACAAGAAATAGAATTACAAAATGGTTCTTTTTTCTTAATGATTAACAGGTTAACCAACTGCCAGTTCTAACACTCAAGCGCTTTCTTCTTAAACATTGAGCAAATATATAATATTATAAGCCTTACCTAAACAGCCTAGGCTTTGTTATGACCTCGCGTATTCTCAAATCGATTTTTTACTCATCTTTTCTATTAGGCTCTGCTGTATTTTTGCAAGGCTGCCAAGAACAACCTCAATCAGATCAAATCGCCGTCACTGGCGGGCTTATCCAAGGGCAAAAAGAAGGGCGTTTTATTGCCTATAAAGGCATTCCGTATGCTGCACCTCCGGTGGGAGAGTTACGCTGGCGAGCACCAGAGCCTGTGCCTAAGTGGCAAGATGTAAAAGTACTTAACGATTATGCGCCTGACTGTATGCAAAAACCATTTGCAGCCGATGCAGCACCGCTTACAACAACCCCTTCGGAAGATTGCCTTTATTTAAATGTATTTAAACCCACTAAACACAGCGATACCCCTTACCCTGTTGTGGTTTGGATACACGGTGGTGGCTTTGTAAACGGTGGCGCATCACCCGCTGTTTATTCAGGTGAGAGCTTTGCTAAACAAGGGGTTATTTTTGTTAGCTTTAATTATCGCCTAGGCCGATTTGGCTTTTTTGCGCACCCTGCTCTTAGTCGTTTTGAGAACGATGCACTGGGCAACTACGCTTTAATGGATCAAATTGCGGCTCTAGAATGGGTTAAACAAAATATCGCTCAATTTGGTGGTGATGCTGCAAAAGTAACACTCATGGGTGAATCTGCGGGGGGCGCATCGGTACATGCGATGATGCAAACCCCTGCTGCTAATGGCTTATTCCAGCAAGCGATTATTATGTCAGCAGGCGGACGAGAGCTTTTTAAGCAGTTGCCTCTAACTAGTGATGATGACACCGTATTAAGCGCCGAAAAAATTGGCGAAAACTTTGCCAAGCAACACACCATTTTAGGCAGTGATGAAAATGCCCTTGCTGCACTACGTGAGTTATCTGCCGAAGACGTGGTTGATGACCTAAATCTGAGCACATTAAACCGACAAAATGATGTTGAACCTACGTACGTTGGCGGGCCAATTATTGATGGCACCATCATCAATTCGGCGACTGAAGCGCGCTTGAGTAAAGGCACATTTAGCCATGTTGCGACCATGGTTGGCACAACAGATATGGATTTAGGCTTTGCTAATTTTGCTTCTAAAGAGGCGTTATTCGCAAGTTTTGCTCCACACAGTACACAAGCAAAAATGACTTACGATGCAAGCGGCGAAACGCCATTGCCTTTACTCAATTACCAAGTTGGTCAAGATGCTTTAATGCAAGAGCCTGCAAGGTTCGTTGCAAAACGTGTGACAGATATGGGGAAAGATGCCTTTTTGTATCGTTTTGGTTATGTGGCGCAAACCTTAGATAAACCTGGTGCAGAGCACGCTAGCGAAATTCCATACTTTTTTAATACTGTGGCAGCGAAATATGGTCATGTCACCACTGAGCAAGATAAGCAAGCCGCTAAAATAGTGCACCGTTATGTGACGAATTTTATTAAATTAGGCACACCAAATGGCCCGGGTTTACCGACTTGGCAAGCATATAAAAATGATGAATCTTTTATACTGCAAATGAGTAAATCAGGGACTGCAGAGTTTTTACCGGATCCCTTACAAGCAAGGTTAAACATCACAGAAACAAAAGCTGAAAATTAATCAAATAAGGCGCTTAATATAAGCGCCTTATTTTTACCCTTGCTGCTGAACATACTCAAGTGCAGTCATTTTGTGATATGTCACATTAGGATGAAATACATGAGTAGGATCTGGGTCAACCACTTCAATTGGCGTGCCTTGACTGCGTGCAATATCGAGTGCCATTTGGGTAATATTGACGCTAAATGAGGTGCCAATAAAGACGATTTTATCGGCATCAAGCATACGCTGTTGCGCCTCAGAGATTCGATAAAGCTCAGTGTAGTATTCGTCAAATAACAACACGTAAGGCTTAAACGACTCGTTGAGCTTGGGGCTTTCATTAATAATATTGAACACCTCAAGTAGTGAGTGGTGGAGGTTGTCTTCGTTGACTTTATCCCACGGCGCGTTAAAAGCCATTACATCGTCACCTTGATGGTGAAACAGTGTCATTTGATCTAAACGACCATGAATCGCAATAAAGTCAGTGTTACCTGCTTTACCATCAAGGCCATCGATATTTTGCGTAATGAGATTTTTATCACTCAACCAATGATGCACCTCATTGGGACCGTGATGGCGATAGGTTGCAAAACGATGATAATACCAAGCTAAAAATTCGCGGGGATTATTTTCGTACATAGCACGCGTTGCCATTTCCATCGGCGTATAATTTTTGCTGCCAATGGTCCAATAACCATCCTCGCCACGAAAGGTCGGTATACCGCTAGCGGCACTCACTCCCGCCCCTGTAATATAGAGTGTATTCATAGAGATAACTTTACCTTGTAACCAAGTGCATCGGCTGTCACTTGTTGATTATTATCCATACCACCAAGACGATACAAACTTCCTTGGTGCTCTAATAAACCTCGATGATCCATGCTCGCGGTACCGGCTTTTGGCATCACTTGCCACGTGTTTTTATCAACATCAAAGCGCCAAACATGATCACTCGCTGGCGCTGGTTTACCATCGTACCCCATACCATTGTAGTTATATGGGTTATCAGAGCCGCCCATCATATAAATGTCGCCATTAAAACTGGTTGCTGCCATACGGTAATGGGCAACACCTGTTGGGTGTGGCACGGTACGCCAATCTATCTTTAATGGGTTATCAGCATCAATCGTACCTTTTAAGCACTGTGCAACCGCAGCGAAAGAACGGCGTTTATCAGCATTCGCCTGTGTTTTAACGCCATCACATACCAATATAGTGTTTCCACTAATTGCCGCCGCTTGGCCAAACACCGGTTGACCTAAAAATGGCGAAGCCTGTTGCCAAGTATCCGTTTGCGTATCATACACTTGTACTAAGTTAACATTGCCATCGTTATGCCAACCACTGACTAAATAGATATAACGCTGCTGGTACGAAAGCGCCACGCTGTCATCCACCGGCACTGGCATATTGGCCAGTTGCGTATATGAATTAGAGAGCACATCATAGCGATATACATCGGGTGTAGAGATTTCTTGATGATCGGCGCTAACGGTATACCCACCAAATACATAGGCATGTTGACCCACACCCACCGCAGTACTCGCCAAGCGGCCACTAAGAGGCAACGTACTTGGTACGGCTTTAGCTGCTTGCCACGCCTTATCGCCCACTTTAAGGACCCACACTTTATTGTGAACATCTGTATGTGCTTTGCCTGAGCTCAAGCCCATAAAGCTTAAAAAGTATGCTTGTTCATCAATAACAACTTTGGCTACAGCGTTGTTCGCGACGGGTTCAGGTAAGGCAGGTATGGTTGCAAGTGCAATAGAAAATAACAGGCTCATAAATTAAATAGGTAACTTAACACATCGCTAAAGAATACCATTTTATGAGCCTGAAGAAAGGCTCGCTATTAGTAAGCAATACTAATACGTTGATTTAAATGAGCTGCCGATTGTGCTTCATCAAGCATCGCTTTAGCATAATCAGTGACTGATATTTTGCTTTCGCCGTTTGCATCAGTAAAGAAGCTGTCGCCACCAACACGGTACGGGCCTTCTGACTCACCTGGGTAAATGACCGCAGCTGGTGATACAAAAGTCCAAGCTGTATCTGCTGTTGATGCTCTAAATACATCAAGTGCTTCACCTTGAGCTATGGCTTCTGCTTTGTATTCAGCAGGAAAGTCTGGGCTTGATACCAGTGTTACACCAGGTGCCACTTCTAAGCTACCTGCACCACCCACCCATAAAATGCGTGTGCCTGTACCTGCAAGCGCGTTTAATAATTGCTTTGCTGTGTTTGCAACAATTTCATGGTTACCTAAAGCACGACCACCAATTGCCGCAATAACAACATCACTACCTGCAGCTGCAGTTGCGATATCGTCTTTTGTTAAATCAAATTCAGTCACAGTAACGTTATCTTGAGTTACTTTACTTACGTCTCTAACTAATGCATTTACTTGATGACCACGTGCGATTGCTTCTGAAGTAATGTGGCTGCCAATCCAACCTGTTGCGCCAATAACTGCTAATTTCATGAGGAATTCTCCGTTGTTTGTTTCAATGATTGCAGTTTACTTGTTCACTAATTACTGATAAATACACTAAATAGATACACATTGTTTCACTTTAAGATACCAATGGATAAACTCAATTCAATTACTAGCTTTGTCGAAGTTGCCCGTACAGGCAGTTTTACTCAGGCTGCAGAGCATTTAGGTTTAAGCCGATTACAAGTTTCTAGACATATTCAAGATATTGAAAAGTGGCTAAATTTAAGATTGTTTCATCGTACAACACGCAAAGTAAGTTTAACCCTTCAAGGCGAAGAAGCCCTTAGCTATTGCCAGCAAATATTAAATCAAGTATCTGATTTACAAAGCCGAGCGCATAGCCATAACAACGAATTAGTGGGTACTATTCGCGTTGCCTCACCGATTGGGCTTGGCCAACATAAACTGTTTGATGCCATTAAAGAGTTTACCAAACGCCATCCACAGACGCGCTTTGAACTGTTACTTTCAGATAGTTTATCGCAGCTGGTTGATGACCGCGTTGATATCGCTTTGCGCTACATCCACCAGCCTGACGAAGGTCTTATTGCCCGTAAGCTAATGTATATCGCAACCGCCGTATGTGCTTCTAACGATTATTTAGCTGCGAACCCACCGATTAATGAGCCGAGTGAATTATCTGTTCACAATTGCCTTGTTCATAACAAACACACTATTTGGCAATTTCAACACGACGACAACACACAAAAAGTCACGGTTAAGGGCAACATTGTTGCCAACGATATGGGCGTACTTTTAAAAGCAGCAAAACAAGGAATCGGGGTAGCTCACCTACCATGTGATCTCGCCAATGACTATTTGGCATCAGGTGAGCTTGTAAAAGTACTGCCAGAGCACACTACTATGGGCTCTCACTTATGGGCGGTGTACTTATCGCGTAACTTCCAACAAAATGTGGTGAGAGCGTTCATCGACTTTTTAGCAGAGCACTGGCAACACGATATCTTATAATCTAAACCTGCTGCAAATACGTATAGGCTATAAAAAGGAGCCGAAATGCAGCACTTAGATCATGAAATATCACGCATCATAGAGATGGCGTGGGAAGATAGAACCCCGTTTGAAGCAATAAACCAACAGTTTGGATTAAACGAAAAAAACGTTATCGCGCTAATGCGTGAGCAATTAACACCTTCGAGTTTTAAACTTTGGCGAAAACGCGCAGCGGGTAGGCAAACCAAACACTTAAAACTACGCCATCCAGATATATCCCGTGGTTATTGTAAAACCCAATATAAACATAGATAGTTTACTCGGCTTAAAACCTAGTATGAAAAAGATTACTGATTCAGTTGATTAGCAAATTGCCCTACTGCATCAACCACTTGCTGGGCACCGTGCTGTATGTCTTCCATCACTTGACCAGACTCATTTGATAAAGACACGCCTTGTTCAGCTTTCACCTTACCTTGCTCAATAACCTTTACTGTATTTTGCGTAAGTGACTGATTATTATTTACCACTTCAACAATTTCTTCGGTGGCTTTTGAGGTTCTTGAAGCAAGCTGTCTGACTTCATCAGCAACCACCGCAAAACCTCGACCTTGCTCACCGGCACGAGCGGCTTCAATTGCTGCGTTTAGCGCCAGCAAGTTCGTTTGCTCCGCAATGCTACTTATACTTTGCACAATGGCTGCAATTTGTTGTGACTGTTTATCAAGAGCTGAAATCTCTTGGGCTGCTTGCTCCATCTGCTGGGCTAATTCATTCATCACCGTCATGGTGTTTTGTAACACCTCAGCCCCTTGTTGAGCCAGTTTATCGGTCTCAGTTGATGTGCCATACGCAATTTCGG
This sequence comes from Pseudoalteromonas sp. P80D2, assembly GCF_036680945.1. Classification (NCBI taxonomy): domain Bacteria; kingdom Pseudomonadati; phylum Pseudomonadota; class Gammaproteobacteria; order Alteromonadales; family Pseudoalteromonadaceae; genus Pseudoalteromonas; species Pseudoalteromonas sp. P80D2. Next base: position 367,706 of record NZ_JAZDAR010000022.1, read on the forward strand.
CCGCTTGTGAAATTGCCTGTTCACGATTAACTTGCTCAGTGATCACAGTGGCAAACTTCATCACTTTGTAAAGCTCACCAAAATCATTTGAAATGGGGTTGTATGAAGCTTCAAGCCACACTTCATTGCCATGACGGTCAACACGTTTAAAGCGATCAACAACAAACTCACCACGTCTTAAGCGTTGCCAAAACTTCTCATACTCAGCTGACTCAGCCAGTTCAGGCTCACAAAACATACTATGGTGCTTTCCTACTATCTCCTCTCTCTTATAACCCATACTCTCTAAAAACGGTTCATTTGCGTTAATAACCTTACCCTCTAAGTCAAATTCAATAACCGCCATCGAGCGATAGATTGCATTAATAGTATCGCGCTGTTCACGAGAAGTAGAAATGGCATCGGTAAGCACAGTGCCGTAAATAGCAAAGTAATTAAGCTCACCTTGCTCTGTGTGTACTGGGTGTGCAATCAAACGGAGCCACTCAAGCTTGCCGTCATAGCGAGTTATTTGTAAGTGTCCTACTCCATGCTGCTGATTTTCAATGGCGTTTTTTAAGTCTTTAAATTGGTCAGTATTTCGAGATTGTTCAGTAATAATATCTTGGAAAGGCGAGTCAATTAGCTGGTTGTGCGAGTAGCCTAATTCATCTAAAAAGTTCTGGTTAATATAAGCCATCGTGCCATCAGCACGCAGCCTAAGCACCAACATCTCTTCATCAATACCTGAAGTGAGATCTTTTAGCGGATAAAGCTCAGCTTTTAACGCATCAATTTCAGCCTGTAAGGATTTACTAAACCACATAAAACGCCCTGATTTTTTATTAACGTGTTGTTGTTCATAAAATTGTAGAACAATTATCGCAGGGCGCTACTTTAAGATAAGCAAAAAGAATTAAGAAAAGTGATTTAACTAAGAAGCTTGAGAGGTCAATTTAACGTATTTCTCAGCCAGCTCATCTAAAGTTTCACGATGATTTGGATCTGGCTTAATGCAATCAATAGGACACACACTCACACAAGTTGGGTTATCATAATGCCCAACACACTCAGTGCATTTATTTGGGTCTATTTGATATATCTTCGCGCCCATATATATAGCCTCATTCGGGCACTCAGGATCACACATATCACAGTTAATACATTTGTTATTGATGAGTAATGCCATGACACACCTTTAAGCACGATGATGGAGTATTGCCTTTAAAAGCTAATATAGATTTCAAAAAGCAGCGAAAATTGCAGCCGCGTAATATAGATTGCTGCGAATGAAGTTTCTTTGATCTGGATCAAGTTTAAAAGTAGTTAAGATTCTCCAAGAGAGATATTACAGAACTAATGCACTGGGATTATCTATCGAACCAAGCTATGTGACGAAATAAGTGAGGGGTTTTATGGTGACTAGATGAGTTTTCGGTATGGGCAGAGTCTTAAGGGCATAGCTCGTTTATGGACAAAGGTGCGATCGAGGATTTAATCGTAACGCTCCGCAAGCCTGTTGTAGGCGCGAAGTGGCTAAAATTTATAAATTTTAGCCAGGTAGTGAAAATAAGTATTTAGCGGCTTGTTATGTATTTTCTTTAAAAGAATACTCTTCTATTTCACTTACAGAGCGTAGGGTAATCTCTGGGAAGTCCACACAAATACGCAGGCTATAGGGAGCCTGCGTGTTTGTTTCCCAACGAGCACTAATGAGCGACTAAAGAGGTTGCTTTTAAACCACTTGCTCTGCACTACCTCTCAAGGTTTTTGGAATATAGCGAATTAATTGTTCATAACTTTGAATAGTTAAACGCTGCTTTGGGAACTCATGTAGTTGAATATTTAAGTACTCAGTTTTTGAAACTGGTTTAGCCATACGCTTCAGAAAGCCCGGAGTACTTTCTGAAAACAAACCACTTTCTAATGTAACAGCCGAGATTTCTTGCCAGGGAATAAACAGGTTTTTATGACCAAACTTAAAGGGAAAAAGCACTCTTAAATAAAGCCCCCTGTTATTTGCTGCAACCTTTAAGATTCCGTTATGTCGTATTTTACCAATATACCCACTTCCAATTCGGAAGCTTTCTTCTAAACCCCAGTCATTATTTTTTCTGTATCTTTTAGCTAAGTTTTGCCAGCCACTTTCTTTTCCTAGTCCATAACAAACTCCAAACCAACCAACTACAAAAACAACATAAAACCAGTTTGAAGTGAAAAAAGACGATAAAACTGTCTGAGAGTAGATCACATACTCTTGAACTAAAGGAGATATTTCACCTCCAATTCCCACGTAGATGAATAGAACAAAAAACGAAAGAAAAGAAATAGTCCAAATCAATCCAATAAATTTAAAAACAATCTTCATACTTTCCTTGTGTCCTAATCAGCTTGCGGGCGACATAATTTTTTATATACGAGTTTATTACAACCTATCAAATTTCATTACTCTGTAAAACTCACCAGAATTAGAGCATTTATAGTTGCTACCATTTAAACCTCCGCCTTTGATCTTAACGAGAGTTTTGTCTTCGAAATAACACGTATTCAAAGTGGACGTGAATATAGCCTCACCTCTGAAATGATTAAAACCACCATTAATGGAGGCACCATTTTCAGTCATCTGTGATATTGCAGTTACAAACTTTAATTTTCGAGACAAGTGCAGAAATCTTCCATAAGTATCAAGGCTTCGATAAGGGGCTAAAAATTGTTTGCTAAATGTTGAGGAGCCAAAACAGCAAACTGTTTTTTGTCCTTGTTTATTAGATTGTTAGGGCTACTTTTACCCAAATGGTGATTTAAAGCAACTACGTTTATACTCTTTAATTGTTATATCAGCACTGAAGAGACTTTAAGGCTTAATTTAGCTTCGCTTACTAACTCTTCTGAAAGAGCCAAGAATCTGAAGCTGATATTTAGTTCAATGTCTGCGCCCATTTGGTCTGTCCCTAGATGCATAAGAATTTGATAGTGCGAGTTACATATTTTTCTGCTTATTCGGAATGCGAAAAGGCTACAGCAATACGCAGCTTTAATTTGTTATGCAACTTCCAACCACAAATCAATATTGAATTCCTTTAGGTGTTTTTTAATTGCACCAATTAGATTAATAATTTCTTGTTCAGGCATTACTTGGGCTTTGATATAAATATCGCTATTACCCTGACCATACTTGGATATCCACTCATCGGAGAAGATGGTATCCGTATAACTTTGAATCTTAGTTTTCAGAAGTTGTTCGTGATACTCACAATCCCTTAGTGCACTTGACAATACAATAACCAAATCGACACCACCATCTTTTCTTTCTCCAACGACATCGATTTTATCTAAGTTCTCAATAGGGTCATCCATGTTCAGATTCCTTAAGTTACGTGATATTCAAGTCTTTGTGACATGCGGTTTGTCAGGCAAGAGCAAAGCAACTGGTTTTGTCAGCGCTTTTGATTTGCCTTGCTATATGCAAGTGACACAAATTTCATTATGTCATCTAGCAATATTAGTATTGCAAAGCTAATGATTAAAACAATTAAATAGTACAAATTATAAGGTGACCAACTAGCAAGTAGTGTGGCTTTATCACTATCTGATAAACAAGACTCTAAGATGCCATTTAAGCAGCGTTTTTGAGCTAAAATGAACTGCTCACTACTTCTATATGACATTCCAAACATAGTACTTGTGTAGCCTAATATGCCAAACAAGAGTCCTTTCAAAATCCTTTTATACATTGATTAGACACCCTAAACCTTCATGTGAATATAATTTTATAGTGATCTTCCCCTGAACAACTACTCCTTTATTCGATAACCCTTTACTAAAGATTCGTTTTAAATTGACTGACGGCCTCAACCACTTCTTTAGCACCTTTTTGAATATCATCGATTACACTTCCTGCGCTATTAGATAACTCTAATGCATCTTTTGCTTCTACTAGACTAGATTCAATTTGAGTTACCGCATCTTGTGTTAGTACTTTATTTTCCGTCACGACACCTATTATCTGCTCAGTAGCGGCACTCGTTCTTGAAGCAAGCTGCCTCACTTCATCAGCCACAACAGAAAAACCGCGTCCTTGCTCTCCAGCTCTTGCAGCTTCTATTGCAGCATTGAGAGCAAGAAGATTAGTTTGGTCTGCAATACCTTTAATACTATCGACCAAGTCAGCTACTTTAGCTGACTGTACATCTAATTTATTGATACCTTCACTGGCTGTTTCGAGTTTCTTAGAGAGGGCTTTCATCGTTGATATTGTTTGCTTAACAACTTCTAAACCGTTTTCTGCATCTGCGTCTGTTTGCTTTGAAATATCGTAAGCAATCTCTGCAGTCTGTGAGATTGCTTGCTCTCTTTTCATTTGTTCTGTAATGACAGTCGCGAACTTAGCAACTTTATATAAATCACCATTGTCGTCATGAATTGGGTTATATGAGGCTTCAAGCCATACCTCATTACCGTGGCTATCAATCCTTTTAAAACGGTCTGAAATAAAGCGCCCTTGCTTCAGCTCAGACCAAAACTGTTTATAAGCACTCGATTCAACTTCATGTGGATCACAAAACATGCTGTGGTGCTTTCCTAATATTTGATTTTGAGAGTACCCCATGGCTTTCAAAAAGTTATCGTTAGCATTGAGTATTATGCCATCCAGGCTAAATTCAATCACAGCAGAAGAGCGACTGAGAGCAGTAAGCATATCTTCTTTCTCTCTTGATTGAGATATAGTTCTTGTCAGTTCAGCTGAATACACGGCAAGTTCGCCATTTATTGGTTGTAAAATGCTCCTGAGCCACAGTTCACGACCTGTATTAGTTTGTAATTGTAAGGCGCCGTGCCAATGGTTTAACTTATTTATTGCCGAGAGTAATTTTTGTGTGTGGGGTTTATTAATTGATTTTTTTAGGAGCAAATCATTTAAGTTTTTACCAACTAGATCATTCGCTTGAAGGTCTAGCGCTGCTGCAAATCGCTCATTTACTTCAATGATGGTGCTATTTTTGTTCAGCAGAAAATACAACATCTCTTCTTTGAGCTCATGCTTTATATTTTCGTATTCAGCAGCCTGCTCTTTTAAATAAATATTTTCGGATAACAGTTTGCGATTAGTAAACCACATTAGGTATGTTCCTTTGGATTATGAACTCAAGATTTGAGTAATTTTTATCATCATACAAATATAATTGGTTATTAATAGTACATTTAAGATGAATGGGTACAAAGAGAAGTTAGAAACCATGTAAGTTAACTCTAAGCTCCAAACATAGTTTACAAAGAGCTTATTTACTGCTCGATGATTATAAAAGATCACTTTTTCTAGTTCAGAGCCTTACATTATCATTGGCAATACGCTTTCGCATTACCACATTAGAGAAGTAAATTTGCGAACTGCTCTAAACGTCTTCGTCAGGAGCGCATATTGAGTTGAAAACTAACAAGCAACACTGACACACAGCCATTCTATTTAACCAATCAATACAATCTTTTTATTCCATTTTAAAGACTGAAAATAATGAGCAATACTAAACTCATCAAATTATGAGAGTTAGGGTATTCAAAATGATTAAGACAGTTACTTTTGCAATGATGCACTTCGCAATCGCTTTTACAGTGACTTATTTTTTAACAGGTAGTTTTTTAATTGGTGGCTTGGTTGCTATTGTTGAGCCAGCTGTAAACACTGTTGCGTTTTACTTTCACGAAAAAGTATGGCGTAAAGTTGAAAGTCAGAATAACTTTAAACAAGATTCAGATGGGATAATGTTTGCATAGGAATTAACTAGATTGAATTGGCTCACAAACCAACGAATATCCCCATATTACACTTCGAACTGTAAATTAAGCTTTGCCACTAGAGCCGGTGACAGAGCTTCAGAGCAAAAAGGCTAAAGCTGTTTTTAATTATTAGCCGAAATTAACGAGCCCTTTTAATACTTCTTGTAAAAGAGCTCAAACTCCCTTCCCTAGATGCATGGCAATTAAAACTAAACAAAATAAACATATAACCTTGAATTAAATAAAAAAAAGAAAATTAATCCATTCTTTTTTCATTAAATATAACCCCCTAAAAGCAAGGTTAAGCCCTTTTAATTTAGAGCTAATACTCAAATTAGGCTTGCAATTATCACTTTTCAGCTTACACTTGTGCGCCAAGTGAGCGTACACTTGTAAGCTAAAGGCGAAAAATGAGAGCGTTATTAAATTCATTATCAAAACATTTATTGCATCATCAGTCATGGGCAGGATACTGGGAGCCTGTGGTTCAGTGCTTTAAACCAGGCTGGCGCGAAGGCTACTTTCGTGCACAAGTAAAACATGTACAGGTGTTTGCTGAACAAAGCGTTGAGTTGATTATTGAGCCAGAGAAAACATGGCCAGTTCATCAAGCAGGCCAGCACATTGCGTTAACAATCCAAACGAATGGTCGAATGCTAACGCGTGTATTTACAATCGCAAGCGAACCACAATTGGCAAGGCAGCAGCGACAAATTCGTTTATTGATCCGCAGCCAAGAAATCGGCGCATTTACATCAAAGCTAACAAACTTGAGGCCAGGGCAATGGCTTAATATTTCTGAGCCTAAAGGCCAGTTTGTTATGCCAAATACCGCGCGCTCTTTAATCATGCTTGCCGGGGGCTCTGGCATTACGCCATTTATAGCCATGCTTAAATCTTTACCTGCAGATAGCAAACACACTATAACCCTGCTTTACTATGCAAAGCCGAACAGCCACTGGCTTAAAGATGAGCTTGAGCAACTAAAGCAATCACTAAGCAATTTTGATTATCACTTACTTGAGCGCAACAAAGATGGCGATGCGACGACATGGCTGACAACAAATGCTCATAAACACTGGTTAGTGTGCGGCCCAGCTGCTTTGTATAAACAAGCAGCCGCTTTAGCTAAGCAATTAAATACACCTATCGACAGTGAGCATTTCAGTGCAGTCCCTGCTGTTTTAGCAACCTCTGATAAGCACGAATTAACACTCACTCATCAGGGCAAAACATTCACTATTGATAACCAACAAACCTTACTGACCCACTTAAAAGCGAATAAGCAACCGGTGACAGTTGGCTGTGGTATGGGAATTTGCCATCAATGCCAATGCGTTAAAAAGCAAGGCATAGTGCGTGATATTCGCACCGGTGAGCTCTCTGATAGCTCAGAGCAGTTAATTCAACTTTGTATATCGCAACCAGTCAGTGACGTGGAGTTATCAGCATGAAGACAACAAAAGCAGTCAATTTTGAAAAATTAGCAGCTCAACTCGATAGTGTTAAAGCAGATGTAAAATCAAGGCTCGGTGAGCAAGATGCAAAATATATTCGCCGCGTTATTGTTTGCCAGCGAGTGTTTGAATGGAGTGGCCGAATTTTATTAATGCTAGGCTTTATCCAGCCTGTTTTATGGCTCGTGGGTGTGCTTAGTTTAGCCACTGCAAAAATCCTCGATAACATGGAAATTGGCCATAATGTGATGCATGGCCAATATGACTGGATGAATGATAAATACATAAATTCAAAGTCTTACGAGTGGGATATAGCTTGCGATGGGGCTAGTTGGAACCGCGTTCACAACTACGAGCACCACACCTATACCAATATTATTGGTAAAGATCGCGACTTCGGTTATGGATTACTGCGCTTATCGAATGACTTTCGTTGGCGGGTAAAAAACCTGTGGCAATTTGTCACTTACCTATTACTCAGTGTGCTGTTTCAATGGGGTGTGTCGTACCATGAAATGGCAGCCGAGCGAGTATTTTTTGGCAAGAAAAAAGATGGCCGCGATTACAAAGTACCGCACAGCGAACTGAAAAAGCGCTTTTTTAGTAAAGGTGCACGCCAGTTAGTGAAAGACTACCTGCTCTTTCCACTCCTTGCTGGGCCTTTATTTTTGTGGGTTTTTACGGGCAACCTAGCGGCTAATTTATTACGTAACCTATGGACCTCAACCATTATCTTTTGCGGGCATTTTACCGGTGAAGTTGAAACATTTAACCAGCAAGACTGCGAAAATGAATCACAAGGTCAGTGGTATTACCGCCAAGCGTTAGGCTCATCAAATATCAAAGGGGGTAACCTGTTTCATGTAATGACTGGGCACTTGAGCTATCAAATAGAGCATCACTTATTCCCAGATTTACCTGCAAAACGCTACCGCGAAATTGCCCCTAAGGTACAAGCTATCTTTAAAGAGCACGGCATCCACTACAATACCGGTGGCTTCTTTCGCCAGTACTTTTCTGTTGTAAAACGGATTGTGCGCTACTCTTTTCCGTAAATAATGAACGCCAGTGCATAGCGCTGGCTTTTTTATAAATAATTTTATGGCAAGGAGTTAGCTTCGAGAATCAGTTCGTTAATTTCTAACTGTAATTCATCATCTGCTGCTTGTTCCGCGAAAGTTAAAGCTGTATTGGCAAAGTTTAGCGCTTGGGCCTTATCAGCTTTCTCTAGGTAATTCTCTGCAATCGCCAAATTAATCGACGCTAAATAATCCTCTAGTTCGAGTAACATTGCTAGCTTTAGCGCTTTGAAATAATAGCTAAGTGCAACTTCTGGCTTTTGATAGGTAAAGTCAGCGAGTGTTTCCCATTGAAACGGATGATCAAGCGGTGTGCCTGCAAACTTGTCGCATATTTCTTTTATTTTATTGTACGCCGCCCACTCTTGTTGTTTATTTGGAGCATTAACAATATCAAGCGCAAGTTGATGAATCGCCTCATAATGAGGTGGCTTTTTAATTGATTCAACCTCTCCAAATTGTGCCTTATGCATTCCCTGCCCTTTCTAAGCTAATTAAATCTCATTTGATTCAGACCAAACCCGTAACTCATCGAGTATATGCAGTGCTGAGCGGCCAAAGTCAGTAAGCTCATAGGTCACCGCTATCGGACGCGTACTAATAACATGACGGGTGATCATCGCTCTACTTTCAAGCTCTTTTAGACGTTGGTCGATCATTTTTTTACTTGCACCACCCAGCATGCGCGTTAAATCATTAAAGCGCACAGGGCCATCTTTTAAATGATAGATAATAGAGCCCGTCCATTTACCGCCAATCAAACGCATGCCTTTTTCAATAGCACACGGCTCCATGCAAGCATTTAAAACTTTTTTTCTACCCTTACTATCTGTTTCTACTGAACTTTCCAAAACATCCTCGCATTTTTCAGCCTAGTTACAAAAAGGTAACTGGTTGATTAAATAATCTAGGTTACTATTATATACCACAGAATGTATTTTGAACACGATAAAGTAACTAGCAAACGGATACTCAACTATGAAAAACGTATTAATTCTTAACGCACATCACTATTACCCTTTTTCTGAAGGTAAGTTAAATGCTGCTTTAATCGAAAAAGCCGACGCTTTTTTTCAAGCAAAAGGCTATCAAACTCGTGTGGTTAATACACAAGACGAATTTGATGTAGAAACTGAACTTGAGAACCATCAATGGGCAGATATCGTCTTTTTGCAATCACCTATTAACTGGATGGGCATGACTTGGTCATTCAAAAAATACATGGATGAAGTGTACACCGCGGGCATGGGTGGAGCGCTTTGCCATGGTGATGGTCGCCATCAAGACAATCCAAAAGCCAATTACGGTAAAGGCGGCACCTTAAATAACACTCAATATATGATGTCGCTGACTTTAAATGCACCTGCAGAATCATTTGCAGATGCCACTGACTTTTTTGAAGGTAAAAGTGTTGATGACCTTGTTTTCCCAATGCATATGAACTTTAAGTTTTTCGGTATGCAAGGGTTACCTACTTTCTCCTGTTTTGACGTGATGAAAAATGCAGACATCGAGAGCGACTTTGCGCGCTTTGAAAAACACTTAAACGAAAATTTTTAAGGAACACTCATGAGTAACGAATCTGTTTATAGCAATAAACTCCATCCGGGCAGTGCATTTCCTAGTATTAGTGCTGCACTTTTGAATGGTGAAGAGGCTGTTCTTGGTCAATCTCAACACGGTGCAAGCTGGCAGCTTGTGGTTGTTTATCGTGGTAAGCATTGCCCTTTATGTACTCGCTATTTAAACAGCCTCGAGCAGTACAAAGCTGCGCTATTAGAGACGGGTGTTGATGTAATTGCTGTTTCAGGTGATAGCAAAGAGCAGTTAGAAGCGCATTTAGAGCAGTTATCTGTGTCATTTCCACTTGCTTACGGTTTGACTACAGAGCAAATGCAAGCATTAGGTACTTACATATCTGATCCCCGTTCACCGCAAGAAACAGATCACCCTTTCGCAGAGCCTGCACTGTTTGTGGTTAACGAGCAAGGTAATGTACATGTGGTTGATTATTCTAATAACCCATTTGTAAGACCTGATTTAGCAACCTTGGTAAGTGGACTTAACTGGATACGCGATCCAAAAAATAACTACCCAATTCGCGGTATGCATAAATAGAGAGTAGCCATGAGCAAATTTACAACTTTGCTGATTGGCTTGGTGAGCATAATGATGTGCTCACCACATGCCTTTTCAGCACAACTCCCCCATGCACATATTGCTTCACCTAATCACTATGAAGTATTGCTAGATAACAGTGAAGTACTTGTTTTGCGTATGACTTTAGCACCAGGTGAGCAAGATAATTGGCATAAGCATAATGCTGAAACTGTCTACTTTGAGACAGGTGGAAAGGCAACCATCAGTACAAAAGAGTCACAAACAACACTTGAGATCCCCAATGGCTATGTGATGTGGCATGACGCATGGACTCATCAAGTCAAAAATGAGGGTGAAACCACCATCACTGCAATTATTGTCGAAAGGAAATAGGTAGGATCAATTATGGCATTAGAAAACCACCCAATGTGGCGCTTACCTAAGCATCACCTAGATTTAAAAAGTTCACATGACCATGTTCATTGGGTTGAATTATTTTATGACCTTATCCATGTGGTAATCATTTTTCTGCTAGGTAATTTTTTAAGCGACCACTTACATTTAAGTGGTTTTCTTACTTTTGCAGGTTTATTCATCACCGTATGGTTCGCGTGGGCTGACTCCAGCGTTTTTAACTCACTCTATGTCAGTACCGATGTAAAACATCGGCTGATCATGGCCTGCCAAATTGTCACCGCCATGGTTATGGCAGCCTCTATTCCCCATGTACTTGACAAAGGCTGGACATATTTTGCATTGGCCTATGCCGCAAACCGACTTATTACAGCGTATTTATTTCATCGCACCAATCAATTGGGGATCGAATCAACAAAATTAGCACGCACTGTGAGCCGTAACTACTTTGCTCTTGCCATTATCTTTGCGACCACAGCTTTTATGCCTGCTCCCTATCGTTATTGGGTATTTGGCACTGCGATTGCCGCTATCCAAGTTTTATATATGGCTCCAAAAATTGGTGTACTTGAAAATAAACGTTTTTTACCACGCCTTGGGCATATGTCTGAGCGCTTTGCCCTTTTACTGCTCATTGTCGTAGGCGAAGGTTTCTTTAAATTGGTGATTACTTTATCAGAAAAAGGAATTTATAAAGTCGACCCCTCTGTACTGGCTAACTTTATGTTTGGCGGTATTGCAGTATTTGTGCAATGCTGGATTTACTTTGACTTTGTTGGCAATGGTAAACCTAAGAATCAGCATAAATGGACACTCGTAAGTTGGTGGTTAGCACACCTATTTTTAATGTTATGTGCAGTTATGGTCGGCGTTGCGCTCGCCGGCGAAGTGAAAGCTGGGTTTTGGCAACCTTACCCACTTAAATATGGTGTCATTGGCTGTGTAGGGTTAGCAGGCTACTTATTGAGTTTATTGTGGATCCAGTTAATGATCGAACACCGTGTAGCCCATCGTTTTGCAACAGCTAAAGTAAGAATGTTTGGCGTTATACTCGCTTTAGTTACCATTCCCATTTTACCCCATGTGCCTTCGCTCATTGGCAACTTACTTTGGGGCACAGCACTGATTTCACAAATTGCCTACCCTGTCACTCGCGCATACTTTACCCTTTCAAAAGAAGAAGCTAATTCATAACGATTAAAACACCTTTGCAAAAACGACAAAGGTGTTTTGTTATCCCTGCTGTTTTTCGCAAAGACTTTCCTAGCAATAATATCGCTATTCAATCGCCCCCTCTTTAGGGGTTGAAACAAGCATTAACGGACTCATGTCATAACTAAAGGCAATGAAAAATGCCGGTGTGAATCACATTGGCCTGCACTTTAGACGTAACGAATTACCCATCGAATGGGCATTAAAGCACATCGGCGAACATGTTTTGCCCAAGTTCCATAATTAAGGAGTTATGATGTCACAATCAATTATACCAAAACTGGGTTTTGGTACATTTAGATTACAAGAAGAAGTTGCATATCAAAGTGTGCTAACAGCTATTGAAGAGGGCTTTAGACACATCGACACCGCGCAAATTTACGGTAACGAAGAAGCTGTTGGCCGAGCGATTAAAGACAGTGGTGTTGCACGTGGTGAGTTATTTATTACCACCAAAGTATGGAATGATAAGTTAAATAAAACGGACTTTATTAACAGCGTAAAAGAAAGCCTGACTAAACTACAACTAGATTACGTCGATTTACTGCTTATTCATTGGCCAAGCCCTGCCAATGGCGAAAGCATGGATGAGTATTTAACCGAGTTACAATCAGCAAAAGAGCTTGGTTTAACGAAAAAAATTGGTGTTTCAAACTTTACCATTGCACAAATGGAAGAAGCCTTAAGTATTTTGCCAAAAGGCGCGTTATTTACCAATCAAGTAGAAGTACACCCCTACCTAACCAACCAAAAGGTACGTGATTTTTGTACGCAAAACGACATTCTCGTTACCGGCTATATGCCATTTGCGGTAGGTAAAGTACTTAAAGATCCAACCATTAAAGCGATTGCAAACAAACACAAAGTAAGCACTGCTGAAGTGGTCATTGCTTGGGAATTAGCGCATGACATGGTGACAATACCGTCATCGACCAAACGCGAAAATATGGCTACCAACTTAAAAGCCCTTTCGCTTAGCTTAAGCCAAGACGAGATTAATCAAATTGATGCCCTTAGCTGCGGCGACAGGCAAGCAAACCCGGATTTTGCTCCTGACTGGGATCATGATGAAGTAAAAACAACTCATGCTTGGCAATTTCAAGGGGCTGATAAAGCGCTCACTTTGGGATTAAAAGCTGTACCAGCACTTAAAGCAGGGCAAATTTTAGTTCGTAACCTTGCGATTGGTATCAATCCAGTTGATTGGAAGTTTATTCAAGCTGATCCTATTAATTGGCCAGATACACACACACCTGGCGTAGACGGTGCTGGGGTTGTTGAGCAGGTAGGCGATGGCGTCGATACCAAACTAATTGGTAAAACAGTCGCTTATCATCATAGCTTAAGTGAAAACGGCAGCTTTGCTAAGCACTCAGTTCTTTATGCTGAACGTGTTATGCAGTTATCAAAAGAGTTAGCTGCTAATGTTGCTGCTGCATTGCCTTGCCCACTGCTTACTGCCTGGCAAGCCTTTAGCAAAATACCATTACGCAAAGACGAAAAAGTATTAGTTACCGGCATGGGAGCAGTTAATAAACTACTGACGCAAATGCTGAACCACAGTGGCTTTGAAGTTCATGCATTATCAAAAAGCTTAACGGCAGAGCAAGCAGAAAAGCTTGGCGTTAAGTTAGTATTACGCGACGCACCATCTGAAGGTGGCTACTTTGCACTCTTTGATGCTAATGGCCCTGAAGAAACTAAAAAGTTAGTGCCACTCCTACAAGCAAATGGTCATGTGATCAGTATTTTAGGGCGTATTGAAACCCCAGTCGATGAGCCATTCACACGCACTATTTCTTATCATGAAATTGCCCTTGGCGCATTACACGATTATGGTGATACACAGCAATGGCAACGTCTTGTAAGTGATGGCGAAAAGCTCCTTAATGACATTGCGTCGGGTACTTTAAATGTTGAAGAACCTACAGACTTTGAATTTAACAATCTCAACGATGCGCTTGAGTTTTCTAAAGTTCAAAAGCAAAAAGCCGTTGTAGTTGTTTAGTGATCATTTAAAAGGCCTCTTCTGAGGCCTTTTTTATTTTATGCGACTGTTTCGTTGGCTGTATTATTGATTACAGCTAGGTGATAAATAATCACTAAGTTTGCAATAAACCACAGATCTTTAATCACAAATTGACCAAGTCCTGCTAAAACCGTCGAACTGCTAAGCGCATTCGGTGCGGTAATTAAAAATGTTTGTGTCATGATAAAAACAGCGCAACAGGCAAGCCCTGCCAATACTATTAATTTGTTGTTTTTAATCAACAAGCCAACACAAAGCAACAGCACACTGACAATATCAAACACACCAATTACATTCGATGCACCCTGCACACTAAAAACCTGATATAACCACGACATAAACGGCGATGTTTCTACAAGGCTCACAATCCCCTTCGCTTCAAAAGCAAAAAACTTCATGGCGCCAATCCAAACCAACACTAATGCCACCGATGCATAATTTAAAGCAATATGCGCTTTATCACTTAAAGCCTCTTTGTAAAACACAAATAAAAACAGTGGAATAACAGCAAAATACTTAATGATCCCCTGCCCTGAACCAATCACAGGAAAGCCTCCTTCACTTGCAAGCCAACGATTAGCGCCAAACAGCGTAATCAAACAGAGCATTGATATAGCAAATGCAGTGATGGTCGGAAGCGCTCTATTGATAAACCCCAAATGTGAATGAAGGCTGGTAATGCCAACAAAGCAAAAAGCAAAGCCTGCGATCATACTCATGATGTGAGCTGGCACCTGAGCGTCTAATTTATAGAACGAAAAAATACTGCCAATGGCATTGGGGTTTGCTCCCAAGATAAAAGACAAACCCAATAACGAAAAACTGATGGTGATAAGTGCAATCACTAAATTATTTGATGTACGTAAATTCATTTAAACCCCTCTCTACTGCTTGTTTAAAAGACCTCAGTTAGGGATAAAAACATTCACACTGAATTAAAATATAAGAAAATTCTGATAGTCATTTTTTATAAACCATTGAAAAATTATGAAAAGAATCGACACTGCTTGATTTTATTTAGGCAAAAAATAAACCTCTTTTTTTCAATATCAGCAATTTTGTTCAAGTTTTTAGGTTGCCTGCTTCGCTATATTGGCGTAGGAATAATAACGAAGCGCACAACCTTCTGGAGCATCTGTGAGCAAAGACAATCACTTTAAGTACATCAACAACGAACAGCATCAGAGCATCTCGATGTTGACTGCGACTATGAGTGATTTTACCTATGCAAAGCATGCTCACGAAGAGTATTCAATTGGCATTACTCTACAGGGGCGGCAAGATTTCTTTTGTCGTAATGCGTTTTATAAAAGCGTACCTGGCAATGTTATTTTGTTTAACCCTGAAGATATTCACGATGGTCACTCTGGCACTGAGCAAAACCTAGAGTATCTAATGCTGTATATTCATCCCGATGAATTTCAGCCTTTGTTCAAAGCGCTAGGATATCAGCAAGATTGTACATTACGTATGGCAAACACCTTGTATGCTGATCCATTACTGCGTAATCAAGTGATTCACTTATCAAGGCTTTTACAAACCAATAGCACCAGCAAAATAGAGCGAGAAGCTGCAGTATTGCAAATGGCGCAATCTTTAGTAAGGCTAAACGGTAGCCTTGATTTACCGGCTTTAAGCACCCGAGTTGATAGCTTACTTCTGCGCGCAAAAGACTACATTTTGGCAAATATCGACAATGACATTGCTATTGATGACATTGCCCATGCTGCCACTATGTCGAAGTATCATTTTATCCGCCGCTTTCGCGAGCACTTCGGTATTACTCCACATCAATATGTTTTGAACTGTCGTATTAATTATGCCCGTAGAGCGTTACAAGTTGGCCGCGATGCCACCAGCGTAGCGGTTGAATCTGGCTTTGCAGATGCCAGCCACCTCAATCGTAACTTCAAACGAGTATTCGGTATGACACCAAAACAATTTCAACTGCAATGGGCTCATAGATAGAGCTAAATTACTGATTTGGAGCTGTTATGGCAGATATTTTTGCATATGCTATTGGCATTATGTACACCCCTGGGCCAATCAATTTGCTCGGCTTAAGTAGTGGCTTAAATAAACAAACTCGTTCACACCTTGGATTTTTTATTGGCGTGGGTAGCGCGATGTTTATCTTATTTGTGCTACTTGGCTACCTTGGCTTACAAGTTTTCAACCCGCAGTTTTTGCCTTATGTGAGCTTAATTGGTTGCGGCTATATTTTGTATATTGCTTGGAAGGTCGCAAAAGCAAAAGTACAGGTGAGTGATACCTCAGCGGATGCCTCACTTAGCTTTTTCGATGGCCTGTTTATGCAGCTATTAAATCCAAAAGCCTTGGTGGCCACTTTGCCAATTGCTACGATTCAGTTCCCAAGCGCAGATATTACCGGCGCTGCAATCGTATTTTGGTCTCTTATTTTAGCCATTCTTGCCTTTGGTGCGCCTACAAGTTACTCGTTAGCGGGCTTAATGCTTGGCAAGCAAGTATCACGGCCGGGTGTTTTTAACATGTTTAATAAGCTGATGGCTATTTTGTTGGTTTATGTCGCACTAATGATTGCCTACGAGCATGTGCTAACCCCGTTAATGGCCTAAAATTGATCATCCCTCGCAAACAGGCATAATAGCGTTATTCAGCAAACGGTTATCACAAAATGATGCAAGGCAATCTATCTATCCGCTCTTACAGTACTAAGCCTGTTAGTCATAGCCATGACTATCATCAACTTGTACTGCCCTTAAAAGGTGTGATTGCTATTAGTGTCGGTGATTTTCAAGGTAAAGTCGCCCCCGGTGAATGCGTGGTTGTCAAAGCCTCGCAAACACACCTGTTTACCGCAATGCCAGAGGCGCGATTTGTGGTGGCCGATATGCCAAAGCTACCAGGTAACCTAGCCACTGCTGAGCGCTGCGTGTTTGCAATTAATCAATCACTTTGGGCATTTTTGCAGTTTGTGGCAAAGCAACTTGAGCAAGCGGTTAATCGTGAATTAGAACTTGCCATGTTTAACACCTTCAATTTGCTGTTAGCTGAGCAAATTATGCAGCCTAAGGTCGACAGCCGTATTAGCGAGGCCCTGCTTTATATTGACAGTCACTTAGGTACTCCTCTTCAAATCAAACACCTTGCCAGCATTGCCTGTTTAAGCCCAACGCAATTTAAGCTGCTGTTTAAGCAACAAACCGGATTGACTGTCATGAACTATGTAACCAAACAGCGAATGGAAAAAGCCCAAGCCTTACTCAGTCATACCGACTATCCGTTACAACGTATTAGTGAGTTAGTTGGTTACAATGAGCTTTCATCTTTTAGCCGCAGTTTTTCAAAGTACTTTGGCTTATCACCGAGTAAATTCAAAAAGTAACTTTAGTTTTAAACGCCAACAAAACCGTCCTTTTTGTCAAAAACTGCACATCAATTTTGATTATGCTTTTGATATCTTAAATTTAAAGCGAATCATCAATGAACCATACCATCGCGACCATTGCCGTTTTAGTTGCCAGTGTTTTTTGGGGCACAACAGGCACAGCCGCAAGCTTTGCACCAGACATTAGCCCTTTTGCGATAGGTGCGTTTGCGATGGGATTTGGCGGCGTATTACTTTGCCTAACCTCAATAAAACAGCTAATAAACAATGCTAGTACACTGCGAAAGCACTACCCCCTAACCCTACTAGGTTCAGCTTGTGTTGCTATTTATCCGCTGGCATTTTATACCTCTATGAATAGCGCAGGTGTGGCAATTGGCACTGTTGTTTCGATTGCCAGCGCGCCTTTATTTACCGTCTTATTAGAATACTTAATTGAGAAAAAGCCCATTGCAACTCGCTGGCTAGTCAGCTTTTGCTTTGGTGCTATTGGCATTGGCTTAATCGCATTAGGTAAAGAGCATAACCTTGCTGCTAAGGGGCTGTTTAGCCAAAACATCGGCATTTTACTTGGCTTAATTGCAGGACTTACCTATGCGGGTTATTCATGGGTTGCCAAACGCTTAATTAGCTACGGCATTCATTCAAGAGCGACCATGGCAAGCCTATTTGGCGGCGCTGCATGTGTGCTATTGCCTTCGTTATTAATTACTGGAGATGCGCTTTTTGCCACAGCTACCAATACCAGCGTGGCGCTTTACATGGCCATAGTACCGATGTTTTTCGGTTATTGGCTATTTAGTATTGGCTTAAGAACCATAGCGGCTAGCCAAGCCGTGCTCATTACTTTACTTGAGCCTATTATCGCCACCGTACTGGCTATTGTGATTTTAAATGAGCAATTTCAGCAAATTGGCTGGCTGGGAATTGGTTTAGTGAGCGTTAGTTTGGTAATTCAAACGGTCAATATTAAGCAGTTCGTGATACACTGCAAAAAACGCATATTGACGATTTGAGATGAGAAAAGACAGCCGACTATCACGGGTTTTACATGTGCTGATCCATTTAAACAGTTACAGCCACCCTGTTACATCAGAGACATTAGCAAACATGTTATTGACCAACCCTGTGGTTGTGCGCCGTACTATGGCGTTACTGCGCCAAGCAGGTTATGTATCGGCAATCAAAGGTCACAATGGCGGCTGGCTACTGGCCACTCCCTTAACTGACATCACTTTATTTGATATTCACCAAGCGCTTGGCGAAAAGAACCTGTTTGTAATTGGTCTAACCGATGAGCACAGCAACTGCCCTATCGAGCATGCAGTGAACAGCGCCCTGCAAAATGCGATGGATGATGCAGAAGCACTGTTATTAAAACGTTTTGCTGAAGTGTCGCTTGCAGAGCTTGCCAGTCAATTTAAAAAGTAGGCTTACCTTGAAAAACTTGGTGACTTCACAAACTCATATAACACTCTAATTGGCAGGGGTTTACTGAAGTAATAGCCTTGTACTTGAGAACACTCAAGCTCTTTAAGTATGTTCAGTTGCTGCTCGCTTTCAACGCCTTCAGCAATTGATTCCATATTTAACGCGCTGGCTAAATCAATCATAGCTTTAACAATTGCTTTGTCAGCGTCGCTGGGGTTTTCTAAATCATCAATAAATGATTTGTCGATTTTGAGCTTATCGAGAGCAAAATCTTTTAAATAATTCATTGACGAATAGCCTGTGCCAAAGTCATCAATCGACATTTTAAACCCTGCTTCACGCAGTTTTGTAATCGTACTTAAAGCAAACTGAGGGTTACCAATGGCAATGGTTTCCGTTAATTCAAGTTCAATACACTCAGGCTCTATAGAGTAAGTTTGTAATACAGAGATTAAATCGCCAAGTAGCTGTTTTTTGACAAACTTCGTTGCCGATAGATTTATTGCAAAGGTAATTGGTGGCATGTTGTCGTCTTGCCACTGGCGAATTGTTTTAACGGTATTTTCGAATACCCAGTCATCAATTTCACTAATGCGGCCACTGCTTTCAGCAATAGGTATAAACTCAGCAGGTGATACATTGCCTAATGTTTCGCTGTGCCAGCGTATTAATACTTCAACAGCCACCACAGCGCCTGATGCAATATCTATTTGTGGTTGAAAAACTAAATAAAGCTCATTATTTTCAAGGGCATAATTAAGGGCATTGATGATTTGTAATTGCCTAAGCCCAGATTTATTCATTTCTTCGGCGTAGAATAACGCATTGTTTCTACCCTGCCTTTTAACCTCAAACATCGCTGACTCGGCCATCTGCAATAGCGGCTCAAATTCTTTGCCATCCATCGGAAACAGGGAAACCCCGACCGATGCTGTAACAACAATGAGTTCATCATTAATCGTCAGTGGCTCACTGATCACTTTTAATAAATCGTGGCTGCTCTTATTTATAGCGCCGGTGGAGGTATAAGGCGTAATAAATGCAAAGCGGTCGCCTTGCAGCCGTGCAACCATAATATCCTCACCCATAAAGTTACAAATTCGCGCACTCAAGCTTTGTAACACTAGGTTGCAACTTGCCATCCCCAATGCTTTATTGAGAATCTTAAAGTTGTCTAAACCAATTAAAATAAAGGCTGCTTTAGTATCTGCTTGAAGCTTAATAGTTTGTTCAAATTCCATCTGCAACTTGTCTTGGTTTGCAAGCCCCGTTAGCTGATCAAAATAAGAAAGTTGATGTATGAGGGTTTCACTTTCGACTTCTTTAGTTACATCATGCTGAAACGAAATGTAGTTACTCACCTTCCCTTGCTGATCCTTTAATGGGTAAATGGTAGTTTGCTCAACAATCACTTTACCGTGCTTAGTCATGTTAACCAAAGCACCCACCCAGGCTTTTCGATTTTTTAAGTGCTCCCACATTGCTTGGTAAACAGCCGGTTCAGTTTGTCCGGCACTGATTTTATGTGGGCTTTGACCTATAAGTTCGTCATACTCGTACTGGCACATATCGAGGTAAGCGCGATTCATATACTCAATTTTTGCATCTGTATTGGTAAACATAATGGGGTGTGGATTTTGCTCAACCGCTTGTGACAGTATGTGCATGCGTTTGTTTAGAGTAATTTTATGAAACCATTGCCACACTGACTCAGCCCAAACCGTTAGCATGTTTTTATCTTGCACACTAAACACCTTAGTTTGATGCTGTAAAATAATGGCCATATGGCACTGACTATGGCGTATCACTGGCACCACTAACAATGAGTTAGAGTCGCCAGGTAACCCGTATTCTTTCGCATGTTTTCGGTTAACAATGACAGCTTGCCCAGCCGCAATTTTGCCTTGTAACTTTTCAGTGCACACATCAAAAACATTACCTTTCTCGGCTCGATAATCATGTTGCTTTTGTTCGTTACAAATAAACAAGGCTGCGCCATCGCAATTGGTAATGTCGAGGGCTTGATTAACAGCATAATTCAACAACACATCTTGATCGTCTTGAAACGAAATTTCGGTTAGCTGTAATAAACCCCGATTAAATTTACTTTGCTGAGCAAGTGCCGCCATACGCCCAACTTTTTCTGACACATCGCGGGCGTTCACTAAATACGTTGGGCCATCATTATCGTGCTCAAACAAGGTAATCGAAAATTCAAAATGAATAACCCAACCATTTACGCTAATGGGTAAGGTATTGACCAAACACACAGCTGATTTTTTTGCCTCCATTAGCGTGCGCATAAAGTCTTGCGCATCAGATTTTTCAAACATACAGCTAATATTTTGCCCAACCATCTCTTTAGTAAACACATGGCTATCGGAGTTATCACTGAAGACTTCGCGAAAAGTACCGTCTTTTTCAAGCTCAAAAACCGAGTCTGGCAGTGCGGTAAGTGTTGCTTTTAACTGATTAGAGGAGTTATCGAGTGCTGCATAAGGTTTAGTGACGGTTTCAACAAAGAGGATTTTATACAGTAAAAAGTAGGTGAGCCCTTTATACACATGCCCAAAAAAATTAAAGGTGTTGGTGGTGTGTGAGACATCATTAGACACCACAAAACAGGCCTCACTTAAAATAGCTAATAGGCAAACTAATGTTTTACCGGCAATATTTAAATTTGTTCTGGGCTTACGAAGTTGTGTCGAAAACATCAAAACAGCGGCACCGTATAGCGCCAAAACAAGTAGCTCAATTAGAAACTTAATATGGCTACCGCCTACTCCTTCGATGTGTATTTCTGGCAGTAAATCAGGAAAGTAAAAGAATGTGCTTGCGATGAACAAACTACCAAGCAACAAAGAGGTAAGTAAAGCGCGCGCATTTAACGGTTTATATTTAACCCAAATCCCTGCTGCAATAATTAAAAAAGCAGCTCCATTAAATAACCGAGCAATGAGCCAAAAACTTAATACCAAGTTCATGTCTGCATTGCCTTCATGCATGCTGTCAAAAGCCAAGAAATGCAATGAATCAAAAATAGCAACGCACAACATGGCACAAGAGAGCAGTAACAGTTTGTAGTTATTGGTGAAATGCCAAGTATTCCAACCAATTGCAAAAATTAAAAACGAGATCACAACTGAGAATAATTCGACGCTCGTATGCATTGCTACATAAAAAGGAATAGCAGCAATAAGCCCTAATCGCTCAAGTAGTAAGACAACAGCCAGCAGCAATACCCCTACCGCAACATAAGGTACTGTGTGTAAAAGCTCTTTTTGATGTGATGGATGAACAACGTATTTCACTATAATTTTTGACTATGTTTAATTAACACCCTTAGAAAAAAGGATAGTAAAAATAACTAGTAACGACAGTGAAATACCAAAAAAAGATGAGAGCAATGCGCTAAGTATGACTTAGCGCATCTTCTATTAGGCTTTATTGAATGGATTACGGGTATCTTGGTCGGCATCTAGATTACGCATCAAAATTGCGTGATCTAAATCGATATCTTCTGGCAGAGGAATTTTAACAATATGACCTGAGCCTTTTGCATCGCTAATGGCTTCGCCTTTTTTGTTTTCCATAAAATCCAGTTCGAAGTTGATGTTGCCTTTTGGTGTCATAAGTTCAAGTGAGTGACCAGTACAGAACTTATTTTTCACATCAATTTCAACTAAGCCATTATCGTTGCGACCTAATACTTCACCCACAAACTGCTGTTTATCTGACACCGAATGACCGTACTCATAGTTTTGATAGTCTTGATGAGCATGGCGTTTTAAAAACCCTTCGGTATAGCCGCGGTGCGCTAAGTTTTCGAGGGTTTTAAATAAGTTTGCGTCGAATGGACGACCAGCAACGGCATCATCAATGGCTTTACGATACACTTGTGCAGTGCGAGCAACATAGTAGAAAGACTTGGTACGGCCTTCAATTTTTAAACTATGCACGCCCATTTTCGTTAGTTGATCAACATATTGAACTGCACGTAAATCTTTTGAGTTCATTATGTAAGTGCCATGCTCGTCTTCAAAAGCAGGCATGTATTCACCTGGACGCCCTTGCTCTTCAAGCATGAATACTTCGTTACTTGGCGCACCATCACCTAGGGTTGGGATCACCGCTTTAGGGTCGATTTTATGCACCATTTCGCCGGTTTCATTTTCGGTGCCGGGTTTCACATCGTAGTTCCAACGACATGCATTAGTGCACGTTCCTTGGTTTGGATCGCGTTTATTAATGTAACCCGATAGCAAACAACGGCCAGAATACGCCATGCAAAGTGCACCGTGAACAAACACTTCAAGTTCTGTATTAGGGCATAGTTCACGAATTTCAGCAATTTCTTCAAGCGATAATTCGCGCGATAAAATGACTCGTTCAATACCCTGCTGAGCCCAAAAGTTCACTGTGGCATAGTTCACCGCATTGGCCTGCACAGATAAGTGAATTGGCATATCTGGCCATTTTTCACGCACTAACATGATAAGCCCAGGATCAGACATGATCAGCGCATCTGGTTGCATCTCAATGACTGGCTCAATATCGCGTAAATACGATTTTACCTTGGCATTATGAGGAGCAATGTTCGACACTACATATAATTTTTTATTTTGCGCATGGGCTTCGTCGATACCGGTTTGCAGGTTATCTAAGTCAAACTCATTGTTACGAACACGAAGGCTATAACGAGGTTGGCCAGCGTAAACGGCATCTGCACCATAGGCAAAGGCATAACGCATATTCTTTAAACTACCCGCAGGTGATAACAACTCAGGCGTAAAAGGACGAGGGGTCAAAATAGGTGACGACATGAAAGCTCCACACATCGAACCGAGTACAAGTCGGTTGCATGAATTAATACAAGAATGAAGCGCGGCAGTATAATAACCTGCCCAGTAATTTTATTGATCTAGATCATGATTGATTCATAGAGCTTATTGTTGAGTAGGTGACAAACGAAAAAAGCGCCATAAGCGCTTTGGTCATAACAACAATATAGGGGAGTAGTTAGTGGGCTGAGCCATCTCCGCCACGTAATACGTTATTAGATGCTTTACATCCATTTTCAGCGATATAATCAACAGCCGCTTTGGCTTGCACTATGCCCCAGCCGTAAGCATGATCATAACCCATATCTCCCTGATCATCGGCAGATGCCCTCAGTGCTAACCGAATGCCATTTGCAGAACACTCAGGATAATTACTCCATACTAATGCAGCTACGCCGGAAACATGAGGAGTTGCCATCGAAGTACCTGATTTAAAGTCATGATCTGAAAACTCAGCGACTGTTATTGTGGTTTCCTTACCGAGGTTGTCCATTAAATTAAGACCCTCATTTCTTGTCACAGAGCCAGCAATCATAGAAGTAGGGTTAATAGTGCCGATTAGCTGGCTTTGGTTATTATTACGAATAATAACTCCCACACCGCCATCCGCTTCACACTGCTCTACTTTTTTATAAAACGGAATTTCCCCTCGTTCGATTAGACAGATTTTTCCTGTTACATCTCCACAGCTCTGAGTACCTAAACCACAATCAACGAGCTCCCCTGTCACAGTACCAAAACGCGAGCCATCCATACCATAATATTGGAAATTAACAGTATCTTGCGTGACATTAAATTTTGAAAAGCGCGCGCGGTCAACAGGCACAGTTGAGAAAATATTAACGCCTGGCGCTGCTAGTTCAATTTGACTGCTTCGCTGAGAAAAGCTTGCATGATTTTTAGTGCTATCAACCGCTGCGACTGAAATCACACTGTCATAAGAGGCAGGGTAGCTATGTGAAGCTTCACCAGCATTTCCTGCTGCCGCAACCATTAATATATTTGCACGAGCAACTTTATCTAACGCTTTTTCTTCAATCGGGCTTGAGTATTTTCCACCAAGGCTCATTGAAATAACCGTTGAACCGGCTTGCTGGCACTCATCAATCGCACCTGCTAAATCCGAAGCGTAAGCCCAGCTACCATTACCTGCAAAAACACGCACAATGTGCATATCAAGGGAATGATCATCGACAATCCCTGTCGTACCAAATTCATTGTCGATTGCAACAATCGTGCCAGCAACATGAGTGCCATGACCAAATGGATCTTGATACCACACACCAGCACCACCATCGTCTGAGCCTGTAACACCAGCACTCGGCAAATCTGGGTGCTCTAAGGCATAACCGCTATCAATTACACACACTTTTTGTCCGCCTTGATATTGAACTTGATCAGCTTGAACCATCGATAAACCATAAGGAATATATTGCGAAGCGCCTTCAGACATTAACTTTCTTGGTACGTCAGGGTAAAAAGTCTTTACGTTTGTAAGCCCTGTAACATTGGCTAACTGAGTTTTATCAATCGAAATTGCAAAACTTTCTAGTGAACTAAGCTCTTTTTCTATTTTAATATTATTTGATAACAACTCAGATTTAAGCGCTGAGGCTTTATTACTATTTGCTTCTAGAACAATTCGCATTGATTGATCAGCTAAAGAAGGAAAACTATAAGCAAGAGCAATGCTTGCCGCTAAAACTGTTTTTTTATTTATCATCATTAAACTCCTTCTCTACTCTGCGTTGTCGTCATTTTTGCTACTTGGGCAATCTTTCACTTGTACATTGCCACTTATTGTTCCGGCATTGTTATAGCCTTGGTATGGACCAGACTCGAGTAACATCACATTCAATAACCCATTTGCACCAAATCCAGATTTAATACCTTCAGAAATATCCATCATGCATGCAAAGCCAACCCCCTCTCCAGGCAGGCTAGGATTGGTTGAGTTATAATTAAACTCAACTTGATACATCCCCTCAGTGCAAATATCTTGTTTGCAAAATAATCGCTCATCACCAGACTCTGCCCCATCAGGTGATACAGGATCTTCACTACATAAGCCTGCACCATAAACCTGTGCGTTAAATGATACTCCTCCAGATTGTTGCCAATCTAATGCAGTTACATCTTTGTAATTTACTTTTCCGCTTACTTCTCCATCACAACGAGCTGCATGTGCTGTAAACACAGCTTTTCCAGCCCCACCCTTTGAATTAAGAGTGCCGCCAGCGTTAACTTGAGCGTCTAACTTTGCACATCCACCCATAATAGCGAATGATGTGATTAACAACCCTAACTGCGCTTTTTTCATATTAATTCCTTGTTGTTTGTTTTTATTAAAAACAGCTAAAACCACTCAATAATAAAATATATTTAATTTATACAATTAGTTATGAGTGACAAAACAAGTAATAGAGGAAGTAAAATGAGAATTCAACACACTAAAAAGGGTAAAAACCATGGCAAGAAAAACGATTAAATTTACTGTAAAAAAACACCTTAATTAACAACATATTAAAATAATATTTACACAATATAAAAGTGTATCAATCTGTACCAAAATGTAATCAAGCACTTAAATATTATAAACACAGACAAAAACTAGCACTTTAGAGCTACAGAAATTAAACTAAGCAAGGACTTATACAGAAAAGAAAAAAGGTGACCAATCCTATGGCCACCTTTTTAGATCAAACTCAATTAACTATCCAGGGTAATTGGTTTGGATTTGCTAATGTTAACAGCAAAGCCCTTAACATTGATATTTTTATACGCCAGTTAAGCGTTCTCGGCGTTTTTTCCACAATAAGAACTGATAACCAAGTAGGCCATCGGCCTGAATATTGATCCGCCCACCTGCGGCTTTTATTACTTGCAATTGCTTTGGCCTATCGTCGAATTCAAATTTGAATTTATATGACGTCAGTGTTTGCTTAATCAAACTAATGGCAAGCTCGTGCTCTTTTGCAGCCTGAATGGTGACCATTTCATCCTGATTAAAGCGGTACTTAATTTGTTTATTTGTTGCGATTAGTTTCGGCATCAAATTAGCGATATGTTCATTCCAGTGCGCAGACTTTTTTGCGTATTCCATTGAAGCCGCTTCATCTAGCTCCCATGTGGTCAATAGCTCTTCAGGAACATTAAACCCTTTGTTGGTTGAGCTTGCAGCTTGATGGGTTTGCGCACTAGCTTGATCAGGAATAAAGCTTAGAATACATAACCATATTATTGTTATTAATGAACTTTTATACATTAGCAGGCCTTTGTTACAAAGATATTGAAATAAAGGCCCAGCCACCTAGCCGGACCTTTAAGCGCTTAACACAAAATGGTATTAGTCATTAATATGTGCGCAGCGGCCAAATTCAGCACCTGCCGACACCGCATCAACCACTTGCTTAGGGAAGCTAAGTTCACGGTCGCGGCCGTTATCACATACAAATGCCTTATTCGCGTCAATTTCTATTGATAAAACTGCGCCAGCAATGCCAGCCATGATTTCAGAACCATCAGCACTTAGACCAAACATGTTATCGGTAAGCAAGCCTTTTGCTTCAGTAACCCCCTGCTTAGCAAAGAACTCTGCTGATGACATCCAGCCAATACCTTTTAAATAAATAGCGCCAACAAAACCGCCAGATAGAGGGCTACCAGCGCGTCCGGTGATCATCGATAAGTCCTCATTTGCATCAAGAACCATCACTGAAGGTAAGCCAAATCCTAGTTCAACTAATTCTTCATGGCTGTAGCCTAGGTCGCAATAGTTGGTCCAGAAACTTATCGCAGGAATGTTGTCACACCAACGTAAGCTACCAATTTTTTGAGTTGTATTGGTTACTGTATCCCATACTTTAACGCCAGCAGGACGACGGTTTTCGATGGCGCCAAAGGCGACATAACGACCATTTTCAGAAATAACTGAATTGTCGATTGCACCAAACTCCGTGTAGGTATCAACAAGCTCGCCATTTACCCAGGCAATTTGCGTAAAGCCATTCGTTGAACCTGTAATGGTTTCGCCATTACCAGAGATACGATCTGCTCGTGCCCATGCCGTACGACGAATTTGCTCATCGCCATTCATAATAGCGATTTCTTTACCGCTACCATAAGAACGGTCAACCATTTGGGTGCCAGGTAAAACGCTTGCTTTACCCGTGTTTGCATCCCAAACAGTAGGCATACCAACTGAACGCGCAGCTTCGCCTTCAGCACAGCGATTTGAACCATCGTATGGGAAGCGTGTTGTACCAACAATCAATTTACCATCATCATCCATATCCCAGATGCTATGTGAGCTTTGCCCCTGCTGACTTGAAAGCGAGCAACTATTCCCCGTTAAATCTTCAAGCATTGATACTTTGCCAGAGTTTATATCCCAGACGCCGCCTTGCATCACTCCATTATCATTAAAGTGTGCGGTAATAGCAGCTTTAGTGGCTGTTTTGTTCATTGCTGTGCTTGTAGAGCTTAATAAAGCGTAGCCATCAGGGCTTACTAAAGTATCAAACGAATTAGTCGCACTGTCGTATAAGAAAGGAATACCCGAAGAGGTTGTTCCAAGTGCTTTTTTACCGTTTTTAGCGTGATCCATTACAAACGCTGAAATCAGTGGCGTATATTGAATACCATCTTGATAACCGTTGAAGAACATCTCAACTTGTTTAGTTTCACCCGCTGAAACAACTATCTCTGTCATCGCACAGGCATTATCTATTCCCGGGTTTGCACTTTCGTTGTCATTCCAATATTCAGCTTCAGAAAGAATATTCGTTTGCTGAGTTGGATAACCACCGGCATTGATCTCTTGAGTATAAAGAGCATAACGTGCCCCAGGCGTTAAGCCATTAATGGTAAATGAGCCATCTGGGCCGATACGGCCTTGTGTCATGTTACCTGACTGTTGGCTGATCACATCTTCGTAAGGGTTATCAAGGTTACGCGCTATTAAATTCACCCCTGAGTACTCTACTCCCTCTTTTGTTAAGAGCTTACCTTGAATAGAGCCAAACTGTGATTTGTACTCACTGGTAGGATAGAGATCTGAAATATTAACGATGTCATCTTTCACATTAATGGTGTGTTGATTTGCACCAGCACTGCCGCGCACATTAATAAACGGAAACATGGTCTCAATGGCAGAATAATCTAACATACTAGAGCTGGTAAATTTAGTTACACCTTCACAACCTGGTACACCGTCATATTGCGGGCTATAACTTGCCGACATATACACTAAATGGCCATTTGCTTGTGAATGAGACATATTGATCGCATGACCAAATTCATGGGTGAATACCCCACCAACTTGCGTGCCATCGGTATCACTAATATCAACAAACCAGCCATTCATTAAGGCTGTCGCTTCGATTATTTCGCCGGTTTCTTCATCGGCCCATTCAGGGAATGCAATACCTAAAACAGCGCTTCTTGGCACACCAAAATAGTTTTCTAAAATACCACCATCAGTGTCGTAATTGACCCAAAAGCCATAACCGTTCTCAACACCATAAATTTGATCAACATTTTCTGCAGTCACATCCGCAATGCCTGTTTTCTCAAAAATCGTGCCCTGCACTGACATCTCGAAGGTCGACGTTTCTACATCAGACCACTCTTTCACAGCATTCGCCGTTACTTTGTTGGCTTGCTCAATCGTTAAAAATGTATAATCTCGGTCAAGTTCAGTGTATGCAGGGATCACTGTGCCATCAGGTAAAGTAACATCAACGTTAAAAACAGTGCCTTTTTCAAGTACAGTGAAGGTTTCGACATCGTTACCGTCTTTATCTTTGATAAGTTGGCCGCCATCTGTCCACACTGGAATACTGCCTTTTGAGGTGTCCCATTTATATGGCTGCATTGTCGGTTCATGAATATAAAGTGGGCCACCGGCTAACGCACCTGTCGAAATAGTTGCAAGGGTTAATGCTGCTGCGATTTTAGAAAATTTCATTATTGTTGTACTCCAGACAGTTCACCTACTAAATCCATAAAAACTCCCACATCGACTGCGCCTGGTGTGGTTAAGAGATTTTGTTGCTCTGCTGATAAGCTGCTGGTATCTAACCCTTCAAAAACGCCTTTGTTAGCAAAAATGTTTTCTACTTTGCCATTGCGCACTACAAATTTACCTTGAGCTAAACCAACGGTCGTTTGAAACCCTGTGATTGATGCTGGCTTATACATAAAGGCAATCACTTGTTCGCCTTCACGCCATTTAGAGAAGCCCTCTGGTGTTGCACCTAAATACACTTTGCCATTGCCCATAGAGCGGGGCTTGATCAAGCCAAACTGACGAAAAGTGTAATTTGAATCCTCTTTTAATTTGCCTTTAGCATCTGACGAAACCTGAATAGTCACTTCGGTATAGGGACGATTGTTATCAAAACCATCTGTTACGCTTACCACCTGACCGGCAATAATGTTCTGTGACTCAACAGCCATCTCTTTTAAGTTTTGTTGTTTTAGTTTCATTGCATTGGCTGCGGGGCTCAAAGTCAGCATGGTGCCAAGTGCAAAAGCTGACGCGCATGACACCTTAGAAAGTGCACTGCGTAGTTTCATTGTTCTCTCCTTTGATTATTCAAAATAAAAATGGAAGTAAGATTTTTGGTTTATAAAAAATCAATTCACCAATATTTTATGATTGAATAAGTTCAGGAATTCACGAAAAACCATGTAGCGTTTTGTACACTTAAATTTAACATTTCGATTACAATTTTATTATTGCTATTTTTCTATGAAAAGATAGATTAAATTCACAATAAAAATCAAAAATAGATTATTTTCAATAATTTAAAACAATCCCATTTTATCATGGGTAATTAGCTTACCCATGATAAAGTGAATAAAAGGTTAACAGATGGTGTTGTTTTTACATTTTTTAAATGTGTTATGGAGAAGGTAAATTTATACCAATTAGCTTAGTTGGGTGAGCAAATTGTAAGCGAGTAGAGATTGGGTATGTCAGCAGAGAAGCCCCACGACAATAGCTGATTAATAGCAATTTAAAACAGCTGCACTTCTTCAGTTTCAAGCGCAAAGGTTTTGCCGTTTGCAAAACTTATATCGATATAAAAAATATGACTACTCTCAACTTCAGGAGCTTGGTTAGGTTTAAGCTCAATAAATATAGGTGCTGTAGTGGGTAATACGCTCGTGAAGTCTTCTACATTGGCATAGTTGCCATCACTGTAATAATCAAAATCAGTAACAAACATTTCCGTTATATCAAACACACTATTTAAACTCATACCCGCAGTGAGTTCATTGTTGTAATCAGCGCTTGAGTATATATTAATCGCTGTAATGGTGTTCGCGCTCCCTAGTACCACAGCTGGGATAGCACACTCTGCATACTCTTTATTAGGGTCGGGCTCATTTCCTTCACTATAAACGCCTTCACCAACACCGCCTAATTTAATGGTATAGGCATCATAGGCGAGTGCTGTATTAGCTTTGCTTTGCTCTGGGGTTACAACATAATTATTAATATCGATTGCAATGGGGTAAGGAGAGCACTCAAGCTCATCGTTTGAGTCTGAATTACAGCCAGCTAAACAGCTTGCAAGTAAACTAGCCAGTAAAAGATTTTTCATTATTGTCCTTATTAGTTTTATCATTTCCTGAGTTAATAATTGCCTATAAAATAGCCCACAACAAGTACTTAACTGCTAAAGTTCGCTCACACTTTATACCCGTGTTGCTATACATGGTTAGGGTTCATGAAAATGCCATCAAATGACTATTTAATTAAATTAGGAATTTTCACGTAAAGCGCGTATAATTCGCGCCCGTTAATATTTAACCTTTTAAATTTAAAATTATTGGAGCATAAAGATGGCTTTAGAGCGTACTTTTTCAATCGTAAAACCTGATGCAGTTGCTAAAAACCACATCGGTGCTATCTACAACCGTTTCGAAACTGCTGGTCTTAAAATCGTTGCAGCTAAAATGGTTCACCTTTCAAAAGAAAAAGCTGAAGGTTTCTACGCTGAGCACAGCGAGCGTCCTTTCTTCGGTGCTTTAGTTGAGTTCATGACATCTGGTCCAGTAATGGTTACTGTTCTTGAAGGTGAGAACGCAGTACTTAAAAACCGTGAAATCATGGGTGCTACTAACCCTGCTGAAGCACTAGCTGGTACTTTACGTGCTGACTACGCAGACAGCATCGACGAAAATGCTGTTCACGGTTCTGACGCTGTTGAATCAGCTGCACGTGAAATCGCATACTTCTTCGCTGACGAAGAAATCTGCCCACGTACTCGTTAATTTCGAGTTCACAGCTAAGTCTGTGATGCAGAAGAAAAAGGGCTTTCGGGCCCTTTTTTAGTCATTAGCTAAGCTTATTGTAAATATGTTTAGCTAATGACTAAGTCGATTAAATAATGTACAATCGCGCACCCAAACTACTTACCACCGTCACTGATTGAGGTTGTTTCATGACCACTGAAAAAAAGATTAATTTATTAGATTTAAACCGAGATGCAATGCGTGAGCTGTTTGTATCATTCGGTGAAAAGCCATTCCGTGGCGATCAGGTGATGAAATGGATTTATCATTTTGGCGTAGACAATTTTGACGACATGACAAACGTCAACAAAAAGCTAAAAGAGAAACTAAAAGCTGAATGTGAAATTGTTGCTCCTGAAATCTCAGTTAAGCAAGTAGCAAGTGATGGCACCATCAAATACGCCCTGATGCTACAAGGTGGCCAAGAAGTAGAAGCTGTTTGGATCCCAGAAAAAGACCGTGCAACTTTATGTGTTTCATCACAAGTAGGTTGTGCCCTTGAATGTACTTTCTGTTCAACAGCACAACAAGGCTTTAACCGTAACTTATCAGTATCTGAGATCATCGGTCAGGTATGGCGTGTTGCAAAAGACATTGGTTTAGATGGCGATAGCACTAAGCGACCAGTTACTAACGTGGTAATGATGGGTATGGGTGAGCCATTACTAAACCTTAAAAATGTAGTACCAGCAATGGAACTTATGATGGACGACTGGGGTTTTGGTTTATCGAAGCGTCGCGTTACTTTAAGTACCTCTGGTGTGGTACCTGCTCTTGATTTATTAAAAGAGAAAATTGACGTAGCGCTGGCTATTTCACTTCACGCGCCAAACAATGAACTACGTGATGTACTGGTACCAATTAATAAAAAGTACCCTATCGAAGAGTTTTTAGCGGCGTGTCGTCGTTATATTGATGGCTCTAAAGCAAACAAAGATGTGACTATCGAATACGTTATGCTACAAGGTGTAAACGACAGCACAGATCAAGCTCACGAATTGGTTAAAACTCTTAAAGGTACACCTTCAAAAGTGAACCTAATTCCGTTTAACCCATTCCCAGGTAATGAATATGGCCGTTCGAGCAACAGCCGCATCGACCGCTTCTCTAAAGTATTACAAGCAGCGGGAATTACCTGTATTGTTCGCCGTACCCGTGGTGATGATATTGACGCAGCTTGTGGTCAATTAGTGGGTGATGTTGTAGACCGTACTAAACGTTTAGCGAAAAAGAAAATGCGCGAAGATAACGCTATTGCGGTAAATGTTCACCAAGCATAAGCGTAACTTTTAAAGATAAGCCTTTGTGACAAACTCGTTATTTTTAAAATAATAGATGCAACACAAAGGCTTTTCGGTAAGATAGGCATACGGAATCAAAGAAGAGATTAGGTAATGCGTTCTATACTTGCCATTACTGTTAGTGCAATAGCATTAACAGGGTGTGTTACAGAAAACAGCTACAATGGTAGCGACAGACCCGTTGTTGAAAAAAAGATTAATAATACCGGTGCTGCTCGTACTCGTATCGCCCTTGCGTTACAGTACTTAAAGACAGGCAACAACTCGCAAGCAAAATATAACCTAGAACGTGCCGCAGACTTTGCCCCTGACCTTCCTGAAGTACACTATTCTTTAGCTTATTACTATCAACAGGTTGATGAACCTGAGCTAGCAGATAAAGCCTATCAACGCGCACTAAAAATCGCCCCTAATGATCCGAACACCTTAAATAACTACGGTGTATTTTTGTGTGGCATTGGCGAATACGACCGCGCAGCAGAAGAGCTTCTTAAGGCGATTTCAATTCCTAGCTATATCCGTGTAGCTGAAAGTTACGAAAACTTAGCCTTGTGCGCGATTGAATTTGATGATTTTGAAAATGCAGAAAAATACCTTAAGTCAGCACTAAATCACAGCTCACAGCGTCCTTCTTCAATGATAAGCCTTGCTGGTTTGTATTACGCAAAAAGCGATCTTCATAAAGCTGAAGATATCATTGAAAAATACGAATCTTTAGGCCGAGTAACACCTCGAGCACTCATGCTCAGCTACTTAATTCAGCAACGCATGGGCCATATTGAAAAAGCTGAAACAACGGCAGGTATTATTCTACAAACCTATCCAGGTTCAGTAGAAGCGAAAACCATTTCATCTGGGCAAACTAAACGCTCAGAATTTGAAGTTCTACGAGAAAAATACCGTCAAGCGCAGCTTGAAGAACTGAAAATCTCAAGCGATAACAGCATAGTTAGCAAAGATCAGCCAAAAATTCGCATCGTGAAAAGAAAAGCGCCTGCTAAACAAGCTGTTGTTGCACAGGCGTCAGTGGCTGCTACCGGGCAAAGCCTTGTAAAGACCACAAATGTTCCAACAACTTATGAACAAACTTCTCTAGTTGAGCAGCCAACTGTAAACAAAACTCAACCCGAGCCACAAACTGTAGCGCAAAGTAATAAGCAGGTGCCTACTGAGGTAAACTCAGACAGCGAAGAAAAGCCCGTAACAGAGACTTTAGCCTCTTCACAAACGAGCGATACAACGCCAGAGACGCTCACAAAGCAAACTGACGAAGGTTTCCAAACAGTTTCCTCTCGTAAAGTTGAACAAACTCCAGTTATTGCAAAGCAGCAAACAGACGCGCAAAGCAATGATGAAGTGACCATAGTGTCATTTGGTGCACCGCAAACGCCAAGCGTTCAACAACAAACGCCAGCAAACTCGCAAAATACCAAAAATGATGCCAGCACTGTGGTGTTTTACGAAGCAGAAAAAGACGAAAACGTATTTAGTGGCAGTCAAACAACGGCGTCAACCGCAAATAGCACTGACTTTAGCGTGACAAACGAGCCGCTTAACTTACCCATGCTGAACGCAAATGTACCGGCGCTGAATATCCCGTATCATATTATTGAAAATGGTGAAAACCTCTTTAGCATTTCGGTGCGATACAATGTTAAACTACAGAAGATTTTGCTGTGGAATGGCTTAAAAGAATCGGATCGTGTACAAAACGGTACTCGCATTTATTTGAACGATCCGAACATTTATCACGACATCAATGATGGCGACACACTCTTTAGCATAGCCACACAGCATAGCGTATTGATCGATCAGTTAATGCGCTGGAACAAATTGAGCCCAGATGTCGCCCTAGAACCTGGGCATAGACTCTTATTGGTAGATCCAGACTCATACGCATTATGAATGAAGAAAACAATTTAGAACAACCACAAGAAACGCTCGGCCAAGCGCTAAAAAAGCGCCGCGAAGACGCAGGAATGAGCCTTGAGCAACTTGCTGGTGCATTAAAGTTATCAGTTTTACAGTTACAACGACTAGAAAACGACGAGCACGAACTACTAGGCCCTGCGACCTTCGTAAAAGGTTATATCAGAAGCTATTGCCGTGAGCTTAAAATCGATAGCCAAGCCATGCTTGAATTACTGCCTGAGCACGTTGAGCCTGAGAAAAAGTCAAAAATGCAGAGCTTTTCTCGCCGCACAGAAAAAGAAGCACATGACAGCCGTTTAATGCTGTTTAGCTACTTTATCGTAGCGGTGATCATTGGCTCGTCTGTGTTTTGGTGGTGGCAAAATAGCAACCAGAATATCGAAGAGCCGGTCACGACTGCGATGCCAAACCAACTTGAAAGCAGTGATATTTCACCTGACTTAACTGTAGAAGCACCAGCTGAAGAAACCATTCAACCACTCGCTGAAGGCGAGCAAGAAATCGCTCAGCCTGAAGCTGATGCGCCAACGACCAGCAACGAAGCACAAAATCAAGCTGCATCACAAAACCAATCTGCTGCTCAGCCACAAACTGAAAAGGCAGATCCTGAGCACAGCGAAGTGGTGATGCACTTCAATGAAGATAGCTGGGTAGAAATTCACGATGGCAACGGCGATCGCATCGCTTTTGGTGTTAAAAAAGCAGGTTACATTATGACAGTAACCGGCCCACAGCCGTTTAATGTAGTATTAGGCAAGCACCAAGTAGTCGACATTACTTTTCAAGGTCAAGCCGTCGATACCTCACATTTTGCCAAAAATCGCTTAGCTAAATTTACTTTACCGTTATCAGAGTAACCGCAATGTTTTCAGAATCTCCTATTAAACGCAGAAAATCGACCCGTATTAACGTAGGTAACGTGCCAATTGGTGATGGTGCGCCAATTGCCGTTCAGTCGATGACTAACACCAACACCCTAGATATCGATGCAACGGTTGCACAAATTCAAGCTATTCAAGATGCCGGCGCCGATATTGTGCGTGTGTCTGTACCAACCATGGAAGCAGCTGAAGCATTTAAAAGCATTAAAGAACAAGTCACTATCCCGCTGGTAACAGATATTCACTTTGATTACCGTATTGCATTAAAAGTGGCTCAGTATGGTGCGGATTGTTTACGTATTAACCCGGGTAACATCGGAAGCGAAGAGCGTATTCGTGCCGTTGTAGACTCTGCACGTGAGCATAACATTCCGATTCGTATTGGTGTTAATGGCGGTTCATTAGAGCGCGACTTACAAGAAAAATACGGTGAACCAACGCCAGAAGCTTTACTTGAATCAGCTATGCGCCATGTTGAGATCTTACAACGTTTAGACTTTGATCAATTCAAAGTATCCGTTAAAGCGTCAGATGTATTTTTAGCGGTTGGTGCGTATCGATTACTTGCCAAAGAAATTGACCAGCCTCTGCATTTAGGTATTACCGAAGCCGGTGGTATGCGCTCAGGTTCTGTTAAATCAGCTGTTGGCTTAGGTATGCTACTAGCCGAAGGCATTGGTGACACACTGCGCGTATCCCTTGCTGCCGATCCGGTACAAGAGATCAAAGTTGGTTTTGATATTTTAAAATCATTACGCATTCGCTCTCGCGGCATTAACTTTATTGCTTGCCCGAGCTGCTCACGCCAAGAGTTTGATGTGGTAAGCACCATGAACCAACTTGAAGAGCGCCTTGAAGACGTGGTTGAGCCTATGTCTGTGTCGGTAATTGGTTGTGTAGTAAATGGTCCTGGCGAAGCACTTGTAAGTGATATTGGCCTTGCTGGTGCGAACCGTCGCTCTGGCTTATACATCAATGGTGAGCGCCAAAAAGCACGTATCGATAACGATAACATTGTCGACCAACTTGAAGGCTATGTGCGCGACTTTATCGCTAAAAAAGAGAAAGAAACGCCAATCGACATCAAAATCGTTGAATAATTCGCATATACTCGGCAAACCCTTGGGTTTGCCGTTTACCTTTACCGCTTAGACGGTATAATGACGGGTCAATTTTTTAGTTTTTCTTGAGGCGCGATTTTTTCAGCGCAAGTACAGTATTTAGGATTTATCAGTGGCAAAACAAATTCAGGCAGTTCGTGGTATGAACGATTGTCTGCCAGGCGATACGCAAATTTGGCAGAAAGTAGAAGACATTTTACGTGAAACAGTTTCATCGTTTGGTTATCAAGAAATTCGTTTTCCAATTGTTGAATCAACCGACCTATTCAAGCGCTCTATCGGTGAAGTAACCGATATCGTCGAAAAAGAAATGTACACCTTTGCAGACCGTAATGGCGATAACTTAACACTTCGCCCTGAAGGTACGGCAGTATGTGTGCGTGCAGGTAATCAAAACGGTTTACTGTATAACCAAGAACAACGTTTATGGTACATGGGCCCTATGTTCCGTCACGAGCGTCCACAAAAAGGCCGTTACCGTCAATTCCACCAATTTGGTTTAGAAACATTCGGCATTGCCACTGCTGATATTGATGCAGAAGTTATTTTGCTGACAGCCCAATTATGGAAAGAATTTGGTATCAGTGAGCACGTTCGTCTGGAGCTTAACTCATTAGGTTCAAATGAAGCGCGTGCAGACTACCGCGATGCACTTGTTGCTTACTTAGAGCAACACGTCGATGTACTTGATGAAGACTCTAAGCGTCGTATGCACACCAACCCTTTACGTGTGTTAGATAGCAAAAACCCTGATGTACAAGCTATTTTAACTGATGCGCCTAAACTATCTGAGCACTTAGACGCTGAATCAAAAGAACATTTTGAAAATTTATGTGAACGTTTAGACGCTGCAGGCGTCGAATACACGGTAAATGAAAAGCTTGTACGTGGCCTTGACTATTATAACCGCACCGTTTTTGAGTGGGTAACTGATAGCCTAGGCGCACAAGGAACCGTTTGTGCCGGTGGTCGTTACGATGGTCTAGTTGAACAACTAGGCGGTAAAGCAACACCAGCGGTAGGTTTTGCAATGGGTCTTGAGCGTTTAGTGTTATTACTTCAAGCACTAGAAAGTGTAGGTGACATCCGCCGTAGTGCTGATGTATATTTGGCAGCCATGGGCGATAAAGCCAGCATTCAAGCGCCAATCATTGCCGCTCAATTACGTAAAGATGTTGCAGGTCTACGTGTTATGGTGCACGCAGGCGGTGGCAACTTTAAAAAGCAATTAAAACGCGCAGATAAAAGCGATGCGCTAGTCGCGGTTATTATCGGCGAAGATGAATTAGAACAAGGCGTTGTGACTATTAAGTACTTACGTGAGCGTA
Source organism: Pseudoalteromonas sp. P80D2 (assembly GCF_036680945.1). Lineage (NCBI taxonomy): Bacteria > Pseudomonadati > Pseudomonadota > Gammaproteobacteria > Alteromonadales > Pseudoalteromonadaceae > Pseudoalteromonas > Pseudoalteromonas sp. P80D2. The sequence continues at coordinate 406,263 of NZ_JAZDAR010000022.1, forward strand.
AAGAACAAGTCACCTTAAAACTAGAAGAAGCGAAAACGCTACTAGCTGAACTTATTTAAGCCCAGCTAGCAACAGAGGTAAGCATGGAAATTTATTCAACAGAAGAACAACAAGAAGAAGCGATCAAACGCTTTTTCCGTGAAAATGGTTTAGCACTTGCAATTGGTATTGTTGCAGGTTTAGGTGGTTTATATGGTTGGAAAGCTTATAACCAAAACCAAATCACCACAGCTGAGAAAGCATCTGACTCTTTCACACAACTTGTTGAAAGCGGTGCCGTGCTAGAAAAAGCGGATACGTTTATTAAAGACAATGGCGAGTCAAGCTACAGCACGCTTACAGCATTTGTTGCGGCAAAAGAAGCCGTTGAAAAGAATGACCTTGATGCAGCAAGCGAAAAGCTGAACTGGATCATCACCAACGAGCAAAACCCTGAGCTTAAAGCAACGGCAACAACGCGCCTTGCTCGTGTTCACCTTGCACAAAAGCAATATGAGCAAGCGCTAACAACGCTAAACGCCCAGCTTCCAGCATCATTTGCTGCTGCAGTCGCTGAATTAAAAGGCGATGTTTATGCTGCACAAGGCGACAAAGATCAAGCTCGCAGCCAATACCAAGCTGCTGCTGATAATGGCGGCCTTGAAAACAATCCGTTATTACAAATTAAACTTGATGACTTAGCACAAACTAGCCCAGCGGCGTAAGGGGTTAAGATGAAGAAGTTAACAGCGGCAACACTTGCTCTGTGTATCGCAACCCTGACTGGGTGTTCGTCAAGTGATGACGAGGAAGAACTAGTACTGCCTGAAATTGTTAATCAATTTGAGACAGAAGTAGTTTGGCAAGAATCAATCGGTGATGGTGTTCAGCACTATTTCTCGCGCTTAACACCGGCTATTCATAACGATGTTGTGTATGTAGCAAACCGCGAAGGTGAAGTTGAAGCCCTATCGCTTGAAAATGGCGATACGCTATGGCAAACAGATGTGCGTGAAAACCCAGCTTTCTGGCCTTGGGAAACCACAGAAAGTGCCAAGTTATCGGGCGGTATTTTACAAGCTTACGGCAAAATCTTCGTTGGTTCTGAGCATGGTTACTTAACTGCTCTTGACCGTGAAACAGGTGAAATTGTTTGGCGTAAAACGATGCCAGGCGAAGTACTTGCTAAACCAGCTGCAGGCGACGGCCTAATTTTTGTAAACCTAGGTTCAGGTAAATTATTAGCTGTACACCCAGATACAGGTGAAGAGCGTTGGAGCTTTGAACAAGAAGTGCCACCTCTGACGTTACGTGGTCAAAGTTCACCAACTGTAGCCAACGGTGGTGTATTGCTAGGCCTTGAAACAGGTAAATTAAGCGTATTAATTTCTGAAAATGGTTACTCTGCGTGGAGTGCTGAAATTGCTTCTCCAAAAGGTGCGTCTGAGTTTGAACGTTTGGTTGATGTAGATACACAAGCATTAATTAGCGGTCCATATGCTTATGCAATCGCCTATAATGGTAACTTAGCAGCCGTTGATATTCGTTCTGGTAATGTTGTTTGGAAACGTGAGTACAGCAGCTACCGTGATTTATCAATGGATAGCCAGTCTATCTATGTTGTTGATAGCGATGGTGTTGTTTACGGTCTAGATAAAACATCAGGTATTGAGCGTTGGAGCCAACCGGCACTGCGCGGCTGGTACTTAACAGGCCCTACCGTGGCTGGTAAATATTTAGCACTAGGTGACCAAGAAGGTAACCTACACTGGTTAGACAAAGAAACGGGTGAGCTTGTATCGCGCGAAGACTTTGACAGCTCAGGTTTCTTTATTGAGCCAGTTGTTGCCGGTGACAAGTTAATTTTATACACCCGAGATGGTGAAGTTAGCGCGGTTAAAATTCCAAACTAACTTACTAATAGTAAACGTTATTTTTCTAAGGCTTCGCTTGGCGAAGCCTTTTGTTGTTTTTTTAAGAGGTAGTTTATGCTTCCCGTGATCGCTCTTGTTGGGCGACCCAATGTGGGCAAATCCACATTATTTAACCGTTTAACACGTACTCGTGACGCCCTCGTAGCAGACTTTCCAGGCTTAACACGAGATAGAAAATATGGCCAAGCTGATTACGATGGCTATGAATTTATCGTGGTAGACACGGGTGGTATTGACGGTTCTGAGCAAGGTATCGAAACTGAAATGGCTGAGCAATCGCTACTAGCGATTGAAGAAGCCGATATCGTGCTATTTTTAGTTGATGCCCGCGCAGGTATGACTGCCGCAGACCAAGCGATTGCTAACCACCTTCGTAAACAACAAAAGAAATGTTTTGTTGTGGCAAACAAAGTTGATGGCATTGATGCAGATTCATACTGTGCAGAGTTCTACCAGCTAAGCTTAGGCGACGTACATCACATTGCAGCGGCTCACGGCCGTGGTATCACGCAATTACTTGAAACAACTCTACAGCCTGTTATTGCAGAACTTGCAGGCGAAGCTGAAGAGCTTGAAGAAAGTGATGACGAATTAGTTGATCTTTACAGCGAAGATGAAGAAGGCGAAGACAACCAGCAAGCCTTTGCTGACAAACCAGTAAAGCTTGCTATTATCGGTCGCCCTAACGTTGGTAAGTCAACACTTACAAACCGTATCTTAGGTGAAGAACGTGTAATCGTTTACGATATGCCGGGTACAACCCGTGACTCTATCTATATTCCGATGACACGTAACGACAAAGAGTACATTCTTATTGATACTGCGGGTGTTCGTAAGCGTAAGAAAGTAAGCGATGTTGTAGAAAAATTCTCTGTGATCAAAACCCTTAAAGCGATTGAAGACGCTAACGTGGTATTGCTTGTGGTTGATGCGCGCGAAGGTATTTCTGATCAAGATTTAAGCTTACTTGGTTTTGCCTTAAACGCAGGTCGTTCATTGGTTGTTGCTGTTAACAAATGGGACGGCCTTGATGATTACGTTAAAGAACGTATTAAGTCAGAGCTTGACCGTCGTTTAGGTTTCATCGATTTCGCACGTTTACACTTTATCTCTGCTTTACATGGCACAGGTGTAGGTCACTTATTTGAATCGGTAGACGAAGCATACGAGTCAGCAACTAAGCGTATCAGCACAGCGATGCTGCGTCGTATCATGGATATGGCTCAAGCTGATCACCAACCGCCACTTGTTCGCGGTCGTCGTGTAAAACTTAAATATGCTCACGCAGGTGGCTATAACCCACCACGTATCGTGATCCACGGTAACCAAGTTCATGACTTACCTGATAGCTACAAACGCTACTTAATGAACTACTACCGTAAAGCATTAGGTATTATGGGTACGCCGATTAAAATTGAATTTAGAGAAGGCGATAATCCATACGCGGGTCGCACTAATAAAGTGACTTTATCGCAAAAACGTAAAATTCGTGCATTTGCGAAAGAAAACCGCAACAAGTCGTAATTTCTACAGCTAAGCTTTAAGTATTAAAAAAACCTTGTGAGTATGACTTACAAGGTTTTTTTATTACTAAAACTATGCTTTATTTAATAAACGAACAATAAATAGAGCAGCATAAATGGACTTTTTAAGTCAGGTTATTTACGTCGATAACGTAGAAGAAGTACTCGACTTTTACTATCAAGCATTTGGTTTAAATACCAACCATATCAGTGACGATGCCGAATACGGTGAACTTGTGACAGGATCTGTAAAACTTGCTTTTGCGACCCACCCGCATGCGCAATCATACTTCAAGCAAGGCTATATTCGCGCCCATCCTAAGCAACCAGCTCTTGGTTTTGAGCTAAGATTCAGCTGCCATAATTTAGTCGAAAGTTACGATAAAGCTGTGCTTGCTGGTGCTGAGCCATTGTGCCCGCCAACTAAAAAAGACGCCCAGCATTATGCGTATGTTCGCGCTATTGAAGGCACTTTAGTGTGTTTAGTAGAAGATTAGCTTTTTGTAAGGTCCGTTTTTGTTAGGTCAGTATGCAGCTCAAGGGTTAACTCGCGTAATAACTCGATTCGCTCCAAACTCATATTTGAGCGTGCCATTAACTTAGCCGTTAATTCTTCAGCATCAACTTTAAGTTGCATGCCCTGCTCTGTTAACGAAATTACTTTTTTACGCTCATCTTCACTTGATACCTGACGAGTCAATAAACCTTTGCTTTCTAGGCGCTTAACTATTGGTGTTAAGGTGCCAGAATCGAGGTGCGTGTCATGAGAAAGTGCTTTTAAGCTCACTTGGTTATTATACCAAAGTGAGTGCATCACAATATATTGCGGATAGGTTAAGTCATAAGCTTCGAGGATTGGTCGAAACGCTCTGATCAACGCATTTGTTGCACTGTATAAAGTGAAACATACATTGTCTGATAAGTTGTTGCTCATGCTGCTACCCTAAACTGAAATACAGCCGTATTATTGCCTTAATTTAGTTTGCGCGCAAATTATTTTCCGACGATCTATTGCCTTTTATAGTAAAGATCATTAAATTGATCGCAAATAGTTTGCGCACAAATGTTTTGTGCAACTCATTAATTGATTCTAATCTAGCAGATTCGAGGTTTATATGGCGACAAGTCAACAAATTCATTTAGTTTCACGCCCAACGGGTGTACCAACACAGGCTAATTTTGCGCAGGTAGACGTAACACTTCCTGATTTGAACGACGGCGAAGTGTTAATTAAAAATACCTGGATGTCAGTTGACCCCTATATGCGCCCGCGCATGATTGATCGTAAATCATATATCGCGCCATTTAACTTAAACGAAGTGATGGAAGCCGGTGCTATCGGCGAAGTAGTTGAATCACGCAATGATGACTTTCCTGTTGGTAGCAAAGTAAGTCATATTAGCGGCTGGCGTACCATGCACATTAGCGATGGCAGCGACTTAACGTTACTGCCAAACGTACCATTACCAGACCAACTGTTTTTAAGTACTATGGGCATGACTGGGTTAACTGCATGGGCAGGTTTAACAAAGGTAATTAGCCTAAAAGAAACCGATACCGTGTTTGTTTCAGCTGCATCAGGCGCTGTAGGTAGCGTTGTTTGCCAAATTGCTAAGCTAAAAGGCTGTAAAGTGATTGCTTCGGTTGGCTCTGACGAAAAAGCACAAATGGTTAAAGCGTTGGGTGTTGATGCAGTAATTAATTACAAAACGGTAGCAAACCTAACAGAAGCCCTTGAACAAGCGGCACCACAAGGCATTGATGTGTACTTTGAAAACGTAGGTGGCGATCACCTTGAAGCCGCACTCAATGTAATGAACGATTACGGCCGTATTCCTGTATGTGGCATGATCTCAGGTTACAATAACGACACTGCACAACCTGGGCCAAGCAACCTGTTTTATATCAACTCGAAAAAGCTCACCATGCAAGGCTTTATCGTGATTGATTACTTTGATCAGTTCCCTGAGTTTATTGAACAAATGGGCGCGTGGATCAGCGAAGGTAAAATTAAATCTGAAGAAACGGTATACCATGGCATCGAAAATGCCGTTGATGCATTTCTTGGCCTGTTCGAAGGTAAAAATAAAGGAAAAATGCTAGTTAAGCTTTAACGCTTAGCATGCAAATAAAGCCTGTATCTTAGTTGGTACAGGCTTCTTATTATCAGTCATTCAAAATCGATAAATACGCAAGTTCTGCTAGTTTCTCTAATGATGACGTTGCATTAGACTCAGGCTTTTCAGCATGAACTGAGTAGCGCCTTTTTGGGATTTTAACTTGAATAAAACCATGATTATTGGCCATATCAATACGCAGCATTTCACGTTCTTTTGGCGTTAAATGATTTTCATGGATCTTTTCAAGCTCACCATGATCAAGCCAAATAGCAGCACAATTTGGACATTCGTCTATTTCAACCACTTTTAGTGGGGTGAAAAAGCGTCGCATCATCACCACGTCAGGGCAATTCGGACAATTAATTCGCTTTGCTAAATCAACACATTCTGTTGGCAGGGTTTGTAAATGAGCCACCAGCACTTGCGCGGGTTTTAAATTCGGATCGCTAAAGTGAAATATTTGTCGGTTATCAAAAAATACCCCACCGCTTTTTGATAAATACACGTTAACGTCGCCAATGCTCACTGCTTCAAGGGCTGTTTTAGTACGCGGGCAAAACATAGTACATCCTTGTTTTATAATTAATTTAGCGCTTTTGTAATTAACGGTTTAAGCGGCTCAGGTAAGCTGATGTTACCAGCTAATACAAAGTCATGTGCTTCATTTGACATTTTTTGCCATGTTTTACGAATAATACCCAACCATTTTTGCTCATCGTAATCAGGCTTACTACTTGCAAAATCAAGCATGTAATGCTCAATAAACACAAGGCTTGCAATGTCTTCAATCAATTGGCTATCAGGGTTTCGTTTTATGTTCTTTTTAGCAACGGCTGCGTATACGCGCTCACATTCTTCCGGCGCGTAACCCGCCGTTTTCATAAGGGCTGTTACACGCTCGGCATGAAAGTCATATAAAGCAGTACGCCATTGATAATAACCTTGCTTACCCATAGGAAAATCACTGCGAGGAGAGCGCCAACGCTCAATATGTTGGCCTCGCGCAGCAATATGCATCAACTCATCGGCTTGTGGATTAAAGCGGTTTAGCATATCGGTCATACGCATTGCATATAAAGACTCTTTTGCTAGCTCTTGATCATCTTGTTTTACACGATTTGGGTCGACAGCATTCGCTGCATCTATCGCTTTTATAACGGCTTGGTACATAGTGTTTAATCTTACTTGTGCTTGCAATTCATTGTATTTAGGTACAATTATTTTTTTAACTTGCTAAAAATTCAACTAAAATTCTAGATCTTCGCTAGACAACCAGCTAACCCTAAACTAGTATTTTTAAAAGCAAGATTAGCACTTAAATACCTACTTAATTCAGAGACGCCATTGCGTAATATTACATATTTTTCGTTGTTATTTACTTCTTTTTTTCTCAGTTTCTGTTTATTTTCGGCGATCGCACTAAAAGTGTTTTACGATAGACAAGAAATGCATGAAATTGAGCAAAATGCAGCACTTAACAGTTACAGCAGTAACCTTGAAAAAGCACTTGATAGCGCACTCCTTGGTCCTTACCTTGTTCGCGCCGCGATGCGTGACTTTACATACACACAAACTGAATTCGAAACCCTTGCCACTGAGATATTAACTCATAGTGATGGTAGCCAAACTATTCAACTTGCACCAAAAGGGGTTATTCAATACAGCTACCCGCTAACCAGTCACGAGAGTGTGATTGGTGTCGACTTATTCAAGATGCAAAGTATTGAAAAGTCATTACAAACAGCCATTGATACTCAAAAAATGCAAATCGATGGACCTAAAGAGTTGGCTCAAGGTGGTCAAGGCTTAGTCGCTCGATTACCAATTTTTGATCAAAATGAGTTTTGGGGGTTTGCAATCGCGGTGCTGCGTTTTCCAGAATTTATAGCAAATTTGAGCCCTGAGACTACTTCACACCCTCACCTCTATGAGGTTTGGCAAAAAACAGCGAATAGCTACGCGCCGCTTTTAAATAACCACAGTTTTGAGCAAAGCCACTGGTCAACTTACAACCTCGATGTTGAAAATCAACATTGGGTTGTGGGTATTAAAGACGAGTTTGCTTATCGAGCGCATGTTGAATTTTTAGTATTACTACTCATAGCTCTGTTACTTTCATCGGTTAGCTGCTATTTGATTACGATTACTTGTCGGTTACGTGAGCATGAGCAAAACCTCGAAAAACTTGTGCAAAAGCAAACCTTAGAGCTGTCTGAACAGGCACTTGAATTAAAACAAGCTCAGTCACTCAGTGGCGTAGGCAGTTGGCATCTGTCGCCTGATAAAAGCATTAGGCAATTATCATCACAAGCTAAATCGCTATTCAAAGAACAAAGCAAAGCGCAATCAATTACTGATGTCTGTGAAAAAATCGATAGCTTTTATAAAAATTCGTTTTTAAATTTTATTCATACTAAGCCTAGTAGCCCAACTGAAATTGAGTACACGATTAAACTCAATGGAGAAAAACGCTGGTTTCATGAACACGCTGAATGGAACCCTAAAACTAACACCTTGGTTGGTACGATTAAAGACATAAGTGCTGAAAAACAACGCCAACATGAGCTTTACCAACAAGCACATTTTGACTCGGTCACTGGCCTTGCCAATCGCCATTACAGCGAAAAATATATCGCTAGTTTATGCCCTGAAGACCAATACAGTAGCGGTCTTACTTTATTGTGTGCCGAGATCAAAGGCTATCGTCAATTAGAAGATATTTACGGTCAAGATTACTTAAATGAACTACAGACAGCGATAGCTAACCGGCTAATTGAATTTTCTGACTTACATCAAGCGTTTTGCGCTCATATAAAACCTGGCTGTTTTTTAATATTACTAAAAGAAGCCATTTTTGATGAAAAGCTTGCCGCTCTATTAGATAAATTACAGCATCAGGTCGGCGGTATTATTGAAACCGCTGGTAGCGCTCATTTTTACCACTTATACATTGGCGTGGGTTATCCACACTTACAAAACATCGATGCGGCTGAGCAAATCAATACAGCCCTCATTGCGATGAATGAATGCCCCCGTACACAAAAAACATTTACTGTTTATAGCCAATCTCTGAAAGATAAGCTTATTGCACAAAGTAACCTCGAAAGTGATCTACGTCATGCGCTTGCGGCCAACGAACAGCTAAGTATGGTGTATCAGCCAATTGTAAACACTATAGATGGCACACTGATTGGCTGTGAAGCGCTTGTACGTTGGCAGCACCCTGTTAGAGGGTTTGTGTCACCAGTGGAGTTTATTGCAATCGCTGAGCAATCAGAGCTCATTAATTTATTATCACGTTGGATTGTTGCTAAGGTTGCTGAAGATTGCCACCGCATGGTTGATAACAATATTCGTATTAAAGTATCGATCAACCTGTCGCGTAAGCAGTTCTCTGATGTGCATTTAGTTAAACGACTCAGTAAAGAAAAAGCTAAGCTATTTCCGGCTAATCAAAAAATTAATCTTGAGATCACCGAATCCGCCCTATTTCAAAATACCCAGTACGCCATAAACCTAATGCATGAACTTAAATTAGCAGGTTTTAATTTATCACTTGATGACTTTGGAACGGGTTATTCATCACTGTCGTCGATTCAGCAGTTTCCGCTAGATAACGTTAAGATTGACCGTGCCTTTATTTGTAATTGCGTGGATAACCCACGTGATGGTTTATTTTTACAAACGATGAGCGATTTAGCCCATCAACTAGACTTAACGATTACCGCAGAAGGAGTCGAAAGCTCAGAGCAGTGGCAATTGGTGAGTGATAAAGGCATTGATTATATTCAAGGTTACTTAATTTCAATGCCCTTATCTATTGATGATTTTATAGCGTTTGACCCGGTTGCGTAAGATCCAAAGCCAAGCTTTGTTTTGGCTTTTCGATCATACGGGAAAGCTCTTTTTCGCCATCAAGGACAATAATGGTTGGCGTATACATTAAGTCATACTGTTTTGCTAACCCTGCAGGGTCTAGCTTGTCGTAGCCAACGGCCACTAGTTTAAGTGAGCCTAACTGCACCTTTGCAGTATCGAGAAGCTTCAAAAATCGAGGCACTTCACGTTTTGAGTCATGACACCAAGTGCCTAAAAACACCAAAACTTGCTTACCTTGCAGTGCTTTTATCGTGGTTAACTCTTCTTCACTCGGTGTGTATTCATCGTACTCTTCACTAAATGCAGAGTAGTCTTTAAGTAAGTCATCACGACTTATCTCTCCACTGTATGGAGCGGTACCTGCAAATGTCAGGGCAGAGAATAACAAAGCGGCGATATAAATTAGTTTTTTCATTTTTTTTGTTCTCAAGATATTTTCCTCACCTTAACCAATTTAGCAACAACACTCCAGCAGGCTTTGTGCAAAGAATCGTTATTTTTTGCAGGTTAAATTGGCATGTAAAGTAAAAACAAACTACTATATTAGATATATCTAATGTAAGGTTTTACTATGTTTTCCTTCAGAACAATTGTGATTTGTACTGTGTTACTTTCACCTAGTCTTTATGCCGAAACAAAATCAGCGACTCTAGAAACTCAAGCAGCGCAGCGAGCAACTGAATTTGCCACTACGCTTAAATCAGCTTTAGGAGCCGCAATCAAGCAAGGTGGTTTAGTCGAAGGAATTAACGTGTGCAAAATGCAAGCCCCGGCCATTAGCGATAGCTTATCAACTGATGGTTGGACGGTAGCACGTAAAAGCACTAAAAACCGTAATCCAAATAATCAACCCGATGAATGGGAAGCTGAAAAAATCGCCCAGCTGCTCGATATGATCAGAAACACTGAGAGCATCGACAATGTGACTTTTTCAACCAATAAAGATGGTCAATTTCGCTTTGCTAAAGCGATAAAAGTCGCGCCAGTTTGCCTCAATTGTCATGGCCAAACAATTGCGCCAGAAGTAAAACAAGCACTCAACGAACATTACCCAAATGATTTAGCCACAGGCTATCGGCTTGGTGATCTAAGAGGAATATTCTCTATTACCAAAACGCTCGAAACGCCTGAGCCATAAAATAAAAGCCTTGTACTCGCATAGTTTGCTCTTAGCCATTAAAATACCCTTTTAAAATCAACCATGGTGCCATTTATGTCTTTTCCTCCTTGCCCACAATGTAACTCTGAATACGTGTATGAAGATCAAAACAATTTAGTATGCCCAGAATGCGCTCATGAGTGGGATCCTAATGCGGTTGATACCGATGATGTGATCAATGTGAAAGATGCTAACGGCACCTTATTGGTCGATGGCGATAAAGTGACTGTTGCGAAAGATTTAAAAATCAAAGGCAGCTCACAAGTGATTAAAATAGGCACCAAAGCCGTGATTCGCCGCGTGTTAGACAAAAAAGACCACGAATTAGACTGTAAAGTTGATGGCGTTGGTGAAATGATGGTAACCGCTAAGTTTGTTAAAAAAGCTTAATAAGCAAATAAAAAGCCACACTGGTTTAAGTGTGGCTTTGGTATACATAACCTAGGGGGTTATTATTTAGCGGTAACAAATTTGCGTCGAGTTACCACCAACAAGCCTATTGCCAGACATGTAAGGAACGATAGCGAACCGCTACTTGATTTTTTAGACTCTGGCGCAACATTAATTGTCACCTGTTGCGACACACTTTGGCCGTATTCGTCTGTTGCTGTAACACTGAAAATAAGTGTTGTTGCTTCATCAAGCTCAGGCAAATTAAGAGTTAATACGCCTGCATTGTCGTCATTTAATGTAACATTCACGCCAGAAACTTGGCTCCACACTAACGAAGTGCCTTCATTTGCTGACGCAGTCAATACCAGTGTAGCTTCTTCTATTGCACTAACTATTAGGTTTTGTTCACCATTAACTGTCAATGTTATAGGGTCTATCACCTTAATAGATTCAGCGGTATAGCTATCAGTTTGCTGTTCTGACACTTCAAAAGACACACCAAAGTCAAGTTGAGATCCGACCATATCAGTAACATCTACCTGCATGCTAATGTCAGTTTGTCCGTTTAAGATCAGCTGAGTTTTTCCCTCTGTAGTAACGAGTTCTGCACCGTCTACAGAGAGTACTTCGGCCCCTTCAGTTAATAGAAACGATAGAACAGCCTCACTCGGAATTGATGAGCTATTAATCGTTATTTCATAACTCACCTGTTCACTACGTAATACAACGTCTGAATCTGCTTGAATACTTAATAAAGGGTTTGTAATAACAAAATCAATTGGGGTATCTGCAAAACGTTGTCCTGATTTTGTTTTTGCGGCAAGTACACCTAAATAACGGTCACCTGGTTTTGCATCTTCTAGCTGCCAATTCGCTTTGATAGAAAATGCGCCTTCTTCACCAGCAATTAACTCTGCAGTTAAATTGTCCATTGATTCATCCTGTAACGTAGCGACTGTAAAACGAACATCATCCACCGCATTTGCTGCAGAACCTTCAAAGTTGTGGATCACGATGTAATACACACCTGGCTCAGGTTGTAATAGGTCGCATTGTTCATTGGAGTCAACTCCTGCACTGATACAAATCATCTGATTTGAACCTTCATACGCGCTGACATCACCGTCTAAATCTTCATCTAGACCAATGTAAACATCTAAGTCTTTACTTGTCGTACTTTCGATATTTACCCAAACACGTTGCGTACTGTTGTTTACAACTAATGGCAGAACATAGCGATTGTCTTTTACATAGCTCCAATCCATATTGTAAGGCTGAGTTTCAGGCGCTTTTATTTGAATTTGATACTCTTCTACACGTTTCAGACCACGCGCAAGCAAAGTTAAATCATCTAACTTAGCACCGCTTTTAAAACCTGATACTTGAAGGCTACCTGCTGCACTATGAGTTTGCACTTGTTGTGCTTCAGGACCAACACCCGCAATAAAATTAACCACTGCTGGCAGTGTTAATGTATGGCTTGGCTCGCCATCTTTCAAAATTAGATGCCCCATTTGCACATCGGTATCCGAACTATAACTACTGCTTGCGGTGATGGTCAGCGTTTGCGTTTCCCCTTCATTTAATGTGAATGAGGCAGGTTCCGCTGTTAATGTAATATCGCCTACTCTCGCAGCCGATGTTACTTGCCAGGTCCCTTTACGGGTTGCCTTAAACGTTCGACTCCACTGACAACTAATAACACAAGCTTGATCTACAAGTTGTGCAAGATTGAGTGTTGCAGGGTTTCCGCCAGATTGTGGATCAGCCGCTAAATAATTTGCTTCTGTTTCGTTCAGTACAAGTCCTGCTTGTGCAGCATATTGCACCTGCAGCATACCGTTACCCATTTCATAAAAATTAGCTGGGGTTGGTTGTCCTGTATTGTCATCATCAACAAAAGCATTACTATCGGCAGTCATAACAATCGCAGATTGTGCTTCGGCTGGTGTCCACTCTGGGTGCAACGCTTCAATTAGCGCATATGCTCCCGCAACGTGTGGGCTTGCCATTGACGTTCCATCTAAAAATGCAAATTTAGCTTCAGATTTAGTGTTACTAAATGGCTGGTTTTCAGTGAAAGGTGCATAAATACTTACCCCTGGAGCGGCAATATCTAACGAAAAATAGCTATCGTAAGGAAGTCCTGGACCACGTGATGAGAAATACCCAGCAATAGAGCCAGCATCAGGATCGCTCACCATTTCACCTTCTTCGATTACGGCAATATGGTTGCTACCTTCTGCTAGCCAATTAACTAAACTCTGACCTTTAGTTGCATCTAAATGAATTGATGGCAGCACATGAAAATCATTATCTACCGTTTCACTGCCACCATCGACATTGATAAGTACTAAACCACCAGCGCCGCCAGCTTTAACATTTGAGCCTTTTGCCACACGCGCAATTTCACCGCGTCGACACACAACGATTTCACCATTAAAAGTACCAGCGGCAAACTCCGTTAAACAGTCACCATCACCAAAGTCAGCAGCATCCACTATTTCAGCTGTTAAACCACCACTGGCACTGCGGCCAACTAAAGGTGACAAACTAAAATTACCACCAGTGAAGCTGATCTGTTTTTCTGCAAAGGTACGGTCATGTGTGAACGCAGCAACCGTTGTCACCCAAGGTAAGTTTGCAGGGGTACCTATGGTGCCACTATCTGGCCCTGAGTTGCCCGCCGATGTCGCCACATGGACACCAAAGGTACGTGCATTTAAAAAGGCTTGGCTTTCAAATCCATACCAAGGATCTGTTGCAGAACCACCAACTGAATAATTCAGTACGCTTACACCATTTGCAATCGCATGCTCTACAGCTTGTAAAGTCAGCTCTGGTAAACAACCTACTAAATAATCATCGCTATTACCCGGATAACAAACCTGATAAGACACAATATTAGCGTGTGGTGCCATGCCACTTATTTGCTCGAAAGCGAAATTAGACTCTTTTCCTTCTGCATTATAAGCAGGTACATTTTTTAAGATATTACCTGCAACAGTACCCGCAACATGGCTACCGTGACCATTAAAATCAAACCCGATTTCCAAACGGCTTCCTAATTCATCATAGCGCTCTTCATCGATTGGCACTAAAGGATAGCCATTTAAGATATCGGCATAACTCACAATACCAATCAGTTTGCTATTACAAAATTCACTATGGGTTTGGCAGTCACCAAGGTATTGCCCATCGCCCAGTGGATTTACATGGGTATAACCGTCATCACCCCTTGCTGCAAAGCTTGGGTGATCAGCATTAATTCCTGTATCCATAATGCCGACAATGACGCCTTCACCTTTTGTCGCAACACCTGTCTCACCATCCCAAATAGCAGGAGCACCAACATAGCGAGGTCCTGAATCTGTGTGAAGATAATGAATTTGACGTTTTTCAACGCGCTTTATGCCAGTTTGTTTACGTAACACATTCGCCGCATTTTCTGACATACGAACGGCAGCACCATTCATACTGTACTGATACTGAAAGAGGGTATTAATTTTCTCACCAGCATGCAGGCTGGCTTGTTGTAAGATGCTTGTCTGCCCTGCTTTTAAATCAGCGGCATAATGTTTTACCGCTGGCATGCTGGCGTTCAGTCGCGACAAGCCCGAGAATTGGGATGATTTAGCAACCGATGGGTCTGAAAATTCAACTAGATACACATCATCACTAATTACAGCGCGACCTTTTAGCGCTGCAAGCGGTTGATAATTCAAGCGTGCATTATCATCACCTTCAACAGCTGAAACATGACTAACACTTAATAGGCCGACCATACTGGCTAAAATGGAAAGTTTTTTCATTATTTTTATTCCTTAATTCCAAATACTGCGGTGCGTTGAGCTCGCTTGAAGTACACCCATAACGCCATCATCAGCAAAATAAATAGACCCGTGCTACCACTTGATTTATGTGTGCTTTGTTCAGCTTCTTGGGTAACCACCAAGGTAAAGTCTTGAGATGTTTGGTGACGAGAGTCTGAAACACTAATGGTGAAATCATAGCTTGCCGCACTGCTCACGCTACCCGCTAACACACCGTCGTCGCTTAGTGTCAAACCAGCAGGTAAGTTGTTACTTGAAAATAATAATGTGTCACTATCAGCATCGGTAAATAACGCATTTATAGCGATATTTAGCGCTTCACCAGCACTAGATTGAAGTTGTGTATTTGCGCTGTCCACTAGCACCGGCGCGTTAATGTTCAAGCTGCTCACATTGACCGTAATATCTGTCGTTGAGCTCATGATCACGTTGTTATCGCGCATTTGCCCGAATACGCTCAACACATATTCTGAATTAGTCTCTGCATTTAAAGAAGCGGGGTTATTTACTAAAATGCGACCATCAGGCATTAAGGCTAGTGAATCATCAATAAGAGGGTTTGCTAGATAGAATTGATAAGTGCCAAAAATATCACCCGCTTCACCAGGCCCAATATTGAAGAAGTTGATAGACTCTAGTTGGATTTGGCCTACAAGATCACCCGCTTGCGCGCTCTCAAATACATCAAACTGCTGACCCGCAGATGGTTTAGCAATTGCACCTGACTGATCTGATAGCTTGGTTCTTGACCACATATGATAATCAGCGTTGTTGCTGAACAGCACAAATCCTTTACCGCATACAGCGCGATAGTCACAATAGCCATCATGCATAGCTGTTAAGTAAGCTTGCTCACCGGGTGCAAGAGTCATTTCGCTATGGTAATTTTCAACCGCTTGCGCGCCAGGTGCCTTACTTAATTTTACGTAATTTGCTTCGTTAGAGATTGATTCAATCTGATTACCAAACCAGTCATAGCTTATAGTCACCACTTTAGGCCCCATGTTGACTGGGTTAAATAATAAAGGCGCATCGCCTGTCGATGGAATTTGATCACGAACAGTTCGCACAAAATACCCTAGATTGCGATCAAACTCTTCTGCAGGTAAATCTTCGCGGATAAGTTCATCGGTACAATAATCAACGAGTAAACCTCGCGAGTCAGTTACAAATCGAATCGGCAAGCTTGACTGTTTTAAGTTTGCACTTGGATTCGATGGATCAGCTGCAATAGACGCATCGACATAATAAGCGGTAGGTACATTTTGCTCATCAATATCTATGAAACCATATAAAAGCAGATCCGCATTAGAGGCATAGTTCAGTAATGTTCCCGCTGCAGTGTCTGGGTACATTTCTAAGAATGATTCTCTAAAAATAAAAAACTCAATCGTACCGTTCATATCACTACGGTCGAAATACGTTCTAAATGCTAAGTCTTGTTTACTATGAAACGTTAAGCCTAAGCTTAATTTTTGCTTGCTCTCACATTGCTCCTCTGGCACAACTGCACTGGCTAGGTTTTCAATAATCATGCTACTTTTAGCACCATTTGCAGCTTCTGATATTTCGGTTTTGCGACCAACGGTCGGCAATACAGTGAATGTTGCATCGGTAGCAGAGGTATTTTCAAACGCTTGTTCGCGAGCAAAAAAGTCTTCAAATAAACTCTCACCCAGTGGATTATCGCCCGGTTCATTCAAGAAAACAGAACCGTAATACTCTTGATAAGTATCGTAATGAGCTTGAATACTCGTTGCCGGTCTTGCACGTAGCAACCAAGGCAGATGCATAGCTGACAGAGACTCATCATTAGACGCAGTTAGATGCAAATCACCATCGAGTTCAGTGGCACGCCAGTTCTTTAGGGTGTAGTCTTTAGCATCAACCAGAGGCCATTTTTCAAGTAAAGCGCCATCAATAGTCACTGACACAGGGAAGGTCATGGCACGATGAGCTTCAACCGTCACTGAACTTGGTAATTGCCATGTCAATGCAGCGTGCGAAGGGCCGCCTGTTTTTTGTGTTATCGATAAATCATAGGTAATTGCTTTGTCTGTTAGATTTTTAACATACACTTGCTCGGTTACTGTTCGCGTTTCATTGTCAGCAATATCAAGATTTCCTAAATGCAAAGACGGCTGACCATCTGGCAATGAAAATGCCACAGCTGTATTTTTTAAAGCCTCGGCTTGCTGTAATTTTCCTGCGCCGCTATGTGTTACTTCAGCTTGTTCTGAACCATCACGATTTAACACATTGCTATTTGCGCTATTCATCAAAATAGCTTTTACTTCTTGCCCTGTTAAGGCGCTATTTTCACTTTTAACAACCGCTGCAGCGGCTGCAACTTTAGCAGCGGCAAAAACAGCATCGCTTGCCGAAACCTGTTCACTCCCTGTGCCCACTAATGCCACCTGCACTGCGTCAGTCGAGTCGACTAAATCAGGTTTAATAGCATCAATGTCACCACGAACAGGACCATGTAATGAAGTGCTAGACATATAAATAGCACTGTCATCTTCAATTGATTGTGTTGTGCCTACAGATATTGCAGCTGGGGCTACAGCTTGAATAGGGGTTGCATAGTGACTCAATTGTTCACCACTGCCTTGTGGTACAATCACCACACTGCCTAAGGTTGCCGCTTTTTGAATGTTGACACCCAAACGTGCGTAGTCGCCAATCCAAACATCTTGGTTACTGTAATAACCAGGCCCAAAACCTGAGATATCTAATAAAATAATATCTGCTTTATCACTCGTATCTCCATCACCGTCTGGGTCCAATGCCCATTCAAGTGCTTGTGCGACAATATCAACAGTAGGCTGATATGGAACCACATTAGCCCCAACTTTAGAGGCACGGTATACCTTCGCAGCCCATAACTCAGCTGATGGTGCTAATTGATGGATGATTGAGGCTAATGCCGTACCTCGACTGCCACTTTCGCCATTCGGGTCGTATGCAGAATCAATTGGATTAAAGTCATGATAAGCCGCATATGACACACGCTCACCAAAAAAGTCCAATCCTTTGGTTACCACCGAGGTAGGGAAACCATCAAATGGCACATCCGCATATTTCCATGCTTTTTCATATGCTTCGACAGTCCCCTCTCCACCAAGAAGTTGATGAGTGTAATCGATACCGGTAGAAATAATCGCAACACTTACACCGCGGCCTAAGTCACTATCGACAACCTGCGACTGTTCAACTGCTGTAAGCGTTTGCTTAATCGTCATTGGTTTTGGTAAAGGCACTAGTCCCGTTGTTGCATGAACATGTTGTACACCCGGCATAGACGAAACTAACTCGGCTTGTTCAGCAGTTAAATTGACCGTTAAGGTATTCCCCAGAACTCGCCTTTGAGAGGCTAAGCTAATATCTGCAAACTCTTTTTTTAATGATTTAATAAAATCAGCTTGTTGCTCGGCTATTGCTTGAGTTTGATTTTTGTTTTGAATGGCTGAGCTTGCCACATCACTCAACACAATTAGGTACTGCTCTTTTTTGTTCGATGTTTTAATTTGCTCACCTGTTTGTGGTAAGGCAAACGCAGCAGAGCTGAGTAAACTTACACCACATAACAAGGAACAACCCCGTCTTATGGAATGAGATAAAAATCGCATAGTTATTCTCTTTTTGGTTATTTTTATGGTTAGGAGCCCAGTACTCCATTAACACCGGCTTGTTATAAAAGCCGAAACACGCAAACACCATCTTAAGAACCTCAAATTTTTATCTTTTTTTTATTTATTATTATTTTTCAACAAATTAGATGACCGCCGTTTATCTCAACTTTATTACTATAATATTTTTTAAATGTTATATTTGTTCACATTGCTGAAACTGAAGGCGCATTTTTTTAACTTTATTTTGCCTTCGAATGTTAAATAAGTAGTCGAGTTCACTTTGTCATTGATTAATAAATCAAAATTAAAAAACGTCTCTTTGAATGAATGGACTGTCGTGCCAGATCAGCTTTTAATTAGAGGTAAAAAGGGTGAAGCAAAAGTACCTGCTAAAGTCATGAATGTACTTTTACTCCTTATCTCTGCTAAAACAAAAACCGTCGCACGAGAAGAATTCATAGAGAGTATTTGGCATAGCCAACCAGAAGTCGGCGAAAAAGCACTCAATCAAGCGATATGGCAGCTAAGGAAAGCATTTTCACAAACAGGGGCTGAACAAGATGTCATTCTTACAGTAGCAAAAACAGGCTACCGTCTTGATGAAGATTTATTCTCTGAGCCAGTAAAAAATGTAAAAACCGCTCATTGGTCACTTAAACACACCATTTTTATCATGTTGGCAATATTCATTTTGCCCATTTTATATTTTCAATTAGCACACTTAATGGCTGAAGAGGGCTCAAGTTCAGTGACTCAACGCCCCACTAATCTGTCATATTTTAAAGGTGCCGAAGAGAACCCTGCATTTACGACTGATGGAAAAAAAATGGCCTTCCAATGGGATAATGGCGTCAATGTCCCAGGTATTTACTATATTGATTTAACAAAGAAAAGCTCTGTTCCCATTGCAGTTTCTGAGCTAGATGAGCATGCTGTGTCACCCACTTGGTCGCCCGATGGTGAAGCCGTCGCTTATATGGTTAGTAATGATGAGCACTGTAAAATCATCATCAAACATTTAAATACTGAAACGCGGCAGCAACTGAGTCCATGCTATGCGGGTAACCTGACCACAACGTTAAGTTGGTCTCGGATTGGTAATCAATTAGCCTATGCAAGACAAAATGATAAAGGTGGCGTAAACCTTCATAGTGTCGATATGGACACGGGTCTTGATAGTGAAATATCAATTGCTCAAGGGAAATTTCATGATTTCCCTTTTGCTTGGGCAAATACGAGTAGCGCGATTGCATACGCCAGCCGACAAGACCCTCTTGGCAACATTTATCTGCGCGATAAAAATGGTAAAACTCGGCCGTTATTGAAAGAAGAGCGAGAGATATTTTCACTGGCATGGAGCCCTAATGATACCTACCTTTATTTTGTGACGATTTGGCAATCAGAACTTGCCATATTACGTATCACATTAAGTGATGGCACTGTTACGCCTGTTTCATATGAAAATATTCCAGGCCGGATCGCAGTACGTTTAGGTGAGCAACCGCAATTAGTCTACCCCCGCTATACTTCAATGGAACAGCTCTATCAAATAATGCCAAGCGGAAATATCGCTGCTATGCCATTTTCATATGGCCGTGATCTTTATCCGGCTTATTCGAAAAGCCAAGAAAAAATCATATTCTTTAGCAACAAAGGTGGATTCTTCCAACTTTGGTCTGCAACACTGAATGAGAAATTCGC
This sequence comes from Pseudoalteromonas sp. P80D2, assembly GCF_036680945.1. NCBI lineage: Bacteria > Pseudomonadati > Pseudomonadota > Gammaproteobacteria > Alteromonadales > Pseudoalteromonadaceae > Pseudoalteromonas > Pseudoalteromonas sp. P80D2. The sequence goes on from NZ_JAZDAR010000022.1 coordinate 426,419, forward strand.
TCATAAATTTACCCGCCTAGATGGCAGTCCTTATATTCATGCTATTTCTCATAAAGGCGATAGATTTGTGATCCCCATGCAGGATAAGAAAGATAATCCATACCAACTTTATTTAGGTAATGTTGCCGATGGCAAACTTACCCAATTAAAATTTCTAGATTACGCCACCAAAAACTTTAGTTGGAGCCAAGACGATCAATCACTTCTTTACAGTGCAAATTTAAATGGTAACTGGCAAATATGGCAGCAAAATCTTCAGTCAGGGATCACCGAGCAATTAACCTTAGATGGCGGTATTTTTGCTCAGCAATATAAAGATGGTCGTATTTTTTATGTTAAAGCCGACAGTAATGGAATTTGGTTGCTTGATGACACAGCTAAACAACCGCTTATCGCAGATTTACAACCCAAAGACTGGGGCAATTGGCAGCTAACTGAGCAAGGGGTGATATATTTATCGCGGACAGACAGTGCAGATGAAATTCGCCAATTTAGCTGGCAAGGTGAAGACCGCATTTTACATAGTTTGCCACCACGCTCAGTCAAAGATGACCGCTCAATTGCGATGATGCCCGATGGCAGTATTATCGCTTCTATGTATCTGGGCAAAGAAGCGGATATTGTGGCCGTTGATTTAAAAGACGATTAATAGCCAAACTTTTCAACAATAATCCCTGTTACTTCACAATGTTCGCAGCTCAACTGCCAACCTGCGGCCCATGAGGTTGCGTTAAGCTTTGCTTTGCAAAGCGGGCAAACTTCGCCAGCAAAGGTACTGGGAGTAATATCTTTAGCTTGCTTAGAAAACGGTCTTAAAAACCATAGAATATTATCGTCGATACTGATGGTTAGATCGTGGCGTAACGTCTCGCAATAAGCATCAAACACCGCTTGTTTGTACTGTTTTTCGTGCTCAGTAGATTGACTAGCATAAACACTCAACGCATTTTCGATTTTTTTTAGACGTTCGGGCCATGCTTGTGCGTCTATATTCGCTTTGCAATCTAACAACTCTTCAAGAGTGTAACTTGTATAGTTTGGTTCAAACATCATTGCCATCCTTGCTTTGGGTTATTAATTCTTTGGGTACTCAGTGCTTTAGATATAACGTACCATTTTTATTTATTTGCAAAAGCCATTGTTCAAATAAATTGTTCGCAATACTCAGCTCTTCATCTGAAAGTGTCGGGTATTGCCTTTGCTCAAACCACGCATAACGATTATACACATCGTTATTTTGCGTGATTTCCATAATGAGTCGATTTATAGCGTAGGCTTTTGCTGCACTATGCTCACCAACTTGTTCGCTGTAATACATGCTCGCTAAACTCATCAGCGCTTGTTCACTACCCTGCTTCGCTGCTTGCTCTAAAAATACGGTTTTACGCTCTTTAAAACTATCACGATTTTTGATGAACTCTGCACGTGACAACTTCTCAGGAAATTGCGACTTCATGTAAAATTCGGGCGTTAGCCCAGCAAACGTTTGCTGCGCATAAGCGGAGCCATTTTCTGCAGCCTCTGCCAAATAACTGTAAAAAGAACGCCGCGTTGCTAAATCTAATCCTTGGCAATGCTCATATTTATCTAAAACACGGCTTTGTATCTCGCCAGCATCACTAAACTCATAGATTTCAGCCAACTTTACTTCCAGGACCTGTTCATCTAAAGGCGCATTAAAACAATACTTAAGGTTTTGCGCGATGAGGTAGTTAGCCTCCACATCACCTTGCTGAGCACGTTGCTTTAGCTCTGTAAAATGGTCTAGAAACACGCCATCAAAACGCCAGTTTGGTGGGTTTTTGATAATAAGCTCGCGACTATTATTTACCTCATTCCCTTGCTCAACTAATTTATCTGCTAACAAACTCGTTTCAAGCTTGGTAGCGGGCATGCTCACTTGTGCGTCAACTTGCTGCGTAGCTCTTTTATTATTCGATAGTTCTGAACTGGTAGCTAATGGAGCAGTTTTTTGAGAGACGTAACTGTTAATAAATATTACGCATACTAATACCATAGCCACAGTTAAAAGTGGCTTTTTCCGTTGTTTAATAAAAGCATACCCAGACATAACAACCTACTTATCACTCTTGTTGCTAAGTAAGTTACAAGAAAACAATAATAAAAGCGAAGCTAAACTTCTAAATATGACAGCCTAAAATCATGATGGCGATCAAACAAACTAACAACTTTGTACCCAAACATTGAGTTAAAGTTATTAACTTGCTAGATTATTTTTTGTTCGAAAAATAATCCCTTTACTTAAGTTTATGCAAAATATGGAGATCATCGAATGCGCCTCATGCTCAATACATCGATTTTTATAATTGCCGGTCTTACCCTTGCTGGCTGTGGCGATAATAAAACAGAAACAACAAATTCTGAAGATATAAAAACTGCGAGTTCTACTATTAAAAGCACGCAAAAATTAGTCACTCCAGAAAACTACATAAGAGCTGAAGATGACTTTTCATTTTTCGACTTTCAACTAAGAGCAGGCGGTAAAATCAATGAGTTCTTTTACATCACTGAACCAACGCCACTGGATCAGCAAAGTGTAGTGAGAATGAATAAAGATACTCTGTATGCAGGCGCTGTAGTAGATACTGAAGGAGGTGCTACTGTAACAATTCCTGAGTTTCCTGATGATCGATATTTCTCGGTCTATGTTGTTGATAATGATCACTACGCAACAGCGGTATTTTATGAATCAGGAACTCATGCTTTACCTAACACAACAAAGTATCAGGCAGTTATTCAAAGGATCCAGCTTCTTGCTCCAGATGACTCTGCTGATGTTGCTCTTGTAAATGAATTACAAAAGAAAATTATCATTTCTACAAATAGTAATGACACTTTTCCAAAGCCTGACTGGGATAAGCCATCAATGCTTAAACTTCGCGCCGATTATGAAAAAGAGTTTCAAAAATTCGCACAATACGAAGCTGATTGGATGGGCAAAAAAGGAGAAGTTAACGAACAAAGCCGCCACTTAGCAGTGGCTGGTGCTTGGGGTCTATTTCCTGAAAAAGACGCTGTTTATATAAACTATACAGGCCCTGCCGATCCAAGTAAGTGCTATTCTGCAACATACGAAGTACCTGATAATGATGCGTTTTGGTCTATTACTGTTTATGGTGATGATGGCTTCATGAAATCAACGAACAACATAATTAATGATCGTAATGTTACCCTAAACGAAAATGGAACATTCACCGCATTTTTCGGCTCAGAACAAGCTTGTGGCGATCAAGCTAATAGAGCTGATATTACTCAAGGCTGGAACTTTCTCATGCGAGTTTACAGGCCTGGCGAAAGTATTTTAGACAGAACATATAAGCTACCTGAAGTCACAGAAATTTAAATTACTATCTTGAGCCTGAATTATGAACTTTAGGCTCATTACAGCCATTTTCACTGCTTAACTGCGGTTTCGCTTCGCTTGCTTTGAACAGGTGAAAAACTTAAAGTTAGAAAGTTACCAGAGCCTACTAAGGGTCTAGTTCGTCTTTATTAGGAATATTGTGTATGGACGCATTACCGTATCTTCAAAAGATGACATTCAAACGAGAGCACGTTTTCTCTTTTGATACATATCCATTCTCTATTCCTGCGGTTAATCAGCTCTTTGAAATAGACTTTTCAAAACATGTCACAATATTTGTAGGTGAAAATGGTTCTGGGAAATCGACTCTTTTAGAAGCAATTGCTATCGCCTTAGGTTTTAACGCCGAAGGTGGTTCTAAAAACTTTAACTTTCAAACTCAGCAATCGCATTCAGAGCTTCATAAGTACTTGCTACTCTCAAAATCGTTTAAGAGATACAAAGATGGTTTTTTCTTGCGAGCTGAAAGCTTCTATAACGTTGCATCAAATATTGATGACTTGGATTCGGGATTTTCTGGAGGATCTAAGCTGATAGATGCCTATGGTGGTACATCCCTTCATCATCAATCACATGGCGAATCGTTTTTAGCGCTTATGGTAAACCGCTTCATCGGCAATGGGCTTTATATTTTAGATGAGCCTGAGGCTGCACTTTCTCCTGCTAGGCAGTTGGCTGTTTTAAGTCGCATGTTTCAACTAATTGAACAGAACTCTCAGTTCATTATTGCCACACACTCACCGATTTTAATGGCATACCCGGGTGCGAGGATCTACCAAGTGGGAGCACAAGGTATTGAACAAATAAATTATGAGGATACTGAGCATTACCAAATTACAAAGGCATTTTTAAACAACCCACAGCCAATGCTCGAAGAGCTTTTCAAGCCTGAAGGTGACTGATACCAATCCGCAATAAGACTTAATCATTTTGAGGGATTAAACCTGTCGCTACCTGCGTTAAAAATTTCTGAGTTAGAACAACTAAATAACGAAATTTTTGCCTTGCTATCAACGAGGTTTCTTTGCCTCAAAATAGACTACTAAATTAAGCGAATTGGTATGATTTTATTATTTCTGATGCTATGCATGAACAAAGGTAAGCAATAAAGCATGCTTACCTTTGTAGGGCGTGTTTAGATTTAACTAAATTTGTTTTGGTAATTTAGTCGAAATAACGGCGGTAATAACAATAAATAACAGCGATATAGCCAAACAGGCTGCTAAGCCATAAAGCTGAAACACTAAGCCCGACAACATAGTACCAATTAAGCGTCCCATGGCATTGGCCATATAGTAAAACCCGACATCAAGTGATACGCCATCGGCATCAGCCATGCTAACAATTAAGTAGCTGTGCAATGATGAGTTAATCGCGAAGACTACGCCGAACAACATCAGTCCGCCTATCAACATTGGTTTTACTGCCCAGTCAAAACCAATGGCAAGAGCAATGGCTAAGGTGACTAAAGCAAGCAATGATGCCCACTTAACTGTCTCTGCACTTGGTGATGTTTGCTTATTAAGCTTAATGATTTTAGGAGCAAAAGATTGCACAGCCCCATAGCCAATGACCCAACTAGCTAAGAAGGCCCCCACGGTCCAGTGGTCCCAATCAAAGGCTTGCGATAAAAACACCGGAAGTGCAACTACAAACCAAACATCACGCGCACCAAACAAAAACAACCTCGCGGCTGACAAGATATTGATTGAACTACTTTTTGAAAATATCTCGTTAAACTTAGGTTTGTTTTTAGCTTTGCCTAAATCATTTTTAAGTGCATAAATACTAAAACACCACACCACCAGCAAAGTGGCAGCCATGGTTAGCATTGCGCCTTTAAACGACATTAATGTGAGAAGTAAACCACCTAAAAAGAAGCCCACACCTTTTAATGCGTTTTTAGAGCCTGTTAGTATCGCTACCCATTTAAACAAGGTGCCTTCTTGGCCACTGGCAACCAGCATTTTAATTGAGCTTTTAGCACTCATTTTATTGAGATCTTTTGCAATCCCAGACAGAGCCTGCGCCAGCATCACATAGGCAACACTTAGCCATTCAGGGGGGACTGCCAACATGAACAAGGCTGCAACCTGTATGGCAAGGCCAATATTCATGGTTTTGTTTAAACCAAGCCTTGCGCCTAAATAGCCGCCCACTAAGTTAGTGACAACACCAAAAATCTCATAAAACAAAAACAGCATGGCAATACTCAAAGGCGAGTAGCCAAGCGCATGAAAATGCAGTACCACCAACATTCTCAATGCGCCATCTGTAAGCGTAAATGCCCAGTAATTCCCAGTGACAATTAAGTACTGCTTTATATCAGCGGGAAGATTAGCCAAACGCGTCATTGCTTTTAACCTTGAAGTGATCGCGCAACTTTTCGGGCAAGTTCGGCGGTACGGTTTGCATAACCCCATTCGTTATCGTACCAAACATACAGCTTAACTTGTGTCTCGTTGACAACCATGGTTGATAGCGCATCAACAATGCTTGAGCGTGGATCAGTTTTATAATCGATAGAAACAAGTGGCTTTTCTTCATAGCCCAAAATGCCTTTTAGCTCGCCCTCTGCGGCTTCTTGCATCCATTGGTTAATTTGCTCAGCAGTGGTTGGCTTTGTCACTTCAAACACACAGTCAGTGATTGATGCATTGGCTAACGGCACACGAACCGCGTGGCCGTTTAATTTACCTTTAAGTTCAGGGAAAATATGTGTAATCGCTGTTGCAGAGCCGGTTGTAGTTGGAATTAAGCTCATGCCACATGCGCGAGCACGGCGTAAGTCTTTATGGGGCGCATCTAAGATAGTTTGCGTGTTAGTGATATCGTGAATAGTGGTCATTGAACCATGTTTGATACCAATTTTTTCTTGCAATACTTTAACCACAGGCGCTAAACAGTTGGTAGTGCACGATGCTGCTGTAACAATATCATGCTGATTTACATCGTATAAATCATCGTTTACACCCATTACAATATTCAGCACACCGTCTTCTTTTACAGGGGCGGTGACAACAACTTTCTTCACACCTTGATCAAGATAGGCTTGCAGTAACTCGGTTTTTTTCATCACACCAGAGGCTTCAATAACGATATCGCAACCAGACCAATCAGTGTCTGCAATCGTTTTATTTTGCGTAACGTTAATTTCGTGGCCATCGATGATCACACTGTTGTCTTTACTTTCAACCTCATGAGGCCAAATACCGTGCACCGAATCATACTTTAGTAAGTGAGCCAATGTAGCTGCATCACCCGCAGGATCATTAATTTGCACAAACTCAACGTCGTCCCATGCAAACGCTGCTCTTAGTGATAAACGACCCATACGGCCAAAACCATTAATGCCTACTTTAATTGCCATTGTTAAGCTCCTACTTTTTGAAAATTGTCGAAAAATGAACGTTGTACTGGGTTATGCAACGATTTAGGGCGAATAGCCTGCACTTGATTAACTATGTCATTTTTAGCATAGCCAAGCTCATGCATTAATAAACCAATAACTAAGCCTGTACGGCCTGAGCCGCCTTTACAGTGCACAGCCACGCTACCACCGCTTTTTATGATGGCAAGAATCTCGTTAAGGTGTTTGTTGAAAGCTAAACTAAACGCTTCGCTTGGCGCGTCATCATCGATAATAGGTAATTGAAACCAGCTGAGATCTGCTCGCTCACATTCGATTGCAAGCTGCTGCGCGCCATTTTTAACAAGCTCTTCATCGTACATCAGAGTAATAATTGCTTTTGCATCTGCCGCTTTTAAATCAGCAACAGACTGTGATAAACCAACGTCTTTTGTGCCAGGGCAAGGGGTAAAAATAAATGCCCCAGTTTCTAGTTGTAAAATATCAAATGGATGTGATTGCATTATGATTCCCCAATTATTCTTTAAACCAATGTGTTGTTTTATTGACGATTGCAACCAACGACAGCATCACAGGTACTTCGACCAACACCCCAACAACCGTTGCTAATGCTGCACCCGAGTGCAAACCAAATAATGAAATAGCCACTGCGACCGCTAACTCAAAAAAGTTAGAGGTACCAATTAAACATGCTGGCCCGGCAATGTTATGCTTAAGCTTAAGTTTTAACGCAATGAAATAGGTGATTGCAAAAATACCGTAGGTTTGCAAAACAAGCGGAATAGCAATCAGTACAATGTTTAGCGGTTGGGCTAAAATCGTGTTCGCCTGAAACCCAAACAGTAAGACCACAGTGGCCAATAAGCCAACAACTGAATACGGTTTAATTTTCTCTAAAAATGACTGCACTGCAGCTTCATTTTGTGCTGAATTATTAAGCGCTTTTCGTGTTAATACCCCGGCGATAAGTGGCAGCAATACATACAACACAACCGAAATCATCAATGTAAGCCATGGCACATGAATATCAGATACACCCAGCAACACCCCCGCAATAGGTGCAAAGGCAAAAATCATAATGATGTCGTTCACAGACACTTGCACTAAGGTGTAATTTGCATCGCCTTTGGTCAGTTGTGACCACACAAACACCATTGCCGTACAAGGTGCAACACCAAGCAAAATCATCCCAGCAATATATTCTTGCGCCGTTTCAGGGCTAACCAAATCAGCAAATAACCCTTCAAAAAATAACCAACCTAACGCGGCCATTGAAAACGGTTTGATTAGCCAGTTAATGATTAAAGTGAGTATCAGCCCTTTAGGGTTATTACCGACTTCTTTAATCGTTGAAAAATCAACTTGCACCATCATTGGATAGATCATTACCCAAATAAACAGTGCAACAACAATGTTTACATGGGCCACTTCGGCTTTCGCTATTAGCTCAAATAAAGGCGGAAACATCACCCCAAGCGTCACACCGATGGCGATAGCAGCAGCAACCCATACAGATAAATATCGTTCAAAAACACCCATTTTCAGTCCTTAATTGCAGCAACGAGCAACACGAGTTGGGCGATCATCACCCATCGCATTTAGCCTTGCTAACTCGTTTTCTATGAAATTTGGTTCGTTTACCACGGTCGAGGTAATTGTTTGTTTCATCCACATAGGTAGAGTCGGGTTTAAAGAGTAAAATACCCACTGCTGGTGTTTTCTATCCGACAAAATGCCCTGTTTTTTAAGCTGCGCTAAATGCCTTGAAACCTTTGGCTGACTCTGCTCGTTAAGTGCCGTCATTAGCTCGCATACGCAAACCTCTTGCTCAACGGCGATAAGCAATAAGCTTTTTAAACGAATATCATCTGCAAGGGCTTTATAAAATGTGGTTGGCGAAATCGATGCTGGTTTTTCTTTGTTATGGGATTGCACAAACTGTTTAATTCGCTCATTGAGCTCTTGCAAGGTTTTTTCAAAGGCGTGAGGTTCAGGACGCGTTTTTGGATCAATAAAGTCCCAGCCTAAACAATGTGTACCATCAACGCGATTAGCGCATTCTTTTGCAGCGTCATCACATAAGGTAATGACGTAATCAAAATGTAGGTTAGTTACATCGTTTAAGTGCTTTGAGTGTAAGTCATCAGTTTTTAGACCAAAATGCTCAATCGCCGCAAGCGTACGAGGGTCTACCGCATAAGGTTCTGTGCCCGCACTAAACACCTCAAACTCACCTTTACCATGATGTTTAAGCAACGCTTCAGCCATAATTGATCGGGCTGAATTTTCTGTACATAAAAAGAGAACTTTCACGACTCACTCCATAACAATTTGGTTATATAATATTTTTGTTATATAAAGTGCGCAAGTTATTTTTCTTGATGACTTAGTTTAAATTGAACTAAAGAAAGAATCTGGCGCATCTTTGCGCCAGCTTAGATCTTGCCGTTTTTAGAGGGTTATTTTGCTTGTAAGGTTAAATAGTCACTCATGACTTTTTCAAGATGATCGTAATCTTTTTGCTGAGTAACAGCCCCTGCGACCACCACCTGCGTTGTTGGCTCATACATCACCAAAGTGCCCCAAAAGCCACCATGTTGATAAACCAAGGTGCCGTTATATTCTTTTGCAAATACACCTAAACGGTAAGGGCTATCTGCTGGTAAGCCTTTATCCGAGAGCATGAGTTTGAGCGTTTCTGGATGTTTGAAGACCTTACCTGAAAATAAAGCCTGATAAAATTTAGCCATACCGATTGGGCTGGCAACAAGCCCACCGCCACCATATAAATCGACAGTTGGGCTCCAATTAAAAGTATCGGTGCCATGCAAGTATTGATGTACGCGACGAGATTCATCCACAGCAACCGAATCACCCCGTTCCCAGATCACATTTTCAATATGATTTTTGTCGAAACTTAAGTATTGGCGAACCGCTTCAGGTAGCGGTAAATCTGTCACTCTTTCAATAATATGGCCGAGTAACACATAACCGGTATCTGAATATGAAAAACGCTCACCAGGTTTACCAACTGGGTCGCCCCACTCTACACACCCTTTAATTTGCTCGCGCATCGTAATATCTTGCTGCGGATTTGCCATTATGCCAGCTAAATACTGATCGCTTTGGGCGTGATCGTATAACCCTGCCGTGTGACTCAGCACTTGCTTAAGCGTCATTTTATCAAGGGCATAACCATCGCTTTCAAGAAGCGCAAAAAAGTCGTCAGAAATTAACTTATCAAGCGTTGTATCAAGGCTTAGTTTTCCTTCCTCGTGCAAACGTAGCACCGTTGCCGCAGTGAAAGTTTTGGTCACACTGGCAATTCTAAATAAACTATTTGGGTTAATAACTTGCGGCGCATTTTCTTTACTTTGCTTTGCCGTTGAAAAAGCATGTCCATCATCAACAATCACATGAAGTGCAAAACCTGTAAGGGGAGCTTGTTGGTTTGCATTGAGAACTTGGCTCATTAAAGCATGGTGAGTTTCGAGTGGCTTTGTAGGCTCAGCAGCCACTGGCAAAGCCATTAACGATAGAGCAACAAATAAAGAGCTTAGTGTTTTTTTACTCGCTTGAAAGCACCAGCGTTCCATAACATTTTCCTTAAAAAATAGTCCTTAATTAGCGCCTACAGCTTTCGAAAAAAGCAGTTAAGCAGCCTAAATACTGCTTAACTGACATTAACAAACGACTTTCCTCTTGTCGAATTAATACGTTAATGCTATTTAGTAAGCATAATTGCAGCCTTAGCAAACGTATTTTGAGGCGTTTTAAGAAGTTACTGATGCTCCCTTAAGTCTCTTTCAAATTCAGTTTCTGTTTTAACTGGAGTGCAATGTGTAGTGACTTCAGTTTTGCCAATTTTTTCTGGTTCGTCTGAGCTATAAATCGTGGTGTTATAGCTTCGATCTATTTCCCCTGGGCAGTGATGATCTGCGATTACTACATCCTCAAATTCACCCATTTGCTGCTGTGAGGCACAGCCAGATAAAAGTAATGCAATAAAGGTTAGTGTGTATTTCATAACAAATTCTCTTCAAAAGTTCGAGGTGAGTTTTTTGGCACATTGTCTTGGCGTAAAATCCATTTTGCTATGTCATCTTTACGCATAAACTTAACCCCCTTGTGCTGCTTTGCATAGGTTATAAAGTCATCCAACGCTTTCACTCTAGCGGGAGTGCCCGCTAATCTATCGTGAGCACTGATAGACATCATTCTTCTGCGTTGTTTGCCTTCCTTGTAGAGCACATCAAACTCGTCCTTAAGCTCTTGTAAATACGCTTTACCAGTCATGGCTGTGCTGCCAGTGTACCGAACTATATCGTTGTTTCTATAAGTGTATGGAACAACAACAATGTCGTCACTTCCGACAGGTGTTAGCGATGGCTCATCACGAGATAAATCGTCTATATGATAAATAAAACCTAATTCTTTAAGGATTTTGAGTGTGTTTTTTGAGTGCCTCATCCAAAAAGCGTTAAACCCCACAGGCCGTTGCCCTGTGACTTTTTCAATGATATTTGCACTTTTTATGTATGACTGTCGCTCTTGCTCTTCACTCATAGAGTATTGAGGGGTCCATGTTTGTCCGTGCCCTGATGCTTCATGCCCGCGCCGAACGACTTCTTTTGCTAATTCAGGATTTAATTCAACAGCTCGGCCAACCATATGAGAAGTTACTTTAATTTGATGCTTATCCCATAAATCTAGCAGCCTGGGTATGCCTTCATTCATGCCGTACTGGTACCAAGAGGGTGAAATAGTGTCTGGATAACCCAGCTCTTGCGGTGGAAACGGGCCTGGATCTGATTGGTCTTGCGCTGTTGCCTCAAACTGCATCGAAATTGAGATCACAAGTTGAGCATCATCAGGCCAAAATACAGATGTTGCCTCCTTAGCTTGAGCTACACCTAAGGAGCTTAGAACAAACACCGACGCAATTAAAATTGGCTTTAAAAATTTCATCATTTATTTCCCTGATATACTGGGTAGTCTGTGTAACCTCGCTCATCACCACCAAATAAAGTAGTAGGATCTGATATTTCATTCAAAGGTAAATTGTGCTCTAAACGATAAGGTAAATCAGGGTTTGCAATAAACTTTCTGCCAAATGCAACATAGTCAACTAAGCCTTCACCAATTAGTTTATCGGCCTTTGCTAATGTGTAATTTCCTGCAACCACTATTTTGCCACCAAAGCTTTCACGTAATTTAACTCTAAACTCATCTGTTACGAGGGGAGCATCATCCCAATCAGCTTCCGCTAAATGCACATAAGCAATTCCAAGTTCATCAAACTTTTTAGCTAGATATAAAATGGCATCGATTGCTTGCGGATCATCCATGCCTCTTTGTGTAATAAAAGGAGCTAATCGAATAGCCGTTTTTTCTGGGCCGATAGCTTGGCTAATTGCGGTAATGATTTGCAGCGCGAACTTTGCTCTATTTTCAATATTACCGCCGTATTCATCGGTACGTTTGTTTGATGTTTGCCTTAGAAATTGATCAATTAAATAGCCATTGCCTGCATGTACCTCAACGCCATCAAACCCTGCTGCAATCGCATTTAAAGCAGCTTGTTTATAGTCTTCAACAATGCCCTTAATTTCATTGGTCGATAATTCACGTGGTGTAGGACAATCAAGCATTTGGCCTTCGCCATTTTCATCAACCACCCACACTTGCGCATTTGGAGCAATAGCACTTGGCGCAACTGGCAAGCCGCCTGGATGAAAGACACTATGCGACATTCTGCCAACATGCCATAACTGAGAAAAAATGAGACCATTTTGCTGATGAACAGCCTGCGTTACTTTGCGCCATCCATTGATTTGCTCTTCAGTATAAATCCCGGGGGTAAATGAGTAGCCCTTTCCTTGTGCAGAAATTTGCGTCGCCTCTGATACTATAAAACCTGCACTGGCTCGTTGCGCATAATATTCTGCCATTAAACTTGTCGGAATATCGCCTGGTTGAGCCGTACGTGAACGGGTCATTGGAGCCATCACTATTTTATTTGCGGTTTTATGATGACCAATTTGGTCTGTATTAAATACTCTATTTTTCATGTGTGTACCTTTTAAATAAGCTCGCTGCGTGTAAATAAAATTTCTATTTTTAAGCCATCAGGCCCTTGAATAAACACTTGATGCTCATTCGCTGCCGGCACTTCCCGCTCAACGAATGGTATTGAAGTTGCTTCTAGCCGTGCTTTAACTTCTTGATAATCAGTTGCAAAGAAAGCAAGGTGGTCAACCGTTGATAAGCCAACTGCTTCTGTTGATACCGAAGCTTGGGTTAAGTAATCAGATTGCGATTCATTTATGCCAAACTTAGCTGCTATATGAATGCATGGTGTATCCAAGTCGTCATATAACCAAACACCATCAAAACCAAATGCTGGCCTTGGCCCCTTTTTAAGGCCTAACGACTCTAAAAACTGAGCCATGTGCTGGATATTCGTTGCTAATAACAGAGCATGATTAAGCTGCATTTCTATCTCCTTCAAGTGATGAAATGAGTTTAACTATTTTGACTAAATTGATAATTAGCCTTAGAGTTAAATAAGTATTCATTAAAACTGAAGAATAATGTCAAAAATTGATGATATGGCGCTTTTTGTTCACGTTGTAAAAGCGGGAGGTTTAGCCGCTGCGGGAAGAAAATTGGGGCTTTCGCCTGCAAGTATGACAGCACGAATTAATAAAATTGAGCAAAATTACGATACGCGATTGTTAACGCGTAATACGCGCAGTATTGCCTTAACAGATGCAGGTGAACGTTTTTATAGTGGCTGTTTAAGAGTATTAGCAGAAGTCGAAAACACAGAAAACATACTTCAAGAGTCGCAACAAAGCCTAAGAGGCCAGCTGAAACTCTCTGCAACATCTGACTTTGGTCGCCAGTTTGTTGCACCCGCATTAGCAGAATTCATCAATAGCCACCCAGATGTTAAACCGCACTTAGTACTGACAGATGGGGTTACCAATATTGTTGAGGAAGGTATTGATCTGGCATTTAGATTCGGCAATTTGCCTGATAGTAACTTGATTAGCCGCCCGCTATGTAATAACCGCCGTGTGCTTTGCACCTCACCTAGCTATATAGAATCGTTTGGCTTGCCAAGGCATCCCGAAGATTTAAAAAATCATCGTTGCCTTGTACTTGAGCGACTTGGGCAACCGCTAAATGACTGGCATTTTGAGGTAGATAACACGCACTTTTCTATTAAAGTAGCTCCCCACCTTTCATGCTCAGACGGTGAGGTGGTAAGACGCTGGGCAAATCAAGGCCATGGCATAGCCTTAAAATCATACATTGATATCAAAAATGACCTCAAAACAGGCGACCTTATTTTGATACTAGATGAGTATGTTCGAGGCTTTAGCCACAGCGATAAAAAAAGTGTCGGCCTACAGGTGATATATCCAAGCAGGCAATTCCAACCTCGGCAAGTGAAAGCGTTTATAGAGTTTTTTGAGTGTTGGTTCAAAAAGCACTGCTAACTTTAAATAAATCGCAAAGTAGATTTAATAGTTAACACTACTTTATAAGCATATTCACAGCCATAATTACCAAAAGCCCTGCAAAGATTTTCTTGATGGTAGACACAGGCAAATGATGCGTTGCTTTTGCACCTAATGGTGCGGTAAACCACGAAGTACAAACAATACCAAACAAGGCTGGTAAATAAACAAAACCGGCAAAGCCCTCTTTTAATGTAAGGTACTGACTGCCCGAGCTGATGTAACCCACTGAACCAAATAGCGCAATGACAATACCGCAGGCCGAGGCACAGCCAATAGCTTTTTTCATATCCACCGAGAAAAACGTTAGTAACGGCACAAGTACCGCACCACCGCCAATACCTATCATGGCAGAGAGCCCCCCCGTGATGCTTGTATAAAATGTTAACAGGCCTTTATTAGGTAGCGAGCGTAATGTTTGGCTGTCATTTTTACTGCCTAAAATCATTTTTAGTGCAATAAGCAATACACTCACAGCAAATACAATTCGCACTACATGTTCTGGTAATAGTGAAGCCAAAAAGCCACTGATAAGTGCACCTAGTGCAACCCCAGTCATCACCCACGGAGCCAATTGCCAAGGCACATTACCATTTTTATGGTGAGCGATAGCTGATGACGTAGATGTAAACAGAATTGAGGCAAGCGATGTAGCAATCGCCACCAGCACAACTTGCTCAGCAGGTAACACCTGAAAGTGCAGCAAGATCATGCTTAATATGGGCACAATCACCAAACCGCCACCAATTCCTAATAGCCCCGCTAAAAAGCCAACCCCACTGCCAAGTACGGCGCAAGCGATAATAAGCACGATTAATTCATTCATTGTATTTGTCTATGTTGTTGGTTTAGGGAACCGAGTATAACAACAATAAAGTACGGGGTTGCTCTCAAAAGTCCTGTTAAGTAGTGAATATTACTCACGTTTTATATGAAATTACTGCAACTCTAACAAACCCATTTAGAAATCCAGACGTCCAAAATGACTTTAAAGCATTTTTTCACTATCCCTTCCTAAATGTTTTACTAAAACAGTAAATATTTATGAATCTGCCTCATGTTTTACCTGAAATAAAAACGTTTTTCTTCATGATACTGAGCACGTATAAATTGATACCAAGCCACCTCAAGGTTAATGACCTAGCGATTTAAGGAAGGTGAGCAGCAATCATTTATCTCAGGAAATATGGACACATTGCTATGAACAACGATTTTAAATATACAGTTAAAAGTTTAAAGCTAGACGAAAACTATCACCCATCTAACAGCACGCGTATTACAACTAACTTTGCTAACTTGGCACGAGGCGCAAGCCGTCAACAAAATTTGCGTAATGCATTAAAAATGATTGATAGCCGCTTTAATGCACTAGCAAATTGGGATAACCCGCAAGGCAACCGCTATTCAGTAGAACTTGAAATCATTTCGGTTGATTTAGAAATTGCGGGGAGCGCTGAAGCTTTCCCATCTATTGAGGTATTAAAAACCAATATCATTGATCACCAAACTAATGAACGTATCGAAGGAATTGTTGGTAATAACTTTTCATCGTATGTACGTGATTACGACTTTAGCGTACTGCTGCTTGATCATAACAAAGCGAAAAACGAATTTAGCATTCCCGAAAACTTTGGTGATCTTCATGGCAAACTTTTTAAAAGCTTCATAAATTCAGAAACCTATAAACAACACTTTAAAAAACCTCCTGTTATTTGTTTAAGCGTGTCTGATAACAAAACGTACCATCGTACAGAAAACCAACACCCAATTTTAGGTGCTGAGTACCAACCAAATGAGTCGTCATTAACCGAGCAATACTTTAAAAAAATGGGCTTGCAGGTGCGCTATTTTATGCCACCAAACACAGTTGCTCCGCTGGCGTTTTATTTCTTTGGTGACCTGCTGAACGATTACACCAACTTAGAGTTGATCAGCACGATTAGCACCATGGAAACATTCCAAAAAATCTACCGTCCAGAAATTTATAATGCCAATGCCGTGGCGGGTAGTTGCTATCAACCAAATTTAAGAAACGCCGATCACTCGATCACGCAGATTGTCTACGACCGTGAAGAGCGCAGCCAACTTGCGATTGCACAAGGTAAATTTACAGAGCAGCACTTTATTAAGCCTTATCAATCAATGCTTGAGAAATGGTCTGCTAACTACGCGATTTAAAGAGAGTAAAAATGAGAAAGTTATTACCCACATCGACAGCTGGCAGCTTACCAAAACCTGCTTGGCTTGCTGAGCCTGAAACCTTATGGTCGCCTTGGAAATTGCAAGGCGCAGAGCTTATCGACGGCAAACAAGATGCGCTGCGTGTTGCCTTACAAGAGCAACAACAAGCTGGCGTTGATATCGTGAGCGACGGCGAGCAAACTCGCCAACACTTTGTAACGACCTTTATCGAACACTTAAATGGCGTTGATTTTGAAAACCGTAAAACAGTGACCATTCGTAATCGCTACGAAGCCAGTGTACCAAGTGTAATTGGCCCGGTATCACGCAGCAAACCAGTGTTTGTTGAAGACGCCAAGTTTTTACGTTCGCAGACCAAGCAACCTATAAAATGGGCATTGCCAGGGCCAATGACCATGATCGATACCTTGTATGACGCCCACTATCAAAGCCGTGAAAAACTAGCGTGGGAATTTGCCAAAATCCTCAATCAAGAAGCGAAAGAGCTCGAAGCTGCTGGTGTTGATATTATTCAATTTGATGAGCCTGCGTTTAATGTGTTCTTCGATGATGTTAATGACTGGGGCATTAAGTGCCTAGAAAGAGCAATCGAAGGCTTAAAGTGCGAAACCGCCGTGCACATTTGCTACGGCTATGGCATTAAAGCCAACACTGATTGGAAACAAACACTAGGCAATGAATGGCGTCAATACGAAGAAGTATTCCCAAAACTTCAAAAATCGAATATCGATATTATTTCACTTGAGTGCCACAACTCTCGCGTGCCCATTGAGCTATTAGCACTCATTCGCGGCAAAAAAGTGATGGTTGGTGCCATTGATGTAGCGAGCAATGAAATCGAAACCCCTGATGAAGTAGCACAGACATTACGCGAAGCCTTGAAATATGTTGATGCCGACAAGCTTTACCCATGCACAAACTGCGGTATGGCTCCCCTTCCTCGCAACATAGCAAGCGCCAAGCTCAGTGCGCTAAGTAAAGGCGCAGAGATTGTGAGGGGGGAGGTTTTAGGGGCTAGGATTTAGGCTCTGGGCTCTAGGCTCTAGGCTCTAGGCTTTAGGAGTAGTTAGCGAGTTACTAGGGGAAAGGTGCGAGGTTCGAGGATCGAGATGCGAGGTGAGAGGATCGAAGTGCGAGACGCGAGGGTCGAGTCCTTGTCGCCATAAATGACGACCTTGTAGGTCGGGCTTTAGTCCGTCAGATTTTATATTTGCTATGGACCTGATTGTGTAGCAGCCATTTTACATCGCGTTTATGGTTGTTTAATTGCGAGGGTAAGTTAGCGAATTTTTAAGAGAAAGTTGCGAGGTGCGCGTCTACCTCACCTCTAGTCGCCATAAATGACGACCTGTATTGTAGGTCGGGCTTTAGCCCGTCAGATTTTAAATTTGGAATGGACCTGATTGTGTAGCGGCCAATTTACATCGCGTTTTATCTCGCCTCTCGTTTCTCGTTTCTCGTTTCTCGTTTCTCGTTTCTCGTAAAATTTATCAATGACGCGGCATAAAGCCGCTGCTACAACGTAGGCGTGAAACCTGTTTCGCGCATCCTATCCTCTAACGACTATTCTCTATCAACTAACTCCTACGTCCCCCCTAATGCTTTTAAACCACCCCGTTCAGAAAGTGTTAATCCAAAAGATGCAAAATTGAATTGGCTAGATTAATTATTTTTTGCTAGATTTCAGTTGTACCCAATGGATGGGCAAAAATTGAGGGATTAATATGAACGAATTTGATATTTTCATTAAAAATATTGTTTTAGATTGTATTCGTGAGCAAGGCACCTGTAGTGACATTTACGAAGAAGACGAGCAATTAACTTTTTATGTTGAGATTGAAAACCACGACAACGTGATATCACGCAAACAATTTAAAGTTACTTACCCAATTAACTACTCTATTCAGTCAGCTCTCAAGCATGAAACTGATTTACTTAGGTATTTAGACTCTGGTGAAATCAGAACGCCATTTACAAACGACATTGTCGAAGTACTTAAATCTGAGTTACAAGCCTTTATGTTCAGCAACAAACCACATGGCGAATATCATATTTGCTGATTCTTGATTTATAGCCTGAAGCAAAACAACCAGGCTATAATTTAACTAAATCACTATTATAAATACGGTAGCGTAAAGTGGTTTTCTTGCTGGGGCAGCAACGAGGATCACTTTCATCATATGTACGTAATTGTATAACAAGCTGTTCGCCAATCTTTTTCGTACTATCTACTACGCCGTTAATAGAAATAGACGACAATTCGCTATAACCATCATCTTGCACCTTAATGAGAGTCAGCTTCTCTAACCAAACATTGCCTGATTGATAAGTCCAAAATATAGAGACTCTTCCATCACTATGCTCATAAAAACGCTTTAATCGGCCAATTTCATCATCAGAGACTAATTCTGGAAAATGATCTTTATATTGACTCTGAATAAACGCATCTACGTGCTGCTGAACTTGCTGCTCGGTGGCATATCCTGTTAAGGATACAAAAAGTGCTATTAATCCAAAGCTTTTCAACACAAAACTATGGGGCTTTAGTTTGTTATTTTCAGACAACCCCATTGTTTACTCCATTGATAACTGTTTGTTGATAAAACTTGGTTTAATTAGTTTGATAATAAAAACTTGTCTTGGAGAGTGGTTTGATTATTTCATACTCAAGGCCAAAAGCATTCCTATCCCCCTCCCTAGGTATACTATAATTGTCTAAAAGGACCACCCCCCAATGATTATCACTAAGACCACCGAAAATCACATTAATGTTGTCATACTCATCTTTTGTAATAGCT
This sequence comes from Pseudoalteromonas sp. P80D2, assembly GCF_036680945.1. Lineage (NCBI taxonomy): Bacteria > Pseudomonadati > Pseudomonadota > Gammaproteobacteria > Alteromonadales > Pseudoalteromonadaceae > Pseudoalteromonas > Pseudoalteromonas sp. P80D2. The sequence goes on from NZ_JAZDAR010000022.1 coordinate 445,703, forward strand.
GCAACCTTATACTCAACCATTAAATCTCTGAGTTCTTGTGTATCAGCTGATAGCTCCATCAAGTTTGGCTCTGCATCAGGGCTTAGAATTTTATAATCGGCAGAGGGTACAAACCCAGCATATCTTGATGGTGTATAGCTTATTAATTGGGTGGGAGAGTAAAAAGTATTGTTAACACGGTAAACGTGCGGCGCAGATTGCTGTATGAGTTTCAAATTTTGGCTATTTTTAAATGCTAAAATTTGTGCCTCTGATACATCTAAAAAAGACCTAATTAACTTAAGCCTTTGTTCAGTACACTGATCTTTTTTGCAAATAAATAAATTAGGGAGTTTTGTTCCGAACTGCTGTTCAACATTTAAATACTGACTACCAAGCACTCCTAAATTAAAGTTAGTGAACGCTTGCTTATCTTTGTCATTTTTAAATTTTGTGGCATGTATATCAAAGATGCTAAACGGGTAAAAAGAGGGTAAATAGGCAAGCTCTACATCGGTTTGCGGCATCATTTCGTCCATATGCTTTAAAACCGCGAGATACTCTTGCTCTATCTCATCATTAAAATAGTCTGGTCTTTCAGCCAGTGCTGTAACAGAAAATAACAAAGCACTACACAGTAATATTTTGTTTAACATGAAAAAAACATCCTTTTAATTAAAACTATTTAAAATAACCATACCATTTTAGGTACACAATTCCATTACTTTGTGTTGAGCTGCTTTCAAATCCCAAAAGTAACCAATCATAGCTTAAAGCATTAAATTATTTATATTTTTCAACGCAAAATCTTATAAGCAAAAATTTCATTATGCTAAGCTAACTTCAATTATAAGAAAATATCATTGATTGGTATCAGAGTAGCTTTATGGAGTAATGCTCAAATGATAAGGATATTGTGCTTGTTGCTATTTTTTGCAACCAATGTGGCTGCAAAGGATGTTCAGAGTGAAATCAGCCGTGTTCTTCACGGTTATACAACATATTCTGAATCTGTCGAAATTTTAGCTAGATTAGAAAAGCAAATGCCTTATGAAAATGCGCTAGATGATGCGCAAGTGATGGCGTTTAAATGTTGGTTTTCTAATGTATCAACCCCAAACAGGGTTAGCGAATATAAACATTTTCTAGAAACAGCCAAACCAGTCATTCATCAAGCAAACAATTTAAACTTAATACAGGAACTTGCTGTCTGTGAAGCAAACCAAGAGTATACACAAGGTAATTATCAAACAGCTCTAGAACACTTAAAACCAATAATTAACACGTCGTCATTAGACGAAATAACCTCTTCAAAAAAATTGTCAATCATTGCTCTTGCCCACATAGTACTTAACCGTATTCAGTTAGCTAAAGGCAACTATCAAGAAGCATTCGACTCTGCTAAAACTGCTTATCAGTTATTTGAAAAAGCAGGTAATGACTACGAAAAAGCACTCGCATTAAAAGAAATTGCCGATATTCACATAGCGTTGTACAACTATGAACTTGCAATTGAACAACTGCAGCGAGCCAAATTAGCGTTAACGAAATTCAATGAGCAAGAGCAGTACAAAGTAGCGGATCAACTCGCGTATGCCTATGAAGAAAAAGGCGACTTAATAAAGGCTATTGAGCTATACGAGTCGATTAAAAAAGATGTTCGCCGTTTCGAAAGCGACAACGGATATGCTTACATATTAATTAAACTTACAGAACTCAATATAAAACTTAACAGTCTATCTCAGGCTGAGTCATACCTAACTGAGTCGAACACGCTCTCTGTTACTGACAGCTGGATTTTGACTCTTTACAACTTCACTAAATCAGAATGGTACTTGGCTACAGCTCAGTTGCAAGCCGCCCTTTCATTTCATGAGAAGATAGCCGCCGCGCAACAACAATCTTGGCCCAAGAGCTTAAAGGAGCGTTATTTAAATTTAACCTCGCAGCTTGCAGCTGCAACAGGAGATACTTCCTTACAAATAGCATCTCAACAACAATTAATCTCTTTAATTAAAGATAAACAACAAGCTATCGCAAATAATACGCTTATTTCTGCCAGATTAAACTTTAATTATGAACAGCAGATCCTTGAGATTTCTCGTTTAGAACATGAGTCAAAGCTACAACAAAAGCTATTATCAGTAGCCGAAGATAAGTCTTTTTGGCAAGGCTTAACTATGATGATAACTTGCTTGTGTTTACTCTTATTCGCCGTTTATACATTCAAACAAGTTCGCCAGAAAAAGTACTTTGAAATACTCGCTTTAAAAGATGAACTAACAGGCATAGCGAATCGCAGAGCTATATTAAATTTAAAACGAAGCGTCATGCTGCAAAACAAACTCAATCAGCAAGTCAGCTCATTAATTTCTATCGATATCGATCATTTTAAAGCGGTCAATGATCAATACGGTCACGATATTGGTGATGAATTAATCATTTCCATAACCAATACGATTGTGCAAACCGTCCGTTGTTCTGATCGGGTAGGTCGTGTCGGCGGCGAAGAGTTTTTAATTGTGCTTGAGAATCAATCTTTAGAGCATGCAAAAGATATTGCCGAGCGCATCAGACTTTCTGTTGCCGAAAAGGAACATACATCATTGTCTATAAGCGCAACGATAAGCTTAGGTGTTATAGAAATTGCACCAAATGAAACGTCTGAACAGGCAGCCAAAAGGGTAGATTTACACCTTTATGAAGCAAAAAGAGGCGGCAGAAATACTGTTTATTCTTAGCTTTAAGAAGAGTTCAACAGCAATCAAAAAAGACACAGACTAAAATCCGACCAAACGAATGAAACACTCAACTTTCCTCTGTTTTTGATATAAATAATCCGCAATATGACAATAGTCATAATTCTGTCATCTAACTGATCAATAATTGACGCTAATTTAATCACCTAACGTAATGAAGAAGTAATGGACAGTGCCTTGGTGCAACTTTCGTTTGCACTCCCCTCTAGTGAAGATCCTTTATGTGCTGCGCTTGCGCATACTATGGAATATGAACAATTGCATTTTGCGGCTAATGAGCAAAAGCGTGTTGTATTTTGTTGTGTGCTGCCAGATGATGCCCATGAAGGTGATGTGATCTCTATCAGTGCAACGCGCCCTGATGCACGTGAGTCTGCGTACTTTACTGCGCATACTTTAACGCAACACGATCTAGATCAGCACGTTATTATGCTTACGTTAGAGGATGTTACTCACAGTGGTGAATTTGTATTGCAATTAATGCTACACGGCATGCATGCAACACTTAAAGACAGCGCCCAGTTTGATGTCAGCATTGCAGCAAGCACATCACCAGAGCTGCTAACTGGCGATCAATCTAAAAACAATGGCTTACGCCATTACATCAGTAATATTGGCGCAAGCTTTTTAGCCTTTTTCTAGGGCCTAGTCAGCAAAGCTAATTTTACCCATGGTAATATCGGGGATCCCTTGCTCGGTATTACCAAAGCGTTGTTGTCCGCCCGACAAACATTCGTTCGCTAAAATAGCAAATAACACGGCTTCTTTTGCATCTGGGTTTATCCCCAACGAATCGGTGTTTTTTATAACAGAAAGTTCTGGGCAATTAGCCAAAATAATGTCCATTAATAATGGGTTATGAACTCCACCACCACTGGCGTAAACAGCCACATCGGTCAAGCCTTCGCTGCATTGGTTAATTGCTTTAGCAATCATTACCCCTGAAAACTGCACCAAAGTTGCCATCACATCAAAGTGCGATAAGCTCTGCGTATTCGAGCGTGCTTGTGCTGCAAATAAATACTCTAGATTAAACACTTCTGGCCCGGTTGTTTTTGGAAACCCTAAAGCAAAAAACGCATCATCACACAGCGCTGCGAGTAAATCTTCACTTACCGTGCCTTTTGCTGCAATAGCGGCATCTTTATCATAATGAAGTGGTGCAAAATAACGCTGCACATAGGCATCCATAATGGTATTGCCAGGGCCAATGTCAGAGCTAAAAACCGCTCGTGCATCTGCAGATTTAGGTAAGTAGGTTAAGTTTGCAATACCGCCCATATTTAGCAAAATACGGTTTTCGCTGGTACTTGTGAAATACAAGTAGTCACCATATACCGCAAGCGGTGCGCCTTCGCCACCCGCAGCAATGTGCTTTTGTCTAAAATCAGCTATGGTCGTAATACCTGCAGTCACCGCTAAATGATCGCTGTCACCAATTTGTAGTGTTGCATTGCCATATTCTGCACGCTTGTGTTGGTTTTTAGGGCAGTGATAAATAGTTTGTCCGTGGCTGGCAATCACATCAACAAGTTCTTTTGCTACTCCCCAGCTGGCTAACGTTTTGGCAACCATTTCACCATGTAATTGGCCAATCCAAGGGTTGAGTAAAGTGACTTCTTCAAGATCACATTCGCGTTTGGCGAACACTCGCTTTACACGCGTTTTATAATCATCGTCGTAGTCGACCGTCGTAAACTTTAATACTTCTACATGAGTGTTCATGCCCTGCCCTGATACTTCGCATAGCGCGATATCAAGGCCATCTAACGAGGTACCACTCATTAGACCAATTATTAATTTTCTTTCTTTTTTTGCGCTTAAATACAGTTTTTCAATATGTTGATGCATAAATAAATCACTTAAAATCAGCTTATTAGATGTAAATAAGCGGGTTGATGAGTTGGAATAGTTTATATTTTAAAATAATAGATTTAAAGAATAATTATTGCAAAGACTTTTAAATTGCTTTAAAACTGTACCGGTGAGCTCCCCAAAAGGAGAACACACAAGCATCATAACAAAAAGTATGACTCATTAAATTAACTAAATGGTCTAGGTCACTCACCAACCTGCGTTGATTTAAATGATAAAACGCAAGGGAATCATCATGAAAGCAAATACATCAACAGGGCATCGCTCGCTATTGCTGCTATCACCTTTAGCTCTCGCTGTAAGTTCAGTAATTAGTTATGCCCACGCAGAAGAAACTACTGAAGTAAAAAAACCTGAAGTGATCACCGTAACGGGTTCACGTATTCAACGTACCGAGCTGGTTTCAAGTAGCCCAGTGGTGAGCGTTGATGAAGCACAAATTCACCTAGACCGTGCAGTGAACGTTGAAGATATTACAGCAAAACTGCCACAAGCTGCGGCGGGTGCAAACAGCACCGGTGCCACAGTCGGTGACTCATTTGGCTCATCAACCATAGATTTACGCGGCCTTGGCCAAAACCGTACATTAGTACTTATTGACGGTACTCGCGCAGTACCATTTAGTTTTCGTAACTCGGTTGACGTAAATACCATTCCAGCCGGGTTAATTAAACGCGTTGATGTATTAACTGGTGGTGCAGCAGCGGTTTATGGTGCCGATGCAGTAGCAGGCGTTGTAAACTTTGTTTTAGACGATGATTTTACTGGCGCTGAGTTCTCAACCAGTTACGAAAGTGCCGACGGCGGTAACGAAAAGCTTAACTTTGAGGCTATTTTTGGTGGCGACATCGCAGATGGTCGCGGCCATGTAACAGGCTATATTGGTTATACAGAGCGAAAAGAGTTATTAGCCGGCGAGCGTGACTACGCACTTGAAAACTCTACGGCAATGATCAACAGCGGTGGTTATTATACTGACGTTGTATCTGGCAACAGCATAGGTATTGCTGACTCAGGAGCTGTAACAAGTGATCGTCAAACATCTGATTTCACAGCTGACCGTTATTTAACTCAACCGATGGACCGTTTTTCTGCGGGCTTATTATTTGACGTTGATGTAAGCGACAGTGCCATTGCCTATGGTCGCGCAATGTATTCTAAAGTGACCGTAAATGGTGCTGGTGCCAGTGGCCAAACACCGATTTTTGTTAACGAGCAAGTAACCCTAACGCAAGACAATGCGTATATTCCAGATGAACTACGCGACCAACTCACGTTTGATAGCGAAGGCAATGCCCTTGTTAATGTTGAACGTAACCTAGGTTTAGGCGTGCAACACACCGAAGCGGTGCGTGATTCAATGCAATTTCAATTGGGTTTAAAAGGTGATTTAACTGACTACTTACGTTATGACGTATATGGCCAGTATGGCAAAACTGACGAAGTAGCCACCATATACAACAACGCATACCGTAATGATAACAGCGGTAATAGTCGCTTTGCTGCCCTTGCAAATTCAGTGGATATTTTTGATCCAAACCATGATTTTAGCGACTTTAGCGACCCATTGCTATATACCACTCGCGACCGTACACAAAGTGTGATCTCAGCAACACTGTCAGGTGACTCTGGATTCTTATTTGAATTACCAGCCGGCGCTATCGATTTTGCAATTGGTTATGAATACCGTAAAGAAACCGGTAAACAAACCCCAGGTGATGCATTTAGAAACGGTACCAGCTTTGCGTCTATCAGCGCATTTGATATGGATGCAAGCTTTAGCTCTGAAGAGTTCTACGCTGAAATTTTAGTGCCTATCTTAGTTGATAAACCTTTTGCTGAAGAGCTTAGCTTTGAAGGTGCCTACCGTATTTCTGATTACTCAAATACCGAAGCAGAAGACACTTACAAACTAGGTATCAACTGGGCAATAAACAGTGACATTCGTATTCGCGCCAACCGCTTAACCGCGTTTAGAGCACCTAACTTAGGTGAGTTTGCCAGCCCAATCACAGCGCTATCGTTATCGTTATTTGACCAAAACAGCGATCAGTTTGTACCACGCCTAGCAGGGCGTTATAACGGCGATCCTTGTTTACTGGGCACCGGTGATGCGACTCAATGTGCTGCGTTTGGTGCGCCGCCTGTTGGCACCGAGTTTGATTCAAGCACGGCAGAGTACACCTACGGTGGTAACCCGAATATTAAACCTGAACAAGCTGAATCTGATACATTAGGCATTGTTTATACACCTGGCTATTTAGAAGGCTTTGATTTATCACTCGATTACTACAGTATTCGTGTAACAGATGCGGTAAGCCAAATTCAACCAGGTGCTGCACTGCAAAGCTGTTATGTTGATGACCCGAATCCAAACAACCCATTGTGTGGTGCGGTACTTCGCGATCCAAACACTGGTTTTATTAGCACAGCTATCGTCAATGACTTTAACTTAGCCGCAATTGAGCAAGAAGGTATCGACGTTGCAGCAAATTATGTGATTGATGCACCTGAGCAAATGGGTGGTCGTTTTAGATTCTCGTACCAAGGTAACTTTGTTACTAAGCAAACGCGCCAAAACAACAGTACGGTGGCTGAAATTGACTGTAAAGGAACGTACGGCAGCGCCTGCTCGGGCGACTTTGCGAGTATCCTGCAAGCTGATTACAAACACCGCGCAAGCATTGATTGGCAGTTACATAACATGAACTTCCAACTTGGCTGGCGCAGAATCGGTGAAGTAGAGTATGCTGTTGACCGTTCAGAAACAATTTCAGCACAAAATTACTTAGACTTTGCCGCGGCATGGCAAGTTAATGAGGAACTTGCTGTTAACTTTGGTGTCGATAACTTATTAGACCGTGAACCACCAACACCTGAAGTAGGCGCAAACCACTTTAACACCGTGAGTGATTATAGTGTGATTGGCCGCTCAGTCGGTGTTTCACTGAGATATGCTCCAAGCTTCTAATTAATCCTACTGTTTTAGCTACACAGGATTGATCCCCTCAAGCGCACCCTGCCCGGTGCGCTTTTTTATTTTAAACAGGCTGTAATTATGTCAACAATAAAAAAGGGACAGTGTTTAGATTGTTGGTTATGATATGAGCAACAAAAAGCAGCAAGGAAGATGTAATGCTCAAATCAATAAAGTCCAAAATCCCATTTATTTTCCTAATTAGTATTAGTCTTTTTTGGGGTATGTATTACCAAGGTAGCCACCCGTTAAATGACTTTGGTAAAGCAAACTTTGAATGGTTATACCTGCTTGATGCACTGATAGTATTACCTGTACTTTGCTTAATATTAATTAAAAATAAGAAAGAAGCAGCTTTAAAAGCCTTGATGTTGTGCTCACTAGCTATTTTAGTGGGGAGTTACATTGTTCCCGAACAAAACAAGTTTTTAATGCATTTCTTAGAGCAAGGTCGTTACGGGATTTTAGCTTTGATTGTAATTTTAGAGCTAAGCGCTCTTATTACTGTGTACCTGGCAATAAAATCCGCTTTAAGCCAGCAGACCGACCCAGACACAGCTATAGAAAGGCCAATTAAAAAGCTTTTCAAACAAAGTGCTATTGCAAACTTTTTATGTTTCGAAACACGGATGTGGGCTTTCTTATTTTACGCTAAACACATTAAACCTAGTTATTTCACTGGTGAACAACATTTTAGTTATCATAATAAAGACGGCGCACAAGCTAACTTACTTGGCTTTATTTTTATTATCTTATTAGAACTGCCCATGATGCACTTCTTCATACACTTTGTGTGGTCATCAACAGCAGCAAACATAATCACTGGTTTAACTATATTTAGTCTTTTATTCTTCATTGCAGAATACCGAGCAGTTGCAAAGCGTCCTGTTTCTATTAGTAAATCACAACTCATTATTCGCTGTGGGCTCTATCCTGCTTACAATATTGCTTTAGAAAATATCAAATCCATTGATTTAAATACCGACTTTATTGCACGCGCTCGTTCAATCAAACGTTACAACTATTCTGGCTACCCGAATATTAAAATTAAGCTCATTGAACCTATGGGTGATATCAACACTGTTTTCCTGGGACTAGATGACCCTCATCATTTTATAAACGCAATGAACAAGGAACGAACAAATGCCATTTAACGAGCAAGAGCGCAACGCGCTTTTAGCACTCAAAGGTGTTGGGCCAACTGTGATAAAACGGTTTGAAGAAATCGGTATTGAATCGTTTGAGGAGTTAGCCGGGTTTGATGCCAACACAATTGCTGAACGTGTAGCATCAATGCTGCATTCAAGTTGTTGGCAAAATAGTCCGCAAGCAAAAGCGGCAATCACCGCCGCGATTGCACGAGCAAAACAAGGCTAAAGCTCAATCACTTCTATTGCACCGCGCTTTTGCATGGTGACATACACTTTGTTTTGCGTCTCATTGAAAGCCAAATTCGTCGGATGCTGGCCTTTTAATTGATAGCTATTTAAGAGTTTGCCGGTAGGCGATACTTCAAGCACTTTCCCTTCGCCGTAACGAGTAATAAAGACGTGCCCTTGATTATTAACGCGCATGCCATCTAAGCCATGATCAGCAAACTTAATCAAAGCTTTTTGGTTACTAATGTTTAAGTTCTCATCTAAGTCATATTGCCAAACAACTCGCTGCACACTCTCGTTCACATAAAGCTTCGTGTTGTCGTGATTAACCGCTACCCCATTGGTGGTACCCATGTTTTTTTCGAGTAAATGAGTGCTGCCATCTGCATTAATACGCCACAGCTGGCCCGTTTCGTTCGCCCAGTTAGGGTCACTTGCAAACAGCGCCCCGCTTTTGGTGATAGCAATGTCATTGGGTTGATTCATTTTACTATTATGGGCGAACACTTCTGCTTTATTGCTGCCAGCAGGTACTTTTAAAATATTGTGGTTAACATAATCAGCAATAAACAAATTGCCTTGTGAGTCAAACTGTAAGCCATTACCAACGCTGTCATTTGGTAGCCTTACAAATAACGATGTTTTGCCCATGTTATCAACGCGGCCAATGGTTCCTTGCTGGGCATAGTTCACCGCGTACAAGGCACCGTTATACATGGTTGGCCCTTCAACGCCTTGCGTAAAAACGTTATCTTTAACAAAGTCTTGGCTATCAACTGCAAAGGTTAACGGTGAGTTTAAAAGTAATGTAATTGCCAGTGGCTTAAGTAGTTTCATAGGTCTTCCTTTTACTCATCTAAACTCGTGTATACCGCTAAAATTGGGTATTCGTTTTCACCAAAAGATAATGTCAAAGAACGCTTTTCGCCATCATCTAACTTAATACCTTCGTCAAAGCTCTGAGGATGAACACGACGCCCATCGGCAAACAGCGCCATAATATGGTCAGCCTGAAGAATTCGCGACCCCGATGCTTTATTTTCAATCGTCACAACCGCTAAACGGCGACCACTTTCACTGCTCATTAATACACTATGGACAATGCTAAATTGGCTTTGCTTAGGGTAACGCTTGGCATCATTCTCAAATGAAAAAGCACTGCCAGAGAGCATGACCGGATCCACTGATAGTACATCGGTATTGGCTTGACCAGAGGTTGCAAAAACCGCTGCACATAATAGTAAAATGCGCTTCATATCAATCCTTTTCAATTAACTCAGCCTAAAAACAGCATACACCGTTCCTATAACCAGTGCAAAACCGTGAATAACCCTATAATGAGCGTGTTACTCAGCAATTACAATTTTAGTGTTGATTTTTAATGTTATGCCCGCAAAACGTTAAAGGCGTATCTTAATTTACTGCTGGCAAAAGGAGCCTAGTATGTCTGATATTCAAAATCGTCAATATATTCTTGAGACACGTCCAAAAGGCGTAGCGAATGATAAAAATGTTGTTTTAAAAACTAACTCAGTATCAGCGCCAAAAGATGGCGAGGTATTACTCAGGACCATTTATCTATCACTTGATCCCTACATGCGAGGACGAATGAGTGATGCTGAATCATACGCTGATCCTGTAAAGATTGGTGATGTGATGGTAGGCGCAACCGTATGCCAAGTTGAGCAATCAAACCACCCTGACTACCAAGAAGGTGAATGGGTGTTGGCATACACAGGCTGGCAAGAATACGCAATAAGCGACACTGAAGGCTTAATGAAACTGGGGAAAAACCCTGAAAATCCTTCGTATGCACTTGGAATTATGGGTATGCCTGGTTTTACCGCCTACATGGGGCTTTTAGATATTGGTGAGCCAAAGCCGGGCGAAACAGTCGTGGTTGCTGCAGCTACAGGGCCTGTCGGTGCAACTGTAGGGCAAATAGCTAAATTAAAAGGCTGTAAGGTCGTTGGCGTAGCTGGCGGTAAAGAAAAATGTCAACATGCCGTTGAAAACCTAGGCTTCGATGCCTGTATTGATCACAAAGAAAATGATTTTGCAGAGCAGTTAAGCGCAGCGTGTAATAATGGTATTGATGTTTATTACGAAAATGTCGGTGGCCATGTATTTGATGCTGTGTTACCCCTGTTGAATACAAAAGCACGTATTCCGTTATGTGGTTTAGTATCACAGTACAACGCTACCGAGCTGCCGCCAGGTCCAGATCGCTTATCTATGCTTATGAGTCACATTTTAAAGAAACGCATTAAAGTACAAGGGTTTATTATTTTTGATGACTACGCCCATCGTTATGAGGAATTCGCAAAAGATATGCAAACATGGTTAAGCGAAGGAAAAATCAAATATAAAGAGCATCTTGAAGCTAATTTCGAAAATACGCTGAACGCCTTTAATGCGATGTTAAATGGTGAGAACTTCGGTAAAACTGTCGTGCAAGTTCAGCAGCCAATTTAAATTTCAAGGCGTAGTCAGCTTGGCTACGCCATTTTTAAGGATAACGAATGATTAAATTACACCATTTAAATAAATCACGCTCTAAACGTATTATTTGGTTACTGGAAGAGCTTGGTGTCGATTACGACATTGTTGCTTATCAACGCAATAAAGAAACCTTCTTAGCACCTGATGAACTAAAACAAATTCATCCGCTGGGTAAATCGCCCGTTATTGAAGATAACGGTAAAGTAATTACAGAATCTGGCGCAATTACCGACTACTTAATTAGTAAGTACGGTAAAGGCAAGTTTATGCCAAGCCTGCAAAACGACAACTATGTTGATTATCAGCAATGGCTTCATTTTGCCGAAAGCTCAGCAATGGTCCCTTTTTTATTAAAATTATTTATTACAAAAGATGGCTGTAAAACCAACTTTATTGGTGATTATGCTGATCATGAAATTGGCAAGATACTGAGTTATGTTAATCAGCAATTAAAAGGTAAGCAGTACTTAGTGGATGAAACTTTGACCGGCGCTGATTTTATGATGTCTTTTGTTGTAGAGAAAGCTGATGAGGCAGGCCTGCTAGCACATTTCCCTGAAATTAAACGTTATTTAGAGCAACTGAAAACTCACGAAAGTTATCACACAGCCAATGAGCTAGAAGCAAAATACGGTTAACTCAATAAACAAAGGTACTTCCTGTACCTTTGTTTGCCGCAAAGCGTTGAAGGTGGACTACAGCCATACTTTTACTTCACCAATATTATCAAATAAGTCAGCGCAGCTACCATTTAAGCCGCACACACTCGATTGCGGCCTGACTTTTTAGCCTGATACATGGCTTCGTCAGCCCTTTCGATTGCCGCCTCGATATCGTCATCGGCATTTATTAACGAAACACCAAATGAGCCTGTCACATTGATGTGTTTACCTTTGCCAATTTCAATTTTTAAAACTTCAACGCCAGCTCTTAATCGCTCAGAAAGTGATTTGGCACCTTCTAGCTCTGTTTGGGGTAAGCAGACTAAAAACTCTTCACCGCCATAGCGATATAGTTGGTCGTACTTCCTTAAGTGAGATTTAATACATTTAACAAGGGCTATTAATACCTTATCGCCCGCAGCATGGCCAAACTCATCGTTCACTTGCTTAAAGTGATCAAGGTCGATCATTATCAGTGCGCAGCTCAGCGATTTACGTTTGCAAAGCTCATGCTCTTTTTGTAGGTTTTCAACTAAATTTGTTCGGTTTGATGCACCCGTTAAAGGGTCTCTTGTGTGCAGCAATTCAGAGAATTCATCGATAAGGGTTTCAAATAATTCATGCAAGCTATCTAAATCGGCATGAAACTGGTCCAATAAATTAGCCGGAATAACGGACTTAGACTCTTTTAACGATAACAGGACTTTGGCACCTTGATGCATCTTTTGATGCGCACAAGCGATTTCAGAAAAGTAAGGGTGAAGACTTATGGTCTGTTCGGGTAGCTTATTAAACCATTGCCCAAAACGACAAAGGTTATGAGCATTATCTGCTAAGTCTTGTTCATCTGCAGGTATGTCTGCAATTAAGCACCTTAATAAATTTCTATACCATGACTGGTGCCACTCAATGGCCTGCTCGATTTCTGCAATCACGTCTTCAAGCTGTGTATTCGACAGAGAATTAATGCCCTGCTCGGTATTTTGATGCATAGCCAATGAAAAGACTTCCGCTTATTATTTTATTTCCTAAAACAGTACCTAAGGTAAGTTACAAACTCAACCTAAAGCGCTAGAAATAGATGGCTTAATCAACTAATCGATAACCAACAGCGGGCTCAGTTAAGATATGTTTAGGGCTTGCCGCATTTTGCTCAAGCTTTTGTCTTAACTGACCAATATGTACACGCACATATTCAGGGCGATTAATATACTGCTCTCCCCACACCTCAGATAAAATAGCGTTATGCGTTAATACCTTGTCTTTTTGCTGAAATAACAACAGCAAAATAGCGTACTCTTTTTTAGTTAGTTTGACTTCTTCAGCACCTTTACGCACCACATGTTTATGTGGGTCGATGTGAATATCGCCACATTGCAGGGTCAGGCTTGGTGTTGTTTGCATACGCAGTAGCACCCGAATACGTGCTAGTAATTCGTTTGCGCTGAATGGTTTGGTCAGGTAATCGTTAGCGCCGTTATCAAGGGCGGTGACTTTTTCTGTTTCGCCGTCACGTGCAGAAAGTACCAAAACAGGGAGCAGGCTCCACTGCCTAAACTCCACCAGCCAATCTTGCCCATCCATATCGAGCAAACCTAAATCAAGCAGCACTAAATCAAACTGCTGCTGGCTTAAAAGTGCAAACGCATCAAGCCCTTTCGCGCACACACTGACTTCATGGTTACTTGCTTTGAGCAGTGTTTTTAAAAAACTTTGCAGAGGCGGTGAGTCCTCTAAAACCAAAATATTAGCCACGGCTGTTACTCCAAATTAATATAGCTGTTGCCTGCTTTGTCTGCTCATTGAGGGTTAATTCAAAGCGCCCCTGATGACATTTAGCAACCACATCGCAAATAACACTCCCTAGGCCAACGCCTTCATCTTGACTCGTCTCGTGCTTATTAGCAAAAGGGTTAGTTAACACAATTTGGTATTCGTCTTGTGTTTCAATAAATTGCATGCTCGCCGAACCATCTCCGTAACGAGCTGCGTTTTCGAGCATATTGGCAAAGGCAATTTCAAGTAAGGTTTCATCGCCAAAACATATGCTTTGTTGCTGAGCTTCGATGTGCAGTTTAAAGTTTTGTAGTTGTTGCTGACGGCGTGATTTAGCTTCGCTGATTAAGGTCAAAATGGGTAGTTTTTGCCATTTAATATTCTCAGCTAACTTATTCACTTTACTGAGCTCCATGACTTTATCAAAGTGCTGGTTAAGAATTTTACTTTGCTCATAAATATTAGCAGCTTGCTCTTTGATAACCTCAGAGCTTAGTTGAATATCATCATCAGCCAACATGCTTGATGCGCCCATAATGGTCGCTAATGGTGTTCGTAAGTCATGGGATAAACTGCGCAACAAGGTGTTTTTTGACCTTTCTAACTCGGCCTGTACTTTAATCGCCGCTGATTGCTCGCGTAGTAAGGTTTTTTCTTGAACCTGATACAGTAAAGAGCACGCTGTATTCGCCAAAGCCTGTTGCTCTGTATTAAGTGCTTTGGCAAACGCAATACCACCAAATTCCGCTTGCTGTTCGTTTAAATAAATAAACTGCTTAGACGCTGTTAACTGCCAATCACACGCAACCTTTAAATGTGCGGCCATGGTTGTTAAAAACAGCTGCTTTTGCTCCTCAAGGCTATCGAGATCATTAAGCTTTTTAGCTAATTCATACAATAAGCGACTATTACTTGCATGGGCTTGCACATCGCGAACCTTGGTATTGAGCTCCCCGGCTAAGTGGCTTATCACTAAACCCACAATCAACATCACCAAAAAAGTGACCACATATTCAATATTTTCGATATGAAAAGTAAAATACGGCACCACATAAAACCAGTCAGTACAGGCGACACTTACTAAGGTGGTAAGCGCAGCAACACGACGATTACTGCGCACCGCAACCCAGGTCACCCACAGCAGCTGTAGCATCACAATATCGGTGGTTGTAAACAGTTCTCGAAACGGAAATATCGCGAGCACCACCACAAGTGGCATCAACACACTTAAAAATGCGGCTTTTAAATACTGTATTTTGAATACTGACTGCATCATCTTTTCACTTATTGTTTGTCCCTATTAGATTAAAGGGTTTTCAGTTTTGTCACTATAAAGTTTTTATAAAGTTTTTTTATCTCAGCATAAAATCTTTATAAAGCTTTCAACCTCTCTAAAGACTTCTGTTTTTTTGCTATTAGCATTTAGCGCGTACCCACAATAGCGAGAAAGACAATGGCTCAGTTTGCAGTAATCGGATTAGGACGTTTTGGCGTAACCGCCTGTTTAGAACTTTCAAAACAAGGTCATACAGTGTGTGCCGCCGATATTAGCGAAAGCACCGTTAATCACTATGCCGACCAACTCAGTTTTACCGTGGTGGTTGATGCCAGTGATGAAACACAATTAGCACGGCTCGATTTACCCAGTTGCCAAGCCGTATTGGTGGCCATTGGCGAGAATATTGAAGCCAGTATTTTATGTGTATTGCATTTAAAAAACTTAGGCGTAAAGCAAATTTGGGTAAAAGCCTGTACCAAAAGCCATCATCAGATACTAAGTAAACTCGGCGTTGACCGCATCATTCACCCTGAAGAAGAAATGGGCGTGAGGGTTGCACAAGCGCTTAACTACCCAATGGTTAATCAATATTTCCCGCTTAACCAATCCACGTTTATTGTTGAACTAGGCATTGATCTGCAACTTTCAGGTCGCAAAATTGGCTGGCTACTCAAAGAGCGTAATAGCGATATTAAACCGCTCACACTACGACGTGATGATTATTTCAATACAGAGCTGACTAACGACACCGAACTGCGCCACGGAGATAGTCTGGTGTTACTGGGCTCTAAAACCTACTTAACTAAATTAGCAAAACGGTTTCGTGCATTATGATTAACTGGCAAGCCAATGTTTACCCTAAACAATTTAGCGGTGTAAAGTGTCGTAAGCGGCAAAAAGTAAACCCACCTTTAGTGCTCACTATCGGCTTTATTGTGTTAATTATGCTCGGCACGGGCTTACTCATGTTGCCAATGGCAAGCACCCAACCGATCAGCTGGCTCGATGCATTATTTACGGCAACCTCTGCGGTTACAGTAACAGGGCTGGTGGTCATCGACACTGGTACTGATCTGACTGTATTTGGTCAAAGCGTAGTAATGCTGCTGATTCAAATAGGTGGTATTGGCTTTATGACCGTGGCGGTGATTTCAATATTAAGTTTAGGAAAAACTCTAGGCTTACAGCAACGCTTACTAGCCAGTCGCGCTTTCGACACTAACGATTTAACCTCGGTGATCAAGGTTGCTAAGTATGTTTTAGTGTATTCATTAGTGATTGAGTCAGTGGCATTTTGCTTACTCTTTATTAGTTGGTTTGATGAATATGGCGCACTAAAAAGCGCCTATCACAGTCTGTTTTATACGATTTCGGCGTTCAATAATGCGGGCTTTGCGTTAAGCGGCGATAGCTTATCGGCATTCAAAGGCGATATAACCGTAAACGTGATAATCACCGCTTTGTTTATCATCGGCGGCTTAGGGTTTACTGTACTGATTGATATCTACAAACAAAAGCGCTGGTCGTTACTATCAACCAATACCCGCTTGGTGTTGATTGCCACCTTTGTGCTCAACTGCATCGCATTTATATTGATTTTTTTCTTTGAACACGCCAATCCGGCGACATTAGCGCCGCTATCAACGTCTGAGCAGATATTAACGGCTTGGTTTCAAGCGGTGACACCTCGTACCGCAGGGTTTAATACCCTACCGATTGATGGTTTGAGTCAAGATTCAACGCTTTTGACTATGCTGCTGATGGTGATTGGCGGTGGTTCAGTTAGTACGGCGAGCGGCATAAAGCTCGGCACCTTTGTGATCCTAATTCTAGCGATGCGCAGCTATTTAAAACAGCAAACCACGGTCACCGTGTTTAACCGTCAGCTGAGCGACAAGTTAGTGATCAAGGCATTAAGCGTCATGATACTGTACTTATTTATCGCTTTTACCAGCATTATGATCATCACCAAGCTTGAACAAGGGTCGTTACTTGATATTACCTTTGAGGCAATTTCGGCACTCAGTACCGTAGGTCTTTCGCGAGGTATTACTGGGGATTTAAGTGCGCCTAGTCAGCTCATCATCATATTGCTGATGTTGATAGGTCGAGTTGGGCCACTAACATTTGCTTATTGTTTTGCTCGCCAGCACAGCCAACCTTTGACCTACCCTACTACCAGTATTCAAATTGGCTAAGTGTACAATTTTGACATTTTTTAGTATTAAAATTGTGAACTTGAAAAGCAGTAAAATAAGTCTACAATAATGACATATAAATATGCCATTAATCATTACTTGAGAGATAAATTGAAAAAGTCAGATGCAATCAAAAAGCTATCAGAATTTGATAAACAAGGACGTTATATTTTTACAATGTCTGATTTTGCAAAGATTTTTTTTGATGATACTAATAGGAGCTTGAGAGCGGGGATCTCGCGACTCATCGATGATGGCTTTTTAATTAGAGTTGCAAATGGTATTTTTATTTACGCTCTTGCTCAGTCAAAAGGAAGTGATACGCTGGAGCTAATTGCAAAGACAATCCGCCGCGGTGAGTACAATTACGTTAGTTTAGAGTCTGCACTTTCAGAGTATGGAATTATTTCACAAATCCCCGTTGGCAGATTGACCATTATGACAACAGGACGCTCGGGTGAATATAAAACGCCTTTTGGTACAATTGAATTTACTCACACTAAGCGAGATCGTTTAGACATTCTAAAAAACACGATTAAAACGGATCGCTCTTTGAGGTTTGCAACGAAAAATACAGCTCTAAGGGATTTAAAAAGAGTTGGCCGGAATACTCATTTAATTGCAGAGGAAGCATAAGATGAAAACTGAACAAGAGAACTTTGCGCAACTGGTAAATCTCGCTATGCAAACCACAAATGTTTCTCATATGCGGGCTGTTATAGAAAAAGAGTTATTGCATTACGACATCCTATTCGCTCTCGAAAGAGGTGGATTCCTTGATAAGCTAGTATTTCAAGGAGGTACTTCTTTAAGATTATGTTACGGCGGAAATCGCTTTAGTGAAGATTTAAATTTTGCTGGTGGTAAAGAATTCAATTCACTCATGTTAAAAGATATCAAAGCATGTATTGAAAAGTATATTGGCGAAAGATATGGCCTTGAGGTGACAGTTAAAGAACCGAAAGAGTTAAAAAAAGACCCTAAATACTCAGAATTAAAAATAGATAAGTGGCAAGTTGCAGTAGTAACTGCACCACAAAGAAAGGATTTACCCAAACAAAAAATTAAGTTAGAAGTTGCCAATATTCCGGCCTACACAAAGCAGCCTTTACCACTGAATTTGAACTATGATTTTCTGCCTGATGGATACAGCGATACACTGATCTTAGCTGAAACACTCGATGAGGTAATGGCTGATAAAATAATTTCATTACCAGCAACAACAAAGTATGTGCGACATCGAGACATTTGGGATCTTGCTTGGTTGCAACAGCAAGGGGCTCAATTAGATATTGAACTAGTTAAAAATAAAGTTGCTGACTATCAACTTGAGCAATATCAGTCCATGCTCACTCATTTAATTGATAGGTTACCCGAACTTACCACGAGCCCTGAGTTTGTCGGTGAAATGAAACGCTTTTTAGATACCGAAGTATTCGATAGAACTCTCGGTAAAGAAAAGTTTCAGTTGTACTTACAAAATACCCTGACAGAGTTATTCAAGACAGTTCAGTCAAAAATGTTTACCGAAGCTACAGAGCCTGATTTTAAAATGTAAGACCCTGCTACAACTGCTGTAGCAAGGTTTTAATGTCACTGTATCGTTGCTGTTCGCAAAGGCCAAAACCTGATAGTTGCCTGACTTTATTACGAGTAAATAAAGGCACGCTCATGCCCGCTAAAAAGCGGCACTGTGTATCGATGCTCACATCACTAATCCCTTTAGCAGCTAAGTGCTGTTTAAGCTCAGCAACTTTGCTGGCAATCACATTTTGCTCAGGCATTTGATGCACTAGTGAGTAACTAAGTTTTACCTGCTGGCCTCTACACACTGAACAATGGCCACATTGCTGGGGTGCATGTTGATCATCAAAATAGCGAGCTAAGTTATAACTTAAGCAGCTATCAAGCTCAAAAAAGCGTACTAAAGTAGCGATACGTTTAATTTCGGCCTGCTCTTTTTCGATAAAATATTGGTGAAGTTGCTGTGCTAAATCAGCGTGATTTATTACCGAGTTATTCACCTCATACACTTGCGTGATACGTTTAGTTTCAAGGGCTATGTGGCCCTTTTCAGCCAAATAATCGAGCGCTGCAACCACGCGCTTTCTATCAACTTGAGTGGCACGGGTTAGTGCATCAAAATTAAGTGTGCCCCAAATTTTCTTAAACTCAGTGTGTTTGAATACCTGTTGTAAAAACGCTTGTCGGTCAGCATCAAACTGGCTAAGTAGCTCGTTTTGCTCCGTTAAAAACTTATATTTAAAATCGGCGTAATAGGCATATAAAGGCGTAATAGCCCCTTGCATCTCTAACTGTACTAGTAAGGTTTTTAACGCTAAAGCACGAATATTACTTTCGCTCGATAAGCTGTACTCTTGCATTTCCCACTGGTTGTTCGTTTGTTCGTTGCGAATGTTATTAATGACATAGTCAATCCCACTTTGCTCGGGAGTGTCGGCATAAACGAAGTTCTCAACGGTATTTAAGCCATCAAGGTTTGCTAGGGTAAAACAGTTTGACGGCGCACCATCTCGCCCTGCACGGCCAATCTCTTGGCTATAGTTTTCAATCGATTTTGGCAAATCATAGTGGATCACAAAGCGAATATCAGACTTATCAACGCCCATTCCAAAAGCAATGGTTGCCACAACGATATTGATTTTACCCGCCATAAAATCATCTTGGATTTGCCAGCGTTTATCATCCTCAAGGCCTGCATGATAAGCCACCGCATTAAAGCCCGCTCTTGCCAAGCCTTCTGCTACTTGCTCAGCGGTATGTTGTAAGGTGACATAAACAATCCCAGCACCTTGTTGGCTGGCTATAATACTGGCTAATTGCTGAGGTTTTTCTTGGCTTGCAACACTGAGCACTGATAAGTCGAGGTTGCTTCGGTAAAAGCCAGTTTGCACCACACATTCTGGGGCAATAGCAAAACGCTCGCACATATCGCGCTTTACTTTTTTAGTCGCTGTAGCAGTGAGAAGTAATACCAGTGGAATATTAAGCTCTTCACTATAGCGCGGCAGCTTTAGGTAATCAGGCCTAAAGTTGTGACCCCATTCAGATATACAGTGCGCTTCATCAACCACCAGCATCGAAATAGACACTTGTTTAATAAATTCACGAAAGCGCTCATTCTTAAAACGCTCAACTGAGACCATTAAAATTTTCACCTTTCCTGCTCGCACATCACTCATTACCGTATGACTTTGCTCACTGGTTTGGCTTGAATCAAGGCTTGCCGCGTAAATACCTTTGCTATTTAAAAAGCTGATTTGATCTTTCATCAGTGCCAATAATGGCGAAACTACTAAGGTCAAATTAGGTAGGTGCATTGCAGTTAATTGATAGCACAAAGATTTACCCGAGCCAGTTGGAAAAATTGCCAACGACGATTGCTGATTTAATAACTGCTCAATGGTTTGTTGCTGACCTTGGCGAAACTCATTAAAGCCAAAGTATTGATTCAACGAAGTGTGTAGTGGTGTAGTCATCCTGATCCCTCACTTTCATTTCCCTTTTCAGGTAATGATAGGTCTCTTACTGCGAATTAGCCATGTTAACGTGTTTAACTCAATCTCCCAAGGCCATTGATATAACTAAGCGCACTATATTGTTCTTAACAGGTACTGACAAAATCAGTAAAAAGGCGCACAATGGACGCGTTGCCATGGGGTATTGATGGATGGACTTACAATACCTAAGCGCTTTTTCGCAAGAGTGTTTAGGTATTATACTTTTGAGGGCAACGTAATGATTAACCAACCTCCTAAAATCGTGATAATCGGTGGTGGCGCTGGTGGCTTAGAACTAGCAACACAATTAGGACACAAACTCGGGAAAAAACGCCAAGCAGAGATACTTTTAATCGATAAAAACCGCAGCCATATTTGGAAGCCGTTACTTCATGAAGTAGCGACGGGGTCGATTGATGCCGATTTAGACGGCGTTGTATACTCAGCTCATGCAGCAAAACATCATTATAATTTTCAACTCGGCAGCTTTTGCCACTTAGATCAAACCAACAAAACCATTACTTTAAGCGAGTTAAAAGACGAACTTGGCCACCGTATTTTACCTGAGCGCCAAGTCAGTTATGACTACCTCGTACTTGCTATAGGCAGTGTCAGTAACGACTTTAATACCCCAGGTGTTAACAAGCACTGTTTTTACCTTGATTCAAACCAACAAGCTGAGCGCTTTCAGCATGCTCTACTCGATAACTTCACCCGCTTACATCAAGATGACGACCCACAGCATTCTTTAACCATTGCCATAGTGGGTGGTGGTGCAACCGGGGTTGAGCTGTCGGCAGAGCTTTATCATGTATCAGACATGCTGAAAATGTATGGCCTGAATAAAATGACCGCTAAACGCTTACACATTGATTTAATTGAAGCAGGGCCGCGAATTTTACCCGCGTTACCAGAGCGTATTGCAAACTCAGCTAAGCGTGAACTGGTTAAATTAGGGGTAACGGTGCGCGAAGGCACGCAAGTAAAAGAGGCCACAGAAAACAGCTTTATCACCAAAAACGATGAACATATCAAAGCCGATATTATGGTTTGGGCTGCGGGTGTAAAAGCCCCTGATTTCATTAAAGACATTGGTATCTTTGAACTTACCCGCAATAACCAAATTAAGGTGAACCAATATCTGCAAAGTAGCGTTAACGACGATATTTTTGTGATTGGTGATTGCTGTGCATTTACTCAAGAAGATGGCACGCAAGTGCCGCCCAGAGCGCAATCGGCTCATCAAATGGCGCAATGTGTTGAAAAAAACCTTATAGCCACACTCAAAAACCAGCCTCTGAGTGCCTTTAACTACAGTGATCATGGCTCTTTAGTTAACTTGTCACGCTACAGCACAGTAGGCAGTTTAATGGGCAACCTAACCAGTAATAGCTTTTTTATAGAGGGTAAAATAGCGCGATTTATGTATATTTCGCTCTATCGTATGCATCAACGTGCCATCCATGGCAGTGCAAAAACCTTTGCACTGTGGATCAGCGAAAAAGTACTACGCGTTGTTAGGCCAAAAATGAAACTGCATTAAGCTACAGCATAAAGCCGGCAAATTAGTTGTTTGTCGGCTATTTGTGCACTTCGTCCCCAAGTCATTGACATCAAAATATAAAACCATACACTTCAGGCAAAATAAATCCATGGATTGAATATGAAAAAAGGTATTTCACTAACCGTTTTTGCAGGGCTTTGTGCCTGTGGGACCTACCTGATATTAGATAAACCCACTCCCATCGAAGCGATAAGCAACAAAGTCTCGACATCTTCTGCTAATATCGCTGAACAAAAGAAAGCTACGAGTTTCTTTGAACCATCAAGCCAGCCAAATAGTAAAGCATCAGAGCTGGCTAAGCTCAAGCTAGCCAAACACCAGTGTAAGCAACAAAGTTTAAAAGCCACTCAAGCTGCAGCTGATCACAGTCAAATAGAGGCAGCGATTAAACAAGCATTAAAAGACGGTGACTCTCTTGAAGATATTTTAAGTTATTCAGAGCTTGTGAAAATATCTTACCGTTCATTTAATACCTTAGTTATTAACGCAATCAAAGAGAATGCAGAACAGCAATTTCAATATGCCTCATCTGTTAACATACTAAAAAGCTGGCAAGGACTTGAGGTCATTGATTATTTTGATGCTGATACAATCAACCAACTAACGGCAGTTAATGGACCCCTTAGTCAAAATACAGGTTCAATGATGTTTAATGTTCCATTACCTGAGCAAGTAAACAAAACAGCATTGTACAAACTATTAGATAACAACGATGATTTTAATACCTATTTAAAAACACCATTTAAAATCGGTCCATCACGGCTCATTTCACCATCTATTTTGTTTCTTGCTAATGCTCATGCGCTTAGTTTGACTGAGTTTGAAAACGCAATATCCAGCAAAGAGTTTACTGTTAACGACATTGCTGTGGCTTTAAAAAGCAACTTACCTAATGATTATTTAACAGCCCTCATCTCTCAAACAGCACAGCTAGGCGGCTCGCCTACAGCAATGAGTGATGACTTTATGGATGAACAATTGTATTTAAACCTTGCTGATGTGGCTGTGAGTGAATTTAACGTACCAATTTTAAAGTTGTTAAGTGAACGAGGTATTGAGCCCACTAATCAGCCAAATGTATTTACAGCGATGGATATAGCCATTGTAAACCTAAAGGGCAGCTCAAATAGCGAAGTACAGCCACTAGAGAGCAAACACTTAGAAACACTAAGTTATCTAAAAAATAAAGGTTATCGAGCTCACGGCGAGCTTGTGCGCGACACACCGAACGATAGGCTACTGATGCTTAAATCTTCATTTTTACCGAGTAGCCTTTTATTTGTTGGCGACCAAGTTGCTAATGATGCTTTTTCTCAGTTCAAAGATTTAAAGCTAATCCCAAATAACCAAGCATTTAAACGTAAAGAAAAAGATAACTCTGCAATATCAAAAGCACTCAGTGCCTATGAGAGACAAAAACAGCAAGCCAAAAAAATAACTCCTGAGTGTGAAACGATAGATCAGCGGATCAATTCACTAGAAGCGATAAAAACACGCTCTCAAGCACTCGAAGAATTAGAAACGCTCGAAGCGCAACAAGGCTTACTAACTCCCAATACGCTTCAAGAAATCGACCCTGTACAAGTTCATAATTGGCAATTCTTGCATTCAAATGAGTATAAATATCAAACCTCAACGCAGTATCAAGCCTTTAAAGAAGCAATTGTCGAAAAAGACTTTAGTACTGTTGCAACGATTACCCAAACAGCAAAGCTCAGTACCCACCAGACAAATATGTTGCTTGCAGCAACAATAGCAAACGCTCAACAATTGACGTCTATTTGGCAAAACAGAGTCGCTCCAACTGCACCTGAAAATCTTTTTGTATTTACTAAGTTACCATTAGCACAATGGCAAACATTAGCCGATAGTGGCTTTGATTTTTCATTAAAAGACATGCAAAACAACGATATGTATTTTTATGCAAGCATGCATTCAAAAGAAGCAGTTAAGTTTTTAATGAGCCTTGCAGTTGCACATGATTTTTCTAAACCTGGGCTTGATATTCTCGACCAAGCACTGGAGCAAAGCTATAACACACAAACCCTCGCAGACTATATGCCAAGCGCATTAAAACTTGTTGAGCAATATGAGCCTAACCACTTTCGCCGTGCTGAGCGTCTAAAAGTTTTTGTCCCTGATGTTTATGAAGAGCTTATTAAACTTGAGCCAAAACTTGCACCCAAAGGTGGCACTGTAATGAATAACTATCAGTACAGCGCTTATTAAGCTCCTTACCTATTTGAGCCGTAAATTAACCTATCTGTTTACGGCTTAGCCGCGTATAATGCCCACTTTTTGTGGGGCGCAAAAATTGAATATTATTACTCTAAGCGTTTTATCGCTTGCTATGTCGACTGATGCTTTTGCAGCTTCAATCACCAAAGGCAGTACACTTAAAAATCCTCGTGTTCTGAGTGCAATCAAGCTTGGTTTATTGTTTGGCTGTATCGAAGCTATCGCACCGATTGTTGGCTGGCTAATTGGCAGTGCCGGTGCAGATTACGTTGAAGCCTTTGATCACTGGATTGCCTTTGTGTTGTTAGTGGGTTTAGGTGTTCATATGTTGCTTGAGAGTCGTAAAGAAGATGACGACGATGAAGAAGAACTTGCCCCGAATACCAAACGCTCTTTCATTGCCACATTACTAACCGCTGTTGGCACTAGTATCGATGCCATGACAGTAGGTATTAGCCTTGCTTTCATGAAAGTGAACATTTACTTAGCAGCCGCCATGATAGGCCTAGCAACCACAATTATGGTTACCATCGGCGCACTACTTGGTAACGTAATGAGTGGCTGGGTTGGCAAAAAGGCCGAAGCAATCGGTGGTGTTGCACTTATCTTTATCGGCTGTGGCATCCTATACAGCCACACCATGGCTTAACCTAACAGCTTATCAAACTCTTCTTTGGGCATGGGCTTATGAAAATAGTACCCTTGCCCAAGCTCGCAGCCTAAATCGATTAAACTATTTAAGTGTTGCTTTTCTTCAATACCTTCAGCCACAATTTGCAAATTCAAGATATGCGCTAAGCTGGTGATGGTTCTAACAATGTCCATACTTTGTGTATCGGTGAGCATATCTCTCACAAAAGATTGATCTATTTTGAGTACATCCACGGGAAAGAGTTTTAAATAAGACAAACTTGAATAGCCCGTACCAAAGTCATCAATGGCAATGGCTAACCCTAAGTCAGAGAGCTTATTAAGCATCATTTTTATTTCTTCAAAATCATGCATCAACGCGCTTTCGGTTACTTCAAGCTCTAACAGTTCACTGGCAAGCCCCGCTTGTTCAATGGTATCAGCAACGAGATTACAAAAATTACCATCGGTAAATTGTTTTGCTGCAATGTTCACGGCAACCTTTATGTTATGCCCTTTATCGGCCCACTCTTTAGCCGCTTTACAGCTTTGCTTAAGCACTGACTGGCCCAAAGCATGAATAAGACCTGTTTCTTCTGCAAGGGGTATAAAATCCAGTGGTGAAATTAGCTTATTCTCGTCATCTCTCAGTCGCACTAGGGCTTCAACACCAATAATTTTTTCTGTCAAAAGCGCTAGTTTCGGCTGATAAAATACCTCAATCTTATCTTGCTCAATAGCATGTCTTAAGAGCTTTTCAACGCTTTGACGCTGCTTAAATTGATACTCTAAGTCATCGGAGTAATAACAAAAACGGTTACGTCCCTGCTCTTTCGCACGGTACATGGCTGCATCGGCATGAGTCATCATCTCTTCTGCTTGAGTAGAGTCCGCAGGGTTAACACTCACCCCCACACTGACCGATAATATATACTCTTGGCTATCAATACGAAACGGCTCATTCATGGTGTTAATAATATCGCTGGCAATGGCATCTATCGCGGAGGTGCTCTGCACGTCAGGTAATAAAATTACAAATTCATCGCCGCCAATTCTAGCTAACGTGGTGTTTAAATCGATGAGAGACTCAAGGCGCTTAGCCACATGTTTAATAATTAAATCGCCTTGATGATGACCTAGGGTATCGTTTAAGTACTTAAAGTGATCGATATCAATCAGCATTAAAGCCACTTTCTTTTTCATGCTCATAGCGACTTTACATGCATGAGTGACCCTATCATGCAATAACACCCGATTAGGCAAGTCTGTTAGTAAATCATGATTAGCTAAATGGCTCATTTTCACTGCCATCGCGATTGATTCACTGACATCATGAAACACGATAATACCGCCAATGATATTACCTTCAATATCACGTATTGGCGCAGCTGAATCTTCTACCCTATATACTCGCCCATCAAGCCCAGTTAATTGACTATTTAACGCCATAGCAACAATGCGCTGCTCTTTTAAAGCAACAGATATAGGATTGACGAGTGTTTTGTTAGATGTTGCATCAACGAGCTTCATTACCTCTTCAATATGGCGCCCTTTTGCCTCTTCAACGTGCCAACCTGTTAATCGCTCAGCAATGGGGTTCATAAAGTTAATAATTGCGTTGTTGTCCGTGGCTATTACGGCATCACCAATAGAATTAAGCATAACCCGTAAACGTTCAGACTCATTCGATAGCAGTTTTTTTGTATGGGTAATTGAGGTGATGTCCGAAAGAGTAAGAATAACACCTACAACTTCTCGCTCTTTTATTCTTAAATTTATTTGCGCTCTAACATATTCAATCTTATTGCGAGGGCTAGGCAACTGAATATTTAAAACTTCTTGCTCTATGCCCTTAGTCAAGCAGCGATGAAAAGCCTCATACAATTCATCTGGTAATACATCTTTAGCGAAACAACCTAACATTTGCTCGCTGCTTTTTGAAAACCAATGGCTGGTTTCATCATTACTAAAGAGGTTTTCCTCGGTATTTGACCAGTAAGATATATACACAGGTACTTGCGCAACGAGTGTCGAAATATCATTTTTTGCAGCCAGTATTTGCGCCTCTTGGTGTTTAAGCTTTAACTGGTTTTGTACTCTCAGGCGACAAATGTTCAAATCAACGGGTTTATGAATAAGATCAATCCCACCGCTTGCAAAACTTTGATATTCAAAAATTTGCTCATTATGAGAGGTAACGAAAATCACATGACTTTGCGCGGTTTTAGGGTTGTTTTTAAGTTTTTTACACACCTCAAAGCCATTCATGCCAGGCATTTCAATGTCGAGCAAAATCACATCTGGCTGAAAGAAAACTGCTTTCTCAATTGCTTGAGTGCCATTATCGCAACAAACAATCTCACCAAGGTCGCTAAGCGACTCGGCCATAATCATCAAACTAGTCGGCTCATCATCCACTACAAGCACTTTATTGTGTGAATTTTCATGATGAGAAAAAAGCATATCCATCGCCTCTGTAAATAGTACTTAAAAAAACTCTAGTCCTATCTCAGCAGACGCGCCAACATAAAAAATAATTTTTTAATTCTTAAGTTGTAGAAAATCCCAAAATCCGGTCTATGATTTATTTATCGCGTGGAGGGAATAGTTTGCAACCGGTAGCTAGTCGCACAGATTTAAAGCTTAATAATTCTGTTATTTTGATTGTTGATGATGAACCAATTAATACAACCGTAATAGAAAGTTTGCTCTCGCCCTACTATAAAACTCACACTACAGATTGCGGTGAAAACGTGCTGCACCTGTGCGAAACCGTTAAGCCAGATTTAATATTGCTTGATGTGATGCTTGGTACTATGAGCGGCCTAGATGTTTGCAAGCAATTAAAAAAACACTCCCAATACAAAGATATTCCGGTGATATATATTACCGCTATTATGGATCAAGATGACCAAAATCGCTGCTGGCAAGCAGGCGCCGTCGATTTTGTATCAAAACCGGTTTATGGCGTCACATTACTTAATCGCGTAAAAGCGCATTTGACCTTAAAAAAACAAGCTGATTTGCTCAAAAACCTTTGTGAACACGACAGCCTCACTGGTTTAAACAACCGACGATTTTTACAAAACACCCTTGATCAAAACATTCGTTTAGCCATCAGAAACGATAAAGCCCTTTCGGTATTAATGCTCGATATTGATTACTTTAAACAGTACAACGACTCTCTTGGCCATCAACAAGGTGACGAATGCCTAAAACGCGTTGCTGATGAAATCAAAAAAAGTGTTAACCGCCCAACTGATACCACTATCCGCTATGGCGGTGAAGAATTTTTATGTGTATTGCCAGACACCGATATTCAAGGGGCACAATTTATTGCCCATAAGCTATTGGCAAACATTCGTGAACTAAATATTGAACACCCACATGCAACCTCTGGAGTCCTCTCTATTAGTATTGGTAGCGCAACATTTTCTGGGCATGAAGCCATCGACACTGACGAACTAATTCGCAGTGCCGACAAAGCGCTCTATCAAGCCAAGCATCAAGGGAGAAACCGCTGTGTTTGCATACTTGCTGAACCCAGTTTTAGCTTTTAAGCTAAATCAAACCTTACTACCGACTCACGTTTGCGGTATGGAGGGCTGAGCCATGGATTACGAAGTATTACACCAGAAAAAAACGACAACATCTGAAGGACGCTTTTTAATACCATTAGCGATTGCTTTTATAGCCGCAATTATGTGCTCAGCAATCTTCTTTTTCGAACTACAACTTCATAAAAATATTAATAACAGTGTTGCTGAACGACTGAGAGAATCAAGCGCTACCGTAGATGTGCAAGTCCATGAAAAAATAAATAAATATAAAAACGATTTACAGTTTTTATATTCCACTCCACCTATAGCAGGACTTGCCAGAGCTGCAGCAAATGGTGGTAACGACCCTCTTGATAACACTACCTCAGAGCAATGGAAAAAACGTTTAGAAACGATATTCGTTGCATTTTTACAATCAAATTCTGAATTCGAGCAATTACGTATCATCAGTACACAACAAGCAGGACAAGAACTTATCAGGGTAGACAGAGCTGCCGGTGGCATAGTTGTAAAATCCGATAATCAGTTACAGGATAAAAGTGGCCGTGATTACTACCAACAGAGTTCGCAATTACCACAGGGTGATATGTATTTATCAGCAATAACACTTAACCGGGAATATGGAAAGCTCGATTATCCATATAAGCCTATGCTGCGAATAGCCTTACCCATTTTTGATGAAAATATGCAGCGCTATGGGCTGATTATTGCAAACATTAACACCTCTCACCTATTTGCATCTCTTAATGCGATGGTACAAGCACCAAACTCATTGATCCTAACAGACAGCGAAGGCTACTTTTTAGTTCACCCAAATGAAGACTTACGCTTTAGTCGCGACTTAGCGCCAAACAAACGTTGGGACTCAGTGTATAAATCTGAACCCGCCTATCTAGAAAATATACTCAGCATTAGCTCTAACTTTGCTGGTGAACAACAATACGAAGCGTTAAGTAAACGCATACCTCTTACTGGGGATTTAGAAACCGGGTTTATAGATGCCCACATTATGCTACCTCACTCTGAAATTAATGCGATGGAACGCGAGCAAAGGATCAGCACTTATGCATTTTTGTTGGGCGTATCTGCTTTTTTGGTGTTTGTGCTTGGATTTTTACATCGAAATTTAAAGCGTAATCGTGAGCTTGCCGAGGCAAGAGCAGTATCTTCAGCCATTATTAGCGGCTCAAAAGATGCCATTATTGCGGTCAGTGATATTGGTCTTGTGTCTAGTTGGAATAAAGCGGCCACTGAACTGTTTGGGTTTCAACGGGAACAAGTTCTAGGCGCTGATATAAACAAACTGAATCTATTTCCAAATATTAATATTAAAGAGGTATGTAACGAGGTTAAAAGCCAACGAAAGCAACATGAAATTGAAGTCGACTACCAGCAATCAAATCAACAAACAACTCATTTAGCACTCGCTTTTTCAGCTATTTTTGATGAACATCATCAACACAACGGCTCAGCCATCCTCATTCGCGACACTACCGTTGAAAAGCAAGCGAGCGACAAAATTAAGCAAATAAATAACGAACTCGAAATTAAAGTCGCACAAAGAACTGCCCAGCTCGAAAAAGCCAGCCAAGTTAAAAGCGCTTTTATATCCAATATCAGCCATGAAATGCGTACTCCCTTAAACGGCATTATCGGCACACTTAATTTAATTAAACGAGAGTCATTAAGTAACCAACAGCAACATTATTTAGAAATGACCGAGGTAAGCGTTAATAGCTTAAATGTGCTCATTAACGACATTCTTGATTTATCAAAAATTGAGGCTGGCAAACTCGACTTGGACAAAAAAGCGTTTAACCCTATTAAGTTTTTTGAAAGCTTAAGTGGCAGCATGGCTGTTAAAGCACAAGAGAAAAACCTTGAATTTATTTTAGATATTGCCGATGTTGAGTACAGCTCGATTGTTACTGACCCTCATCGTTACTCACAAGTGCTTACCAATTTAATAAATAACGCGATTAAATTTACTAAAACAGGCTTTATAAAATTTACCGCCGCGAGTAAGCGACTTAGCGATGATAACGTTGAGCTATGCTGCACAATTCAAGATACCGGCATTGGTATTGCGCCTGAAAATCAAAATAAATTGTTTAGTGCTTTCACCCAAGCTGATAACAGAGTAGCTTCGCAATATGGGGGCACAGGGCTTGGTTTATCGATATGTAAGCAGCTAGCCAGTTTATTGAATGGACACATATCCTTTGAATCAACCGAGGGGAAAGGGAGTGCTTTCACATTTACCATTCAGTTAGACAGCCAAAATGTAGAAAAACGCCAACCAAGCAGCCGCTTAAAAGACAGCGTTTTTGCTGTGTCGGTCAAACAACCTGAGCTTGAAAGAAGCCTAACAAAACTAATCTCTCATTGCGGTGGACAGCTCACGAATGTTGACCTAGAAAGCTTTGAGGTAAGCGATAACATGCCCTTTGATACGCTAATTTTAGAGCCTGGCAATCCGTTACTCGCAAAACTTGATAGCTTTAGTGAAAATACCTATGACTATAGCCTGCCCTTTAAATTAGTAGTGCTTATAAACCCAACCGAACCACCACCGCAAGCTAAATTCTGCACCTTTATGCGCTTATCTAAACCTGTGCTTATCTCTGAGTTTTTACTTAAACTAGCTGATGAACGACTCATAAAAGAGCAGCCTGCTCAAGACACAACACCACTTCGTCGCGAGACTGATACGCAAATTCACATAGATGTTGATATTGCTGGAGCAAAAATCCTGATCGTTGATGATAACGATATAAATGCTGCAGTTGCCAAAGGCACATTAATGAGCTTGGCACTGCGCTTTGAAATGGCGTCGAATGGTCAGCAAGCCATTGAAATATTGGCCAGTGCACCTGAAGACGACCCATTTAACTGCGTGTTAATGGACTGCCAAATGCCTGTACTAAATGGCTATGATGCTGCGGCACAAATACGCAAAGGGGCTGGTGGAGAGTACCATAGCGACATTCCTATTATTGCCATGACAGCCAATGCCATGCTCGGTGAGCGTAAAAAGTGCTTAAATGCAGGTATGAGCGATTACATCACAAAACCAATCAGTGCCGATAAGCTCATCACCACCACAGCAAAATGGGTTGCATCAACGTACCCTAAACATCATACAGCGCCAAAAACGATTGCTGTGCCTGAGGTAAATCAGTCGCCCGCTATACTGCAAGAAGAATTAATCGATGAAGAAAAACAGCATTGGAATCGCGAAGCAGCCCTCGGTCGTTTGATGAATAACGAGGTGCTATTAAACAAAGTGAGTAAGATGTTTTTAGAGAGCTCACATAAAAAAATAGCGCTACTAACACAAGCAATCAAAGACAAAGATTACCATGGGATTGCAACCACCAGCCATGCCCTAAAAGGGACCTGTGGCGATGTTGGTGCAGCCAAATTGCACCAGCACTTTACTGAGCTGGAGGTGCTGGCCGCAAGTAAGGGCAATACGCTAAAAGATATTCAACTTAAGCTACTCGAAATCGAAAAAGACTACGAGATTTTGTTAGAAATTTTACAAAAGCATACCGTAGCCAGGGTCGGCTAATTTTATTGAGAGCAAATAAATGGGCTTTGAAAATCAAAGCCCATTTTTCATTAAAGCGCCGCATATTTGTCTTCTAATTTTCATAAAGTGGGAGTATGTTTATACAAACCACTAAAGGAATGACGCTATGACCGCTAAAACGCTGATTTTCAACTTTGATGGCACAGGCAGCGAGCCTCGTGATGCTGAACAATTCAGCGCTGCACACTTCAAAGAAGACGCCAGTATTTCTAATATTCTTAAACTTCATTTACTTTTTGGTGGCGCACTCAATAGCGAGCCCGAAACACCATTTCCAACTCAACTTAGCTTTTATTATCAGGGTATAGGCACCCAAGGTAGCCGCTTTCGACGTTTATTTAATCAAGCCCTTGCACCAAGAGGCGATGATGTTGCCAGCATTTTAAATCGTGCTATGAGCGACTTTAAAAGCTACTACACTGTAGGTGATAAAATACTTCTGACTGGTTTTAGCCGAGGTGCTGCCCTTGCTAGGCGCTTTGCCAAATGTTTAGAGCCACTTATTAGTGATGATGTTTACTTATGTGTATTTGATACCGTTGCATCTATTGGTTTTTCAAAAGTAACAAAAGCAACCCGCGGTGCTGAGCACGTTATTTTTGAAAACTACACACTTGCAAGCAATATAAAAGCAGCCCTTCATTGCGTAGCACTTGATGAAAAGCGCCGTGCATTTGAACCCACACTTATTAATAGTGCGCCGCATGTGCAAGAGATCTGGTTTGCGGGCGCTCATTCAGATGTGGGTGGCGGCTATTATCGTGATGGTTTAGCCGACATTTGCCTGCGCTATGCAATTGAGTGGCTGATTGAACAAACCGTTGCATTAAACTTACTTACCAGTGCGGATATCAATTACAACACCTTGCTCCCAGAAGAGCATCGTAATCTCATTGCTCAAGATGATGTCACCGTAACACCAGATCCATTGGCACTAAGCCATCAGCAAAACTATTTTTGGTTTAACCCTTTGTTTAAACTGGTAGATCGCGAATGCTGTGTATTGGTTGATAACGAACAAAGCACGCTCACGCCAACTATTCATTACACAGTAGCAGAGCGTATTAATCGTTTAACAAGCTATCGCCCTGAATCGTTAAAGAGCCTTCACTACGACGTACTTTATAATGACGAAACTCGCTTAAGCTTTAAGGGTTTAAGCCCGCATATTGCGCTTGATAAACAAAATATGACGGTGCTGAGCGTAGACGAAAGTAAAGATGTGTTTGTTTATGGCGCTGAAAAATACAACCACACAGGCTTAATGTTAGAGCAAGGTGGTACGTACCGATTTATGCCTTACCCAGAGCAAACTTGGTATGACGATGGCATTAGTTGTGGCCCTGCAGGCTGGCACCGTGACAATATTCAACTAGGGGTGAAAGAAATCCCGATGGCCGTGCTTGAACCGTTTAGACGATTACCGCACGCACAATGGTTTGCGTTGATTGGCGCTATCGATAACAACGATGAGCATTTGTTTGAAATTGCTGAGGGTGCTGATATTCGTATTGCTAAATCAGGCGAGTTTTGCCCGTTTGCCAACGACCTAAACCGCTTTTATGGGGCGAATGCGGGGCGTATTAAACTGCGCGTGACTCGTTTAGGATAGTTTAGTGTTTGGGATAGTTTATTGCTTAACATAGCGAGCGATGATCTCCGTTATCGCTTGCTGGTTGTTTAAAATTGCTGAGTTAATAGCCGCTCTGTCTTCTGCTAAAAGGGTTGTTTCGCTCAGCATAAAATAAACGCTGTCATTATTGACAATATACGGATGCAGCTCGATACCCTGCTGATTATTTTTTTGAATTAAATATAAACCAGCTAGTTCATCATCAACAAAAAAATCGACCCGCCTAGCAACTAGCATAGCGAGACGCTGACGCAAAGATGACACAGTAACGAGTTGTTCTTTATATTTTGCGTCTTCTTTAAAATGAGTGAAGTCAGGGCCAAAGTAACTACCACTGTTAGTTAAAATAACTTGCTGATGTTCGAGCAGCCCTTGTAAATCAAGAGATTCTAACCGGCCATGCGGGTACCAAAACAAGCGCATCACTTCATTACGGTAAGGCTTGGAAAAGAAACTAAAAGAGTCACGTTCTGTGCTATAGCTTGCCGCGGGTAGTAAATCGACTTTACCGTGCTTAAGCTCTGCAAAGCCGCGTTTAGATGAAGGCATAACAACGTATTTAGCGCAAAATCCTGCCTCTTTTAGCACTAAATTAACCACATCAATATCAATGCCAGTAAGCTTGCCATTTTGCTTAAAAGCATAAGGTGCCCACTGCTGACTAATCCCCACTTTTAGGGTTTTATCGCAGCTAAAAGCCGAGTTACTCAATACAGCAACAACAAGTAAAAACAGCGCTTTTAACCCCATTAAGCCACCTTAGTTTAAATACTTACAGATCATATTATTCAAGTATGGTTGATAATGTCTGAAAGACCAATGTGTGATGTGGGAAACCATAAGTTAGCGAGTTTCAAGGGGAAAGAGTAAAGTTGCGAGGTGCGAGGTGCGAGGTACGAGTCTGTAGCAGCGATTTTACATCGCGTTTGATTGATTGGTTTATCTTTTAAAATAAAAAGGTTTACATGGATTATGTTGGGTATCGCTCCGCTCGACCCAACCTACCCTAAAAATGTGCAGTTCAAATGCTGAGAAAAG